>NZ_JQMO01000003.1:4206103-4506539 GCF_000744785.1 Kitasatospora azatica KCTC 9699 | reverse complement strand
CTGCCCCACTCCCCGACGCCGCGTCGAGTTACCGGAGGCGGACGGTCAGGACTCGGCTGCGGCCCAGTCGGCCGGCTCCATCCGCCCGTGACCGGGAGAAGTAGGGCCGTCCGGCCCTACCGCACGCGGCTGAGCGACAGGCAGACTGCCCAACGATCCCCACTCGTCCCGTTCCGGCGGCGGGTCCAGCAGGTACGGAGAAGTGATGGCAGACAGCACGGCGGACCGGGCGAGCGACCCGGTGAAGGTGTTCCTGCTCGACGACCACGAGGTGGTCCGGCGCGGCGTGCACGACCTGCTGGACGCAGAACCCGACCTGACCGTGGTCGGCGAGGCCGGCACGGTCGAGCAGGCACTCGCCCGGGTACCCGCACTCCGTCCCGACGTGGCGATCCTCGACATGCGACTGCCGGACGGCGACGGCGTGACCGTCTGCCGCGAGCTGCGCTCGCGCATGCCCGAGCTGGCCTGCCTGATCCTCACCTCCTTCGACGACGAGGAGGCGCTGCTGGACTCCATCATGGCCGGAGCCGCCGGCTACGTGCTGAAGCAGATCAGCGGCACCGACCTCGTCTCCGCCGTCCGCACGGTCGCCTCCGGGCAGTCCATGCTCGACCCCGGAGCCACCACCCGCCTGATGGCCCGCCTGCGCGGCGACACCGCCCCGCAGACCTCTGACCTCCCCCAGCTCACCGACCGCGAGCGGGAGATCCTCGCCCTGATCGGCGAGGGCCTGACCAACCGACAGATCGGCCAGCGCCTCTACCTCGCCGAGAAGACCGTCAAGAACCACATCTCCCGTCTGCTGGCCAAGCTCGGCGTGGAGCGCCGGGTCCAGGCCGCCGTCATCGCCACTCAAGCCCTAGCCGCCCACGACAAGGCAGCCGGCCGGCGCGTCCCCTGATTCCTGCCCCTGGCAGTCGGGCCGCCCGGCCACCGGCCGGGGGACCAACGGCCTCTCCCGCACCCACCGGCACCGGACGACCATCAATGCCATGACACCTGACACCGCGCCGCTCGATGAGCGGCACTGCCTGCGCCTGCTGGCCGGGGCACCGGTCGGGCGCGTCGTCTACACCGTCGGCGCTCTGCCCGCTGTCCTGCCGACCCGCTACCGCCTCGACGATGACGGCAGCGTCGTGCTGCAGGCCACCGCCGGCTCCGAGTTCCTTCGCGCGGTCGCGGGGACACTCGTCGCCTTCCAAGCCGACGAAATCAGCACAGCCGACGGCAGCGGCTGGAGCGTCACCCTCCTCGGCACGGCCGAGACCACCGGGGAAGGTGCTGCCGCTCGGGCCCCCGCTGCGCCGCCCGCCGGCCAGGTGACCGTCCGGATCCGCCCCGAGTGGGTAACCGGCCGCCTCCTGCCCGCCGCCGCCCTTGCCCCGCACCGCTGACACCGAAAACGCGCGGCCACGTTCCCCTCGGCAGCGATCAGCCCTCCAACGGCACCGTCCAGACGAGCCGGGCCCCGCCCTCGGGCGGACTCGACACTTCCAGCGCCCCGCCCAGGCTCTCGGCACGGTCCGCCAGGTTGCGCAGCCCACTGCGCCGCCCCTGCTCCGGGATGCCAACACCGTTGTCCTGCACGGTCAGCACCACCTCGGCTCCAGTCGCCCGCAACGCCACCTCGACCCGGCCGGCCTTCGCGTGCCGGGCCGTGTTGCTCAATGCCTCGCCCAGCACCGCCACCACGTGATCGGCCACCTGGCCCGGAACGTCCGTGTCGAGCAGGCCTTCCATGCTCAGCCTCGGCGCGAAGCCCAGCGCCGCCTGCGCCTCCTCGACCACCCGCACCACCCGCGAACGCAGCCCCTGGGCCACCGAATCCTCGCGCGCCCTCAGGCCGAAGATCGTCGAGCGGATGATCTTGATCGTCTCGTCCAGGTCCCCGACAGCTCGCAGCACTCGATCCGAAGCTCCGGGGTGCTCGATGAACCGGGCCGCGCTCTGCAACGTCATCCCGGTCGCGAACAGCCGCTGGATGGCCAGGTCGTGCAGGTCACGGGCGATTCGGTCGCGGTCCTCCAGCATCGCCAGCTGCTCGGCGTCCCGGCGCCGGTCCGCCAGTTCCAACGCCAGCGCGGCCTGGTCGGCGAACCCGAGCAGCGGACCGATCTCGCGCTCCGTGAAGGCCCGCTCCGCTGTTTGCCTGGCCAGCAGCAGCACCCCCTCGATCTGCCCGTCCGCCCGGCCCAGCGGCACGGCCACCGCCGGCCCCAGGCCGGAGAACCTGCGCGGCCCGCCGGTCAGCCGGGGGTCCTCGGCCAGATCGAGGGTCGTGACCGGGGAACCGAGGCTGAACGCCTCCCCCGACAGCGTCCCGGTCAGCGGCAGGTGGATCCCCGACCGCGCGGACGGGTCGCCCCCCAGGGCCAGTTCGACCCGCAGCCCATCGCCGTCTCCCTCGCGCACCGACAGGTCGACCAGCTCGGCACCGGTGATCTCCAGCGCCCGCCGCGCGATCAGCTCCATCACCTCGCCGCGCGTGGCACCCGACAGCAGGCCACGGGTGATCTCCGCGCTCGCGCTCAGCCACCGTTGCTGGCTCTGCGCCTCCTCATAGAGGCGCGCGTTGTCGATCGCCACCCCCGCGGCCACCGCCAGCGTCGCGATCACCGACTCGTCGTCGGCGTCGAACTGCTCCCCGTTCCTCTTGTCCGTCAGGTAGAGGTTGCCGAACACCTCCTCCCGCACCCTCACCGGCACCCCGAGGAAGGTCCGCATCACCGGGTGGTGCGCCGGGCAGCCGTGCGAGGCCGGGTGCGCGGCCAGATCCGCCAGCCGCAGCGCCTCGGGGTGGTGGATCAGCTCGCCGAGGATCCCCTTGCCGGTCGGATACGGCCCGATCCGGCCGATCTCCTCCTCGTCCAGACCCACGGTCAGGAACTGGGACAACGACTCGCCGTCCGGACCGATCACCCCCAGCGCCGCGTACCGGGCGTCCACCAGCACCGTGGCAGCCTCCACGATCCGCCGCAGCACCTGCGTCAGATCCAGCTCTCGGCCCACCGACAGCACCGCCTCCAGCAGGCTGTGCACACGGTCACGGGTACCCCGGGCCGCGTCGATCCGCGCCTGCAACTCCTCCAGCAGCTCGTCCAGCCGCAGCTGCGGGATCCGCGACCGCACCTCGTCCCCGCCCACGCGAGCCTCCTCGCCTCTGTCCACCGACCGGTCGATTCTGGCAGACGCCCGTCTGGACGTGACAGTGCCCGGGCCTCGCCCATTCGCGGCGACCGGCGAAAGTTCGCAGGTCACACGGCACAAGGTCGATGCTTTTCACCGACTACGGCTCCGCCTTCCCGGCATCGGCCGAGTGAACCGGATCTGGTGCGTCGCGCGGTCGCGGTTTGGTCGCAGGCCGCCTTGGACGCAGGAGTTCGATAGCACTGCGTAGCGCCCACCGCGAGCAGCCGGCGCGACCCCTCGGCACTGCTCGGTCCATCTCGACGCATCTCATCAGTTGGGGCAGCGTCGTGTGCACTGGTCGTGAAACGATCTTCTGTGAGCCCGCCATATCTGCAGGTCAGAGGCATGTTCGAGCTCTACTTCAACCTGTAAAGGGCCCTCCGACCTGCGGAAACGCAGTTCGACCTCTCATCGTTTCCGCAGGTCAGCGCCTCGCTGACCTGCGGAAACGGTATTCAGGCACGAGGTTGACGACGTCCATGCGGAACCCGTGCTCGTTCGTGCTCGGGGGAATGCGCTACTTGACGGCGCCGGCGGTCAGGCCCTTGCGCCAGAAGCGCTGGAGGCTGATGAAGGCGACGAGCAAGGGGATCAGTGACAGGAAGGCACCGGTGATCGGCAGCAGCGGTGACACGCCGTTGGCGAACTCCGACCGCCACTGCACCAGGCCGACCGTCACCGGCAGGCGCGAGGCGGAGTTGAGCATGAGTGAAGGCAGCAGGTAGTTGTTCCAGATGCCGACGAACTGGAACAGGAAGACGGTCACCAGCGCCGGGGCCATCAGCGGCAGGGCGATCCTGAAGAAGGTGCGCGCCTCGCCCGCTCCGTCGATCCGCGCGGCTTCCAGCAGTTCGTCCGGGACGGACGACCCGGCGAAGGTCCGGCACAGGTAGACGCCGAACGGGCTGACGCAGCTGGGGAGCAGCACCGACCAGTAGGAGTCGGTGAGGTTGAGCTTGGCCATGAGCAGGAACAGCGGCAGGGCGAACATCGGCGCCGGTATGAGGACCGAGGCGAGGATGACGTTGAAGACGCTCTCGCGGCCGCGGAAGCTGAACTTGGTCAGCGCGTAGCCGGCCATCGCGGACAGCAGGGTGCTGACGGTCGCGCCGACGAGGCTGTACAGCGCGCTGTTGGCGAGCCAGGTGGAGAAGACGCCGCCGTCGAAGCTCAGCACGTTGCTGATGTTGGTGATCAGGTCGAAGTGGGAGAACCACAGCGGCGTACCGGTGTAGAGGTAACCCGAGCCCCTGGTCGCGGAGACGAAGAGCCACCACAGCGGGATCAGCGTGTAGACGGCCATCAGGCCGAGCACTCCGTTGACGACGGTCCTGCTCGCGATCTCGCCGCCGCGGCGGGCCGGTCGGGCCGGTCGGGCCGGTCGGCTGTCCAGGACGACGCTCATGCCATCGCTCCCTTGCGCTGGGTGTACTTCAGGAATCCGAACGAGAGCACGAGGGTGACCAGGGCGAGGACCACAGACTCGGCGGCTGCCAGGTTCTGGCCGCCCACGTCCATGCCCAGGGTCGTGTTCATGATCGGGGAGAACTTCGGCGAGACGCCCGGAATGCGTGCGCCGACCAGCACCGCCGGCTCGGTGTACAGCTGCGCCGTCCCGATGATGGAGAAGATCGTGGTCATCACCAGCGCGGGGCGCACCAGGGGAATCTTCACGTGCCACGCCAGGCGCCATCCGGTGCAGCCGTCGAGCGCGGCGGCCTCCACCACCTCGCCGGGGACCGTCTGCAGCGCGGAGTAGATAATCAGCATGTTGTAGCCGGTCCAGCCCCAGGTGATCATGTTCCCGATCGAGACCGGGACCCAGGACGGCGACAGGAAGTCGGTGGTGATGCCGATGTGGGACAGCGGGCCGGTGAACGGCGACAGGCTCTTCACCAGGAGGAAGGACCACATCACCGCGGCGATCGCCCCCGGGAGCGCGTACGGCAGGAAGTAGATGAACCGGAAGGTCTTCCGCAGCCGGGCCGAGCGGGAGTCCAGCAGCAGCGCGAGCAGCAGGGCCAGGCCGAGCATGACCGGGACCTGGACGCAGCCCAGCAGCACGACCCGGACGATCGACGCCATGAAGTCGTGGTCGCGGAAGGCGGCGAGGTAGTTGGAGAGTCCCGCGAACCGGGTGGACTGCGCACCGCCGAACAGACCGGCGCGCTGGACGGTGAAGAAGCTCTCGTAGATCGCATAGCCGATCGGCGCGACCATCATGGTGAGGAACAGCGCCGCGAACGGCGCCAGGAACCCGGACGCGGTCACCGCGGCAGGGCGGCGGCCGGCGCGCCGGGGCCTACGGGCCGGGGAGGCGCCGCGGGGAACTGCGGCCACCGGCTGCGGCGGTGACGCGGTCCGGGCGCTGCTGGTACTGCTCATGGAAACCTCGCTGGGCGGTTCGTCATCAGGGTGCGGGTTCCCGCGGAGGCCGCGGGAACCCATAGAAGCGGCGGGAGTTCCGCTGCCTCAGCCTCCGGTCACCGACAGGCCGAGCTGCTTGATCGCGGCGACGGTCGAGGTCTGGACCTTGCCGACGGCGTCCGGGAAGCTGCCCTGGCCCATGGCGGTGGTGAAGTCCGTCTCGACCTGCTGGTAGGTCGGGCCGTTGGTCCAGGTGGTGGGGATGTGCGCGGCGGAGGCCTTGTACACGTCGCTGACCTTCTGGCCGCCGAAGTACGGGTCACCGGTTGCGAGCGACGGGTCGTCCTGCCCGGCCGTCGAGGCCGGGTACAGGCCGCCGACGGTGATGCCCGTGCTCACGGCCTGGGGGTCGGAGGAGAGGAACGCGGCGAACTGCTCGGCTTCGCGCGGGGTCTTGCAGCCGGTCATCACCGAGGTGGCCGAGCCGCCGTTGCTGGAGGTCTTGCTGTCGTCGGCGCTCCAGGTCGGCATCGGGGCGACCGCCCACTTGCCGGACTGGTCCTTCAGGTCGTCCTTCAGACCGCCGGCGGCCCAGGCCGCGTTGACGAAGGACACCACCTTGCCGGCTTCGGCGGCCTTGTCGAACTGCGGGTCCCAGGCGTTGCCGTTGGGCATCACCAGGTTCTTGTCCTTCAGGCCCTGCCAGTAGGCGGCGACCTTCTGGGTGCCGGGGTTGGCGATGGAGACGGTCCAGCTGGCCCCGCTGGTCGAGTACCAGGACTGGCCGGTCTGCAGGCTGAAGGCCGCCAGGTCGTTGCCGTCCATGGGGGTGGTGCCGAACTTCACGCTCGCGTCGGCGGCGGCGACCTTCTGGGCGTCGGCCTGGTACTCGTCCCAGGTGGCCGGCGGCTTGTCGATGCCGAACTTGGTGAACAGGTCCGTGCGGTAGAACAGGACCATCGGGCCGACATCCACCGGGATGCCGTAGACCTTGCCGCCGATGGTGGAGGCCGAGACGGTCGACGGGACGTACTTGCCCATGTCGGCGTTCGCGTACTGCGTGATGTCCATGATCGAGCTCTTCACGAGCATCGACGGGATGGTGCCGTACTCGATCTGGGCCAGGCACGGGCCCTTGCCCGCGGTGATCGCGCTGGTGATCTGGGTGTAGCCGCCCTTGCCGCCCGACGGGATCTTCTTGAAGGTGACCTTGGTGTTCGGGTGGGCGGCGTTCCACTGGTCGACGATCTTGTCGTAGCCGGGGGCCCAGCCCCAGAACTCCATGCTCACCGGGCCGTTCTGGCTCGGCTCCGCGGCGGATCCGGTGGAGGAGGTGGCGGAGCTGCTACAGGCGCTGACGCCGGCCGCGAGGACCGCCACGGTGGCGAAGGCCAGGAATCTGCGGGTGCGTATGGTCGTGCTGTTCATGTGGGGAACCTCTTGGTCACGGTGGGGTGGGGAGCCTTGCTGGATCGCTGGTGGGCGGGCGGGCTGGGCCCGCCTACCAGCCGGTGCTGAATTCGACGCCGAACACGGTCGGGACCGCTGCCAGGACGGACGCTGCCGAGGGGCCGGGTCCGCAGGCAGCGCTGCCCAGGCCGTGGTGCGCCTGGTCCAGGTGGAGATGGAGCCTGCCGCCGGGAACCAGGTCGTGCTGGTGGGTCGCGGTGGTCAGGGCTTCGGTGCTCCAGGGGCGCACGGTCAGGTCGATGACCGGGTCGCCCGTGATGAGCAAGGTGCCGCCCGGGGCCGTGATCCGGGCGTGGCGGACTTGGTGGCGGTTGCCGTTCTCCTGCGGGCGGAGGTAGGGGGTCTGCATCGCCGAGACGCTCGACCGGTAGCGTCCGACGCGCGCCGCGGTTCGGGAGTCGCGGTAGGCCTCGCCGGGACCGGGGCCGAACCACTCGACCTCGGCGTCGGTGCCGGGCAGCGACATCGTGACGCCCAGGCGGGGCAGCGGCACCGACCATGCGCCGTCGGGGGTGACGGTGGTCTCCAGCCGGATCCGGGCCCGGTCCGCGACCGGTCCGTCGAAGGCTGTCCAGCGGTAGACCACGTCGAGCCCGGAGGAGGACCCGGCGGCGGCGAGCCGGGCGGTGACCGTGAGTCCCGAGGCGTCGGGCTCGACGCCCAGGACCTCGTGGCGCATCCGGTGCAGCCCGGCGGCGAGCCAAGCGGGGATCTGCGGCTCACCGAAGGCGTTGAGCAGATCGTTGTCGATCGGGGCGCGCCAGACGTCAAGCCTCGGGCCGTCGAGTTCCAGGTCGCCGAGCCGGACGAGCGCGCCGGTGCGACTGTCGAACCGCGCGGGACCCAGGGCGAGGTACCCGTCGTGGGCGGTCGCCGGCGCCGGTGTGAAGGGGATGGGCGAGCCGGCCGGAACCACCAGCCCCTGGCCCCAGGCGATCTCGTGGCCGGCCGCGGCCCAGCTCTCGTCGCCGGCGAGCACCGCGGTGACGGTCAGCCAGACCTCCTGGCCGGAGCCGTTCTTGCGCGCCGAGTCGAGAGCGGCGGCGAGGTCGGCGGGCCATGCGACGGCGGTCGTCGCGCCCGGTGCGACCGCGGGCACGGTCAGGTCGCCGGAGCCGACCGGCTCGCCGCCGTCCTCGACGCTCCACCGGAAGCCCAGGTACGCGCTGGCACGGACGTGGTGCAGGTTGTGCACGGCGATCTGCTGTGCCGCCGAGTCGATGTGGATCCGGAGCGGCTCGATGACCTTCTTGAACTCGACCAGGCCCGGCGACGGCGTGCGGTCGGGGAACAGCAGCCCGTCGGCCACGAAGTTGCCGTCGTGGATCTCCTCGCCGAAGTCGCCGCCGTAGGCGTAGAAGGAGTCCCCGCGCTCGGTGGTCCGGGCGATCCCGTGGTCGATCCACTCCCAGATGAAGCCGCCGGCCAGGCGCGGGTACGTCTCGATGACCTGCTGGTACTCGGACAGGCCGCCGGGGCCGTTGCCCATGGCGTGTCCGTACTCGCACAGCACGAACGGCAGGGAACGGCGGTGGGCGTCGTCGGCCGGATCGGCGGTCGGGGCCTCCTGGCCGCGTCCTACGGCGGCCAACTCGTCCACGCCCATGTACATGCGGGAGTACAGGTCGACGTAGGAGCAGCTCGCCCAGTCGCCCTCGTAGTGGATCAGGCGGCTGTCGTCGCGCTGGCGGATCAACGCGGCCGCGGCGGCCAGGTTCTCTCCCCGGCCGGCCTCGTTCCCCAGCGACCAGACGATGACCGAGGGGTGGTTCTTGTCCCGTTCCACCAGCCGCGCGGCCCGATCCAGGTAGGCCTCGCGCCAAGCGGGGTCGTCGCTGGGGTTGCGCCGCCAGCCGCCGGGCTCGAAACCGTGCGTCTCCAGGTCGCCCTCGCAGAACACCCACAGCCCGTGCTCGTCGCACAGGTCCAGGAAGCGGTGGTCGGGCGGGTAGTGGCTGGTGCGCACCGCGTTGATGTTGTGCTGCTTCATCAGCAGCACGTCGGCCAGCATGGTGTCCTCGGTCAGGGTCCGCCCGGTCAACGGGTGCCATTCGTGGCGGTTGACGCCCCGCAGGGAGATCGGTCGGCCGTTGACGGTCAGGACCCCGTCCACGACCGTCACGGTGCGGAAGCCGATGCGCAGCGGGATCCGCTCGCCCGCTTCCGAGACCAGTTCCGCCGCGTACAGGCGCGGGTTCTCGTCCGACCAGGGCTCGACGCCGTCGATCACGTGCGGTCCGGCCGGGTCGGCGCCGGTGATGCCGAGCTCGGGCACCGACAGGGACACCCGGGTCGCGGCGGTGACGTCGACGGCCAGGCTGCCCCGGCCCGTGGTGTGGTCGTAGGCGGCGTGGACGAAGAAGTCCTCGACACCTCGGGCGGCCACGGACACCGACCGGAAGATCCCGGACAGCCACCACATGTCCTGGTCTTCCAGGTAGCTGCCGGACGACCACTGGTGCACCCGGACCGCAAGCACGTTCCGCCCCGGACGCAGAGCGGGGCGGACGTCGAACTCGGTCGTCAGCCGGCTGCCCTTGGCGTCGCCGAGCCGGATCCCGTTGAGCCAGACCGCGAACGCGGAGTCGACGCCCTCGAACCGGAGCACCGCGTCAGCCGCCGGGAACCCGTCCGGAACCTCGAACTCGCGGCGGTACTCGCCGGTCGGGTTCTGCCGGGGCACCCGCGGCGGGTCGACCGGGAACGGGTAGAGGATGTTGGTGTAGGCGGGGGTGCCGTAGCGCGGCTCGCCGGGCAGGCCGGTCATCTGCCAGCAGGACGGCACGGCGAGCAAGTCCCAGCCGGCGTCGTCGAATTCCGGTGCGGCGAAGTCACCGGTGAGGTCGTCCAGCCCTGACGCCAGGCGGAATCTCCAGTCGCCGTCGAGCGCGATCGAGGGCAGGTCGGAGGCGAACGCGGCGCGCGGCCGCAGCCGTCCGATGCCCGGTGACCGGTCTTCGACGTAGGCGTCGGGGTCGTTCATCGGTGAAGGTTCCTCTCGGAAGTCGTCGAGGTGACGGGAGACGGCACAGCGGGACCTGCCGCCGGCTCCCTGGATCACGTGCAGGTCGAGCGGCTTCGGGTGCTAGGCGGTTGTTCGGGGCGGAGCGCTGCTGTCCCGGACCGTCAGGGTCGGGCGCAGCAGCGAGAGGACGTTGGTCGGCGGCCGGCCGGAGTCGACGGCGCGCAGCAGCAGTTCGACGGCCTGCTGAGCCATCTCCCGCTTCGGGAAGGTGACCGTGGTCAGCGCCGGGTCGATCCGGCCGACCTCCGCGATGTCGTCGAAGCCGACGACGCTGACGTCCTCGGGGACCCGCCGCCCGGACCGGACCACCGCCTCGATGGCGCCGACGGCCAGGACGTCGTGGGTGGCGAAGAGTGCTGTCAGTTCCGGGTCGGCGTCCAGTGCCGTGCGGGCCGCGTCGTACCCGCCGGCCGCGTCGTCGCTGGTACGGGTGAACACCTTCCGGTCGTCGATGGTGAGCCCGTCGGCGGCGAACGCCCGGCGCAACCCGGCCACGCGCAGCGCGTGGGAGGGGAGGTCGGCGATCACCGCGACGTTCCGGTGGCCGAGCTCGCGCAGGTGGCGCCCGGCCAGGAATCCGGCGTGCTCGTAGTCGATGGACACCACCGGGAGCGTGGTCGGCGGGTCGCTCTCCCAGGCGAACAGCGCGACCGGGAAGCTGGCCGCGGTGAGCATCGGCAGTTGCTGCTCGACGCCCTTGTCCCCGGCGACCAGCAGTGCGTCCACCGAGCGCGCGGTGAGGTTCTCCAGGTGGGCCCGGGTGTAGTCGGGGTCGTCGCGCGTCGTGGCCAGCAGCAGGTTGTACCCGTGGCCGACCAGGACGTTCTCCACCTCCTCGACCACCTCCGAGTAGAACGGATTGGCCACCGACGGCACGAACAGCCCCACGGTCGAGGTGCTGCCGGTGCGCAGCGAGCGCGCCACCAGGTTCGGCTTGTAGCCGAGTTCGGCGATCGCCGTGTTCACCTTCGCCAGGGTCTCCGGTCGCACCTTCTTGCCGGCCACCACGTTGGAGACGGTCTGCTTGGTGACTCCTGCCCGAGCGGCCACCTCCGCCATTGTCACCATGAGCGCTCCCGAACTTTTATCGATCCACGAAGTGGCGTCAGCGTAGGACCGCACGCCGCGCGAGGGCAAGGCGGCGCCGGAAGACCGTGATGTAGCCGTTACGTGAACGGCGAGAGGCATTGCATGTCCTACATGGTCCCGCGCATTGCGAGCGCGCGGACCGTTGACGTCCCGGGAAACGCGCCATTAACATCCCCGCCACGCCGATCGTGTGGATCGGTCAACGCCGTGGAGCCGTCCCGGTCCACCCCACCAACCAACACTCGACGTCACCGCGTGCCATCCCACCAGGTGCGTCGTAGTGGCCCTCTCGGTCCTCTCGGTAGCGACAGCCCCCACCAGTCGCAGCAGCTCGACAGCGGTGTCGCCAAGGCTCCGCGCCGTCCCCGGCGAGCGCCGAACAGACCTGGAACGGTCCAGTCCTGAGGAGAGACCAGCATGATCCGACCGGCCGGCGACGAAGCCGCCCCGAACCCCACGTCGGCGCGGGGCACCTCGCGCGTCAACCGCATCATCGCGGTCACCGCCAGTGCCGCCATCGCGGCGGCGAGCCTCGTGCTCACCGGCGCCGTCTCCGCCCACGCCGCCACCGCTGTCACGGTCCACACCTACGCACCGTCGGGCGTGGGGGGCGGCACGACGACGTCGCCTGATGTGACGTCGACCAAGTACCAGGTGCAGGTCGCCGGTACCTCCGTCCCGGCCGTGCAGTACACCCAGAACGGCCACAACTTCGACATCGCGCGGTTCGCGTCGGACTCCCGGACGCCGACGATCACGGTCACGCTGCCCAGCACCACGATCAACACGGTGAACGTCTACCCGGCGCGCTACTACCCGGCCGGCAGCGTGTCGGTGAGCACGGACAAGCACACCCTGACGTTCCAGCTGGCGGCGGGCGCCGGGCTGAACGAGGCGATCGTGATGGTCAACGGCGACTCGACCAACGTCGCCGGCCAGCCCTACCTGGCGGTCGTCAACGACCCGATCGAGGACCCGTCGCTGCGCCCGGACACCACCGACGCGTCGGACGGTTCGGGCGTCAACACGCAGACCGGAGTCGTCAACTTCCAGGAATTCGCCGCCAAGTACCTCGCTGCGCACCCGAACAGCGCGGCCCAGACCGCGCCGGCCGCGACGACCAGCTCCATGGCGGGACGCACCGTCGACGGCACCGCCATCCCGGCCGGCCAGGCCACTTCGGCGGGCAGCCTGGTGAGCGTCAACACCTCCAACGTGCGCTACCCGAACCAGCGCGTGATGGCCGCCGGCGACCAGACCTTCGCCCTGCAGGCCGCGATCCAGACCATCAAGGCCAACCCCACGCAGCTCAACACCCTTTACTTCCCGAACGGCACCTACCTGTGGTCGGGCCTGCAGGTCAACGGGGTGGACGGCAGCAAGCTCAAGGGCGGCAAGCTGAAGGTCTACACCGACGAAGGTGCCCTGCTGCTCAACCGGGTCCAGGCCTACATGGAGGCCTTCGAGCCGGCGATCGGAATCGTCAACTCGAGCAACGTCGAGGTCGACGGCCGCGGGGTCTTCGACGCCAACGGAGTGGCGAACTACAACTCCTCCGGCGGCGGTGACCTGCACGACGCCTACCGCAGCCAGCACCAGGGCGGCGTCATGGTCTTGCACTCCTCGAACATCACCTTCAACGACACCTACGAGCGCAACGCCAAGCAGTGGAACTTCGAAACCCACACTGCCAAGAGCGTCACGTTCAACAACATCAAGGCCCTCACCCCGTACGCCCAGCCGTGGGTGGACGGCACGGACTTCGCCAGCGGCCAGGACATCACCGCCAACAACGTCTTCACCCTCGGCAACGACGACGCGTTCGCGTCCGGTCACTACAACCCCAGCAACGAGTTCACCCCGCTCGCTTCCGGCGTCTGGAACAACTTCGCACTCGGCACCTCGAGCGCCAACGTCCAGGGCTACGTCAACGCGATCGGCGCCTACGACACCGTCGCGGGCCAGCTCGGGTTCGACTCCAACCACTGGGACGACCAGGACTCGAAGAACATCTCGGTCAGCAACACCCTGAACTGGGCCGTCAACGCCGGCAACGCGATCCGCCTCGGCTACCAGACCAACGGCCACCAGATCAGCAACTACACGTTCGACAACTTCAACTCGGTGTCGCCCCTGGTCGGCGGCATCACCGTGATGAACAGCCACGACACGTACCCGCGCCTGCAGAGCCTCGTGGTGAAGAACAGCTCGATCGACTCGTCCCGGTTCGGTTCGGGATCGATCAGCGTGAACGGCGGCAACGGAACCACCCAGACCGTCACCGCCGACCAGCAGGCCAACTACGGGTACGCCCCCAACCCCGACGGGTCCGGGAACACCTACACGTACGTCAAGTCCCCCATCCCCACCATCAATCTCGACAACGTGTGGTTCTCGAAGCAGACCACGAACAACATGACCGGCGTCACGAACGCGACGCTGAACAACCTCCGCGTCGCGGGCCAGCTCGTCGAGTACAGCGGCCAGCTCCCGCTCACCACGAGCAGTGTCGGCAGCCTGACCACCACCTACACGGCCGCGAACGGCCAGACCCAGAACGTCAAGAACGGCGCCGCCACCAGCGGCGACACCTGGGTGGGCGCGTGGGTCGGCGACCAGAGCACGAACAACTCCTCGGACCTGACCCTGATCACCCGCAACACCGGCGTCGGCCTGATGGGCGAGCAGTACACCACCGGATCCGGGGACGGGAAGCTCTCCTACCTCCAGTTCCCGCTCAGCAGCTTCACCAAGGCCCCGAGCCAGGCGACCCTCCACCTCACCTACGTCGGCCACCGCTACACCACGGTCGCGTCGACCGACACCGACCAGCTGCTCGTGCAGCCCGTCAGCGACACCAGCTGCACCGGCGGCGGCACGTCCTGCCCGGTTTCCACGATGACCTGGCAGAACCGGCCGAGCTTCACCGCCACGACCTCCTCCGTCGCCAGGTCTGCCACCTTCGCGCTGGGTTCGACCGTCATCCCCGAGGGCGGCGGGACCCACCAGGGCAACGCCGTCGACGGCCGTGACATCACCGTCGACATCACCTCCTTCGTCCAGAACGCCTTCGCGGCCCATCAGTCCACGCTCCTGCTCGCCGTCGGCGACACGGGCACCAACCACGAGCTGCGCTTCATCAGCTCCGAAGGCGCCAACGGCTCCGGGAAGCTCACCAACGCGACCGCCGACATGATGCCCGCGCTGACCGTGACCCCGTAGGCCGCAGCACCACCGCTCCGAGTACGCACCACGATCACGGCAGGCAGCGCCGGTCGGCCCAGAGCCCCCCACGGCTTCCCTTCCGGCGCTGCCCGTCGGCGCATGGCCCCACCCACCGTCAGGCATCAGACAACGGAGTCGCCTCGTGAACCTGCCCGACCACCCCCTGAACCGCAGACACTTCCTCACCGCCGCCGCGCTGACCGTCGGCGCCACGACCCTGCCCGGTCTCGTGTTCGCTGAGCGGGCCGCCGCGGCCGTCCCGCCCCAGGTCACCCTCCCGGACCGCGGCACCTGGGACAACGCCACCGCCTCGGCCTGGACCGACGGCTTCCTGAGCGGCAACGGCGAGTACGGCACCGTGTATTACGGGGCTCCCACGCTCGAGAAGATGATCTTCAACCACCACCGGTTCGTGCTGCCCAACGGCACCCGGAACACGATGCCCCCGGACCTGACCGCCGTCCTGGACCCGGCCCGGAACAAGGCGCTGGCGGGTGACTACGCCGGAGCCGCGTCGACCTTCGCCAACGGCTGGAACCTGAAGTGGACGCAGACGTTCCACCCCGGCTACGAGCTGCAGCTCAGCACCCCGGGCATGACCACGGTCAACGACTTCGCCCGGATCACCGACTTCCGCACCGGCGAGGTCACCCACACCTGGACCGACTCCTTCGGCACCTGGAAGCGCCACGTCTTCGTCTCCCGCGCCGACCAGGTCATCGTGCACGAGCTGCTGCCCGCCACCGGCCGCACCGTCGACACCACCCTCAGCGTCAACACCGCGCTGGAGAGCACGCCGACCAGCGTCTCCTACGCCACCACCGCCACCGTCTCCAGCGGTGACGGCTATCTGAACCTGCGCGGCACCTACCCCGCCGGGCAGGGCGCCTTCGGCTACGAGGGCGTCACCCGGGTCGTCGTCTCCGGAACCGGCGCCTCGGTCACGGCAAGCGGAAGCACCCTCGTGGTCGCCAAGGCCACCAAGGTGCTGCTGCTGACCAAGCTCGGCCGGTACGAGACCTCCACCGGCTGGGACGCCAAGCCGCTGCAGACCGCGCTGGCCTCACTGACCGCCGACTACGCCACCCTGTTGGGCAGACACGCCCCCAAGCACCAGGCGATGTACGACCGTTCCAGCATCGACCTGAACGTCTCCACCGCCGACCGGCAGCTGGCCACCAGCGACCTCATCGCCCGCCAGAACGCCAACAGCGGCGCGGTCGACCTGGCGCTGCTGGAGCGCATGTACGACTCCGGCCGCTATCTGTTCGTCAGCTCGAGCGGCGTCCTGCCGCCCCGCCTGACCGGCATCTGGACCGGCACCTGGGCCGGCTCCTGGGCCGACGACTTCACCACCGACGCCAACGTCAACTTCCAGGTCTCCGGCGGCAACATCCTCGACCTCAGCGACGCCATGGAGGGGTACTTCGACCTCGTCCTCGGCCAGTTGGCGCACTGGCGCGACAACGCCGCCCGGCTCTACGGCGCCCGCGGTTTCATGGCCCCCTCCCGCACCGACGGCGAGTACGGGCACATGCTGCACTTCAACAACGCCAGCTTCCCCGGCGAGGCCTGGACCGGCGGCGCCGACTGGATGCTCTACCCGCTGCTGGAGTACTACCAGGTCACCGGCGACGCCGCCTTCTTCAAGGACAAGCTCGGCCCCGCCCTGATGGAACTCGCCCTGTTCTACGAGGACTTCCTCACCCGCACCGACTCCAACGGCAAGGCCGTCTTCGTCCCCTCCTTCTCCATGGAGAACACCCCGACCAGCACGGGCCAGGCCTTCTCCATCAACGCCACCGGCGACATCATGGCCGGCCGGCACGCCCTGCGGGCCGCCATCGACGCCGCCAACCAGCTCGGCCTGGAACAGGGCAGCGGCCAGGGCGTGGCCCGCTGGACCGCCCTGCTCGCCAAGCTGCCCGACTACACCGTCAACGGTGACGGGGCGCTGGCCGAATGGTCCTGGCCGGGCCTGACCGACCGCTACGACCACCGACACGTGCAGCACATGTACGGGGCCTGGCCGCTGCACGAGATCAACCCCGAGGAGCGGCCGGATCTCGTCAAGGTCGCGGCCAGGGCGCTGGACCTGCGCACCGACGCGAACTTCTCGGCCCACGGCAGCCTGCACCGCGCGTTGGCCCGCGCCCGCCTCAAGGACGGCGCCGGCGTGTACGCCAACCTGCTGAAGATCTACGGCAAGAACATGGTCTGGCGGTCGCTGATGACCTCCCACAACCCCAACCTGAACATCTACAACTGCGACGCGGCCAACACCATCCCCGCCGTCCTGGCCGAGGCGCTGGTCTACAGCCGCCCCGGTGTCCTGGAGATCCTTCCCGCCCTGCCCGACCAGCTGGCCCAGGGCACCATCAAGGGCGTCCGCGGCCGCAACCGCATCAGCGTCCAGTCCCTGACGTGGGACACCGCGGCCCGTACCGCCACCGTCGAGCTCACCTCGGACATCGACCAGGACATCACCTTCATCTGCCGACGGGGCATCACGTCCGTCAGCACCGCCGCCACGGTGACGACCTCCTCGCTGGGCAACCACGCCCGAACCGTGTCGCTGACCGCCGGCACGAGCACCACGATCACGATCGGCCTGCTCACCGGAGCCTTCAAGCTGGTCAACCGCAGGAGCGGCAAGGTCATCGACATCTCCGGTGCCTCCACGGCCGACGGAGGCGCCGCCATCCAGTTCACCTGGTCCGGCAGCGCCAACCAGAAGTGGAAGCTGATCCCCGACTACGACGGCTCGTACCGCCTGTCCAACGTCAACAGCGGCAAGGTGCTCGACAACCCCGGCGGCTCCACCACCAACGGCACGGCGCTCGACCAGTGGTCGGACACCAACGGCGTCAACCAATGGTGGAAGCTCGTACCGACGTCCAGTGGCTACTACCGCCTGATCAACGTCAAGAGCGGCCTGTGCGCGGACGTGAACGGCGGCTCGACGGCCGACGGCGCCAAGATCATCCAGTGGCCCGCCGTCGGCGGCACCAACCAGGAGTGGCAGCCCGTCGGAGTGTGACGGCGCCGACCGAACGGCCCTCACGGACGCGCCCCACCCGCGCGCCCGTGAGGGCCGTTCCGGTAAGGCGAGGTGGCCGTGTCGAGTCGATTCACGGCCACCGCCTTCCCATGTCGCTACGGGAGATCCACCGCGAGCTTGCGCTGTTCGGTGATGAGTCCGGCGAGCGCGGCGACCAGGTCGCCGAGCATCATCCTGGCGGCCTCATCGGCCAGTTCGCCCGAGCTGTCGAACTTCTCGTGCGCCTTCGCCAGGTGCAGCTCCGGTTTGACGACCAGCCGGGAGTCCGTCCACAGCAGCGTCTGCCGCAGCGCGAGCTGCGCGCGGACGGTGCCGAAGCCCGTCGTCGAAGCTCCGCCGATGGCCACGGGCTTGCGGGCCAGCGGGGACTGGCCGAACGGCCGGGACATCCAGTCGATGGCGTTCTTCAACTGTCCGGGGAGGCT
Organism: Kitasatospora azatica KCTC 9699; assembly: GCF_000744785.1. NCBI lineage: Bacteria > Bacillati > Actinomycetota > Actinomycetes > Kitasatosporales > Streptomycetaceae > Kitasatospora > Kitasatospora azatica. The sequence goes on along the minus strand of NZ_JQMO01000003.1, from coordinate 4,488,685 downwards.
GTAGTTGTACTCCGGTGTGAGGATCAGCAGCCCGTCGGCATGACGTATCCGGCGCCGGAGGTCCGCGACCGGCTCCGGCACGTCCTCGCCGTCGTCGTCCTGGTCGTAGGGCGGTATGTCGCGCAGTCGGTCGTAGACCTCGACGAGGACTCCGGACGGCGCGAGTTCCACGGCCTGCCTCACCAGCCGGCTGTTGAAGGAGCCCTCCCGCAGGCTTCCCGACACCGCGAGGATCGTCATGTCCACATCCGTCATGTGCGCCTCGCCCTGCATGCTGCTCACAGAAACCTCCCCCATGCCCAGACCCGGTCCCCGGGTTCGCTCGGCTCGTCGACGAGTACGCCGTCCACGAGTACCTCTTCCTGCACGATCAAGCCGTCCGCGATCGCCTCGCGCCACGCGGCGGTCGGACCGACGCCCCACGGACGCCAGGGCGTCAGATCGTCGATCACGACGTGGGCGCCCGGCCGGCACAGCGCCCTCGCGTTGCGCAGATCGGCACGCGCCACCTCGACTTCGTGGCCGCCGTCGACGAACGCCAGGTCGAAGAGCGGCCGATCGGCCCTCGCCGCGTAGCGCGGCAGAGTCGTCCGGGAGTCACCGAGAATCAGCTCGTGCCGACCGGGAAAACGCCGGTCGACGTACTCCTTGGCCTGGTGGACGTACGCGTGGTCCCCCAGGTCGAACGAGACCACACGGATGTCCGGCGCCGCCGCCAGCAGCGCCTGGCTCGACAGGCCCGCGTTGAATCCGATCTCCAGGATGGTCCGGGCCGACGTGCGGCGGACGAGTTCCGCCAGGTATTCCTGCTCCTCCACCCCTGACGATCCCTCGAAGACTATGTATCCCCACCCCTGCAAGTAATCCAGGGTACTTGCCTCGAATCCCGATGAATTCATTTCCACTGCTCCATGAACGAGGTAGTCGCGATCTGAGAGTGATTCGAATGCGATGTCAACCGAGGCGGTACAGCGCGAAAGCGGACACCTTCGCCGGACCCGTGAACCTGAGGTAGACGTCGTGGACCGCTTCCATCCGGTGGAGCGGATCACAGGATGCCCGGACGGTCGCCCATCCCCCGCTCTCCGGGTCGGACGCCACCTGGACACTGGCGAGGATCCGGCCGTGCTCCTGATCGTCGAGGCGCACCTCCAGGCGGCAGGCCGCGGCCGTCACGCCGGCCACTCTGGCGACGAAGGTGTCGGGCGCCCCGCTCAGGTCGACGTCACGGAACAGCAGCCAGCTGCCGGCCCCGTCGGCGGCGACCGCGTCGCCGGACATGGTGTGCTCCGGCACGAGGCGGACCCCGCGGTAGTCGTCGAAGTCCGCTGCCCGCACCAGGGCGGGCCCCAGGGCACGCGGCGGTGCGGCGTCCGCCCGCACGTCCACCTTCGTGCTCAGCCGGATGTCCCCCGAGGAGCTCCCCGCCATGATCTCGTGCGAGCCGGGTGCGACCCGCCACCGGCGTCCCGCAACGTCCCAGTAGGCCAACTGCGAGGCGTCGACCGGGATCTCCACCGTTGCGGTCTCTCCTGCGGCCAGGCTGACCCGGCGGAACGCCAGGAGCTGGCGAAGCGGCCGCGGCACGGGGCCGTCCGGTGCGCGCAGGTAGAGCTGGACGACCTCCTCACCCTCGGCCCCGCCCGTGTTGGCCACCGTGACGCGTACCGTGAATCCCTGCTCCCCGGAGACGGTGTCGGTGTCCGTACCGAGGTCCGAATACTCGAACGACGTGTAGGACAGCCCGTGCCCGAACGGGTAGAGCGGCGTTTCCCGCAGATACAGATAGGTGCCGCCGCACTTGATGATGTCGTAGTCGAAGAGGCTCGGCAGCTGGTCGACGGACCGGTACCAGGTCTGGGGCAGACGCCCGGTCGGGGCCCGGTCGCCGGCGACCACCTCGGCGAGCGCCGTCCCGAACTCCTGGCCTCCGTGTGCGGACCAGATGACGGCCGACAGTTGTTCGTCGACGCCCTCCATGGTGACCGGGTGCCCACTGACCACCGCGACCACCGCCGAGGGGTCGGCCTCGGCCACGGCCTGGACCAGCGCCGTCTGACGCGGCGCCAGTTCCAGCTCCGTGCGGTCGCACATCTCGTGGCCGTTGATCTGGGGGTAGGTGCCCACCAGGACCACGACCGCGTCGGCGTCACGAGCGGCCCGCGCGGCCTCGGCCACCCCGTCCGACACCTGGTCCACGACGAACACCGCGGCGGACGCCGGGTCCTCCGCCACGACCAGGGTCCGGCTGCCCGGGACCACCGCGGCGTACTTGCGGACAGCGGTGTTGTAGAGCAGGTGCCCGTCACCGGAGGGGACGAGACGGAAGGTCTCGCGGATCACCCAGCCCCACGGCCGCTCCTTGTCGTTCACCAGCTCTCCGGTGCGGGAGCAGGTGAGGAAACGCCGGTTCGCCACGGCCCTGAACGACAGACCCCCCTCGCCCCAGTCGAAGACGTCGAACAGTCCGTTGCCGTCGACCTCTCCGGGCTCCAGCCACAGCGCTCCCCCGCCGTCCTCGGCGACCGCGGTGACGTGCAGGTCCGTTCCGGCCAGCCGGAACGCCACCCGGTCGACACCCTCGACGTGGCGCACCGAACTGCCGGCGAAGCGCTCCCGCAACCCCGCGAGCGGCGTCACCTCGTACGGCGGCTCGGGGCCGTACCAGTCGCTGCACACCCGGTCGGCGAACGGGCCGACGACGGCGAGCGTGATGGGTCGGCCGGGGTCGAGCGGCAGGGTCCCCCGCTCGTTGCGGAGCAGCACGATCGCCCGCGCGGCTGCCTCACGGGCGAGTTCGCGCTGCGGGGCTCCCGTTCCGACCTCGACTTCCCGGCCCGCGTACGGGTCCTCGCCGGGTTGCAGGAACTCTCCGGTCAGCGCTCGCATGCGCAGCATCCGACGCACCGGGCCGTCGAGGTCCGACTCCACCAGGAGCCCGCGGTCGAGGGCACGGCGGATCGTGTCCCTCGTCGGGCCGGGGTCGGCCGAATGGTCGGTGAAGCTGGCCAGCCCGGTGCGGATCAGCGAGGTCGCGGCGACCTCGCGTTCGGCGAAGTACCCCGTCTTCTCGACGAGGTCCGACGGCGCGAACGCATCGGAGACGACGACGAGGTCGGGGAATTCCTCGCACAGCGCACGCAGGTGCTCGCCCACGTGGTTCGGACGCCCGTTGACCAGTCCGTAGGACGGCATCACACCCGAGACGACACCCGCTCGCACGGAATCCACGAACGGCCGGGAATCATATTCATGGAAAACCCTGGGCCGCACCTGGGAATCCTGGTCGAACTTGTCGGTCTCGTGGTTGTAGGCGAGGAACGACTTCAACGTCGGCGTCACCCGGAGCAGGGTGGGATGGTCGCCGCGCAGTCCTTGGCAGTAGGCCACCGCGAGCGCCGTGGTCAGCGTCGGGTCCTCCGAGTACCCCTCCTCGTTGCGGCCCCACCGGGGATCGCGCAGGAGGTTCACGACCGGCCCCCACACGTTCAGGCCGATCGACGGGTCCCGCTCGTGCAGCGCCCGGACCTCGCTGCCCACCAGGTCGCCCACGCGTCGCATGAGCTCCGGATCCCAGGACGCCGCCAGCCCCACCGCCTGCGGGAAAGCCGTGGCGACTCCGCAGAAGCCCACACCGTGGACGACCTCCGTCCCGGTCCGGAAGGACGCCATTCCCAGCCGGGGGACGGCGGGCGCGTACTGGTGGAGCAGCCCGACCTTCTCGTCCACCGAGAGCCGGGACAACAGCGAATCGACGATCGAGTCAATCGACTGCACCGGTCCTCCTCCTGTTCATCGGGACGTCCCGCCCAGCCAGGACGTGTACCGTTCGGCGATCGAAGCGTTGAGGGAATCGCCCTGCTTGCTGATCCGCGGGGGCGGGAACTCGCTCCTGCGGCCCAGTTCCAGGTGGTCCCACACACGTTCGAGGGTGGCGGAACGCCGCTGCACCATGTCTTCGTAACTGATGGTCAGGACCGGCAGGTCCTGCCCGGAGAGCCAGTCGTCCCAGGCCCGGTACTCGGCCCGCAGCCCGGCGACGATCCGGTCGATCCACTCCGGGGCGTAGTCGTGCTCCTGCGACCGGAGCAGCACCTGCGCTGCCGCATCGTCTTCCGTGTCCTGCTCCCAGAACCGCCGCGTCGTGCGGACAGGTCGGTGGCCGGCGAGGTAGACGCCGGTGTTGTGCGCGACGGCGACGGAGACGGCCTGCGCCACGATGTCGTCGCGGCGCATCAGGATCACCTTCAGGTCCGCACGGCACTGTTCGGGCAGGAAGTCCGACAGGCTGTCCAGTTGGCCGCTCCGCAGTAACGGCCGTGCCTGGTAGTGGAAGAGCTTCAGGCCGAAGACGCCGCCGGCCGACGTCTCGCTGAGCAGACGCTGGCGGTAGTCGTACCACGATGTGGCCCGCGGCATGGTGGGCGAGGAATCGGCCTGTGCCAGGCCCCAGTCGACGAGCCGCTGGTGAAGCCTCGACGGTCCGTACCACTCGTCCGGGTTTCCGGCCCGCCCGCTGTCGGTGAGCACCTCGCACAGGATGTTCGACCCTGTCCTGGGGGCGCCGAGGATGGCGTAGCCCCGATGGTTGGTCATGAAAGTCCCTCAATTCGATCCGAAGAGCGGCGTGGAGCGGGGCCGAGCCCCAAGCTGCAGGACGTCATCGTCCAGCCGTCCAGCAGCCTCCGCTTTGATGTCATGGACACGATGCTCAGGCGGCAGTGCCGTACCGAGTCCTCGGCCGTCGTCGCCGTGACGAAGACGATGATCTGCAACTCCCGGCTGGCCTCGCAGGAGCGTGCCCAGGCGATCGTGGCCCCGCCCTCCGGGGCGCCCGGTGACGCGACGAGCTCGTGCCGCAGCCTCTCGTGGTCAAGCGGTTCCGGGACGCCCGGGTGAAGCAGGCGTACCCGCACGGGATACATCGACGGGCCTTCCTCATGTCGTGTCCGACGATGCGGCGTCGCCACCCGCCCGCAGGCTTCCCGGGACGAGCGCCGTGGTGCGGGATCCGTCGGTTTCCGTTCCGAAGGGCAGTTCCCGGGCTCCGGCCCGGCGCATGGCTCGACGCACGCTCTCCGCCCGCCCCGGTCGGCAGCTGACCAGGAGGAAGCCCCCGCCGCCGGCGCCCAGGACCTTCCCGCCGTCCGCGCCGGCGTGTACCGCCAGCTGGTAGAGCCGGTCGATCCGGGCCGAGGACACCTTCGTGCTCAGACCTGACTTGTGCAGCCAGTGCTCGTGCAGGATCGGGCCGATGTCCCGGACCCGGTCGTCCCGCAGCGCCTCGCGCATCCGGTCGACGAGCGTGTGGATCGCCCGCAGCGCGTCGACGGTCCCGGAGTGGTCGCGCTCCGTCCTGCGGTCCTGGTCGGCCAGGATCCGGCCCGCGTCCCGGGACGTGCCGGTGTGGAACAGCAGCAGATCCTCCCGCAGGTAGGTTTCCAGAGCCGGTGAGACCGGCAGTTCCTCCACGGTGACCGCGAGCCGGCGATCGATGTGCAGCAGCCGCAGGCCGCCGAACGCGGCGACATAGTGATCGTGCTTTCCCACCGGCCGTGCCAGGTCCGTCATCTCGACGGCGGCGGCCTCCTCCGCGAGTTCCCGCGGACTCGGCTGCTCACCGTGGCGCAGGGCGTGGAGCAGGGCCACCGTGAAGGCGGCCGAGCTGCCCAGGCCGGTGCCGCTCGGGACGTCGCTGAACGAGGTCAGCTGCATGGCTCCGTCGAGACCGGTGCGGGCCAGCGCGGCCCGCGCGTACGGGTTCTCCAACTCATCGGCCCGGGTGGCCCGTTCCGGCTGTTCCCAGGTCGCGCGCAGCGTCCCGTCGAAGTGTCGGGGATGGACCGCCACTGCCACGTAGCGGTTGATCGCGAAGCTCAGCACCTGACCGCCGTACCTGCGGGCGTAACTCGGCAGATCGGTTCCGCCACCCGCCAGGGAGACCCGCAGCGGCGCCCTCGCCATCACCGTGGCTCCGCTGTCGGCTTCACTCCGGGGCATGTGCGACCTCCCGCCCGCATCCGCCGTGCTGCCGCGTCCAGTCGCCCGCAGGTCCCACCAGCGCGCCGATGAGCACGCTGCCCGGTGGAACCACGGCGCCGGGGAGCACCACGGTGTCCTCCAGCCAGGCGCCGTCACCGACCTCGGCTCCCGCTCCGACCACCAGCGGCCCGCGGAGCTGCACGTCCTCGCCGATCCGGGCCCCCGCTCCGATGTGCACGCCTCCGCGTACGGCATCGAGGTTGGCCTGTCGCAGCGACTGGGCCGTCCCGATGTCGCGCCAGTAGCCCGGCACGGCCCAACTCGCCACCGGGGAACCGCTGGAGAGCAGATCCGGGATCAGCTGGGCGGCGTAGTCGTAGCTCACGCCTTCGGGGAAGGCCCGGATCAGCTCCGGGGTCAGGCAGTAGACGCCGGCACTGACCCAGTGAACTTCCGCGTCCGGCACCGGGGGCTTCTCCCTGGCGCCCCTCACCAGGCCGTCGCCGTCCAGATCGAGGACGCCGAACCTGCTCGCCCGACGGCGTCTGGTGACGGCCACGGTCAGCGGCGCGCCGCTCCCCAGATGGCGCGCCAGCAGGCCGTCGAACCCGTGCTCGACAAGGACGTCCCCGGACGCCACGAGTACGGCGTCATAGCGGGCGAGTTCCCGGTCGAAGAGCCGCAGCGCGCCGGCCGGTCCTGACAGGCGGGGTTCGACCCGGCCGGTGACCGGCACCGGGCAGCCGAGCACGGCCAGCGCTCGCCGCACCTGCTCGGCGTGGTGGTGGAGGTTGACGAAGATCTCCTGGACACCCGAGGCGACCAGGTGGTCAAGGGTGTAGCCGACGATCGGCCGGTCGAGGACCGGCAGCAGCGGCTTGGCCAGCGTGTCCGTCATCGGCCGCAGCCGGGTGCCGGCACCGGCGCCCAGTACGACGCCCGCGATTCTCATGCCGACCTCCGGCCGAAGCGGGTCCCGTCCCCGATGAGCGACTCCACCGCGGCGCCGAGGTCGGCCACCACCGCCACGTGTCCCAGATCGGCACGGGCGCGCACCCGTGGCTCGTGCTCGGCTCCCCTGCCGGTGCGCACCAGGACCGGCCGGGCGCCGGCTCCGGCTGCCGCGTCCATGTCCTCGACGCTGTCTCCGATCAGTGCGCACTGCTCCGGAGCCGCGCCGAACCGGCGTTGGGCCAGGCGGAGCATGCCAGGCGCCGGCTTGCGGCAACCGCAGCCGCTCTCCGGGGCGTGCGGGCAGAGGTAGCTGCCGGCGACCGGGACGCCTTCGGCCTCCAGGCGGTCCACCAGCGTCCGCTGGATGCGCAGGCAGTCGGCCTCCGTCAGCAGCCCTCGCCCCACCGGCGACTGGTTGCTGACGAAGACCAGGGCAAGGCCGTGCCCGGCCGCCGCACGCAGGGCGGCCACGGCACCGGGGAGCAGGACGATGTCCGCCGGAGAGAGGACGTAGTCGGACCGGTTCTCGATGACGGTGCCGTCGCGGTCGCACAGGAGCAGGCCGCGCCGCTGCTCGGCCGGAGCCGGCGACCCGGGCAGGAACAGGGGACGGTGCACGGTCACCGGCCCGGCTCCGGCCTCGGGTACCGGAGTGCGGCACCGCCGCCCAGCGCGCGCACCACGATGTGGTTGACCACCAGGTGCAGGTCCTCGGCGAGGCCGTAGTCCCCTCCGCCGCACACCACGAGCGAATCGCAGTAGGGGGTCACCGCGCCCTCGTTGCCCAGCAGTCCCGCGATCCGCATTCCGCGCTGCCGGGCGCGCTGGGCCGCCGCGAGCAGGTTCGCGGAGTCGCCGCTGACGCTGAGCAGGACGAGCAGGTCGCCCGGAGCGCCCTGGAGGTCCAGTTGGCGGGCGAAGACCTCGTCGTAGGCGGTGTCATTGGCGAGGGCGGTCATGGTCGAGACGCTGTCGGCGAGGCTGGTGATCCGGGCGCGGATCCCGGCCCGGGCACAGGCGTTGAGCCAGTCGCAGGCGATGTGCCCCGCCGTGCTCGCGCTGCCGCCGTTGCCGACGACGAAGACCGTCCGGCCGGCGACCAGGGTCTCCACGACGAGTCCGGTGAAGTCCGCGAGGTCGTGGACACTGATCCGGGCCGCCTGCTGGGCCAGTTCCTCCAGGTATCCGGCCGCCGTGCGCGCGTGCCCCTCGTGGACGGGGGGTGCGCCCAGCGTCTGGCTCCGGGTGGGGGTCACCGGGCGGCTCCGTTCCCGCTCGGGGCCGGCCGGCGGCGCGGACGGTAGCCGATGGCGGCCCGGGGGACGGTGTCGAACAGCGCGGCGACCACCGACTCGTCGAACCCGGTGGCGAGGATGTTCGCCCGCTGACCGGCGTAGTCGGTGGAGCCGGCGGCCACGATGCCGTCCTTGCGGCGCCACAGTCCGTCGGCGTCCAGGAGCAGTGCCTCCCCCGCCATGGCGTCCACCTCGATGTGGTCGGTCAGGGCGATCAGCCGGTCCGCGCCGAGGTACTCGACGGTCCTGCGGCACACTTCGAGGTCCACGTGCAGGCCGTCGAAGTTGAGGCACGGGGTGACCAGGCCGTCCCTGGTGGCCCGCAGCAAGGTGGCCGGCACCGGACCGAGCAGGTCGTCCAGGTCGCTGGTCTCCCAGTCGTGGGCCAGGAACTCCGCGAGCTGGGCGGGCCGGTGCATCCGCTCCTGGGGGGTCCGCCAGGCATGGGTGAAGCGCCGGGGCATGTCGTTGAAGAGATGGTCCGTCAGTACCAGGTGGGGGGAGGGCTCGTAGACGCTGTGCAGGTGGGCGATCAGCTCACGGGTGCGCCTCGCGCTGGTCTCCGGATCGTGGTGGCCGAAGTGGCCCAGCGCGACCCGGCAGCCGTGGTCGTAGAAGAGCTCCAGCAGGTCCGCGAAGTCGAGGCCCGGTCCCACGCGGTCGTGCAGGTCCAGTGAGTCCGGGGCCATGACCAGGTAGCGCAGCCCCAGATCGCCGAGCTCGGCCAGGGCACGCCACTCGTCCTCGCGGGGGGTCCACTTCCCCGCCTGGGGTACACCGCCTTCCGGGCCGAGCAGCGGACCCTCGACCGCGAATCCGGCGATCCTGGTCAGCTGCCCCTCGGCGCGCAGGGCGTCGTACTGCTTGAGCAGGTCGACGAGGCCGGGCAGGGCTTCGCGTCGCAGGAAGACCGTGGGCAGGATCTCCTGCCCACGCTCCGCGGCCAGCGCGTCGAGCGGCAGCAGATCGTCCGGCTGCATGGATGAGAAGTCGAACCGGCCCATACCGTGCACGTGATAGAGGAATGGCTCCACTAGAACTCCTTGAATATCTCGGTGAGTCGGGATAAGCGCCGTATTCCGGGGAGCTTCGCATGCATGCCGAAACGGTCGTAGAGGAACGCCGCGCCGACTCCCGCCGCGCTGGCACCGAGGACGTCATTCACGAGTCCGTCGCCGATGAACCAGCAGTCATGGGGCGGAATGTCCAGCGCCGAGCAGGCGGCCAGGAAGATGCTCGGCGACGGCTTCTCCGCGCCGAAGTCCTGCGAGTCGATCACCAGATCGAAATGGCGGTCGATCCCGTAGTGCCGGAGTTCGCCGTCGAGCATCCCGACCCCGTTGGAGACCGCCGCGACGCGCACCTCCCGCTGCCGCAGGCCCGCGAAGAGCGCCTCGGCCTCACGGTCGAGCTCGCTGTAGAGGTCCTGACGCCGGTGTACCCGCTGCCAGATCCGCAGCGACTGGCTCCGGCCGAGACCGAGCAGCGCCCCCCAGGCGACACCCACCTTCTCGTCGCCGCTGAGACCGTGCGGCAGCGGAAGGTGCCGGGCCTCGGCCGCCGAGACCAGGGCGGCGACGCAGTCCTGCTCGGTCGCCCGGTGCCCCGGGAAGTCGGCTCTGATCTCGTCCAGCATCACCCGCCCGCTCGGGTGGATGATCGTCATCCCGATGTCCAGGAGAACGGCCTTGGGCGCCGCGTTGAGGGTGCCTTCGGATTCCGTCGCACCGTAGGGGACCACCGGCCCCGACGTCGACCATGGAAAATCCCATGAATGAGCGTCGCTCATCTGCCAATCCTCGTTCCTGCCATGATTTCGCGGCGGGAGAAGTCCTCGCCTCAGATGAAGTTGAACTGCAGTGCGAAGAGCAGGGCGACGGTGCTGAGCGTTCCTGGGACCAGTCCCTGCCGGATCAGTCCGGGAATCTCCGTCGCGGGCACCCAGCTCAACGAGGACGCCTCGTACGCGTCCGCCGGCGGCCCGGTGTACTCGGTGGCCCGGGCGTGGACCAGGTGGAACCGCTGGTCCGTGGCTCCGTCCGAGGCGTTGCAGGTGAGCAGCCTGCTCACCGGCCCGGTGCGCCAGCCCGTCTCCTCGTGCGCCTCGCGGGCCGCCGCGGCCTCGACGCTCTCGCCGGCTTCGACGCCGCCCGCCGGGATCTCGTATCCGGAGGTGTCGGTGATGAACCGGTGCCGGTGCAGCAGCAGGACGCCGCGGTCCGGATCGTGGAGCACCACTCCCACGGCCGCGGGGAGCCGGACGACATGGTGGTCGTAGGCGTCATGGCCGGGAGGCCGCACCGTCACCAGGTCGAGTCCGACCCAGGGACTGGTGTACAGGTTCCTGCTGCCGTGCACGGTCCACTGCTCGGCCGGCGCGCTCATGCGCTCGTCCGGTCGTCAAGGGTCGCGAACAGCGACCGGGCGGTGTCCCGCACCGCGGCGGCGGAATCCCGGACGGGACGCCAGCCCCGGCCCAGCAGCACCTCCGGGTGCACCCGCAGGGTCGGCAGGTCGCCGGCCCACCCCTGGCCGCCGCCGGCCGTGCTGATCGACGGGTTCCCGTGCGGGAACTCCTCCGCGACGACCGCGGCCACCTCGGCAGCGCTGATGGCGTCGGTGTTGCACACGTTGACCGCGCGGAACGTCTCCCGCAGCGACGCCGCGGCGCACAGTGCGGAAACGCAGTCGGCCACGTGCAGGTAGCTTCGGGTCTGCCACCCGTCGCCCAGCAGACGGATCCGCTCCGGATCCTCCCGCAACCGCTGGACGATGTCGTGCACGATGCCCCGGCGCATTCCCGGGCCCACCACGTTGGAGAGCCTGCACGCCGCCGTCCGGAGTCCGTTCTCGTGGGCGTAGGCGCTCAGGAACGCCTCCGCTGACGCCTTGCCGGCGGCGAAACGGGTGATCGGCCGCACCGTCCCGGCCGCCTCGGTGACCGCACCGCCGCGTCCGTCGGCCGCGTAGACGAGCTGGCTGGAGGTCAGGACCACGGTCGGTGCGTGCTCGCGGGGAAGTGACTCCAGCAGGGCCACGGTGCCGCCCACAGTGTCCCGGAGATCGCTGTCCCGTCCGGCCCGGTCGGGCCGGTTCTCGGTGTTCGCCGAGAGGTGGTAGACGACGTCCTGCCCCCGGAGCAGGTCGGTCAGGGTGCCGTCGGCGCCGATGTCCACCGGGTGGTAGCCGAAGCCGCTCGCCCCTGCCAGCTGGTGGAGCCGGTCGGCGTCCGTCCAGGGCAGGCGGTCGACGGCGGTGACCGGCACACCCTGCCGGAGCAGTTCCGCGACCAGCGCGGAACCGATGAACCCGGCGGCCCCGGTGACCAGCGCCGGTCCATGGTCGATCAGCATGAGGCTTGCTCCTGGCTCGTTTCTGTGGCTGCGTCGGACAGCCAGTCGTTGAGGACTTGGATGCGCTCGGGGGTGCCGATGTCGAAGAAGCGGCAGTCGACCACCGTCGCGGCCAGCTGCCCGCGGTCGATGAGCAGACCGAACAGCTCGGCCAGGTCGGCGGGGAGCGGGCGGTGGGCCACCAGCCGCAGTGCCTCCTTGCGCAGCACCGCCACTCCGGTGTCGGTGAGCCCGCCGCGGACACCGTGCTTGTCGTACGCCGTGACCAGCCCGTCCCTCACCGCGACGTTGGCGGGAACCTCGGTCGCCGCACGGGTCACCAGCATCAGACCGAGTGCCCCGGGCGGCAGTTGCCGGACCAGGTCCGCCACGTCGAACTCGAGGTAGGTGTCTCCCATCACCACCGCGAAGACCTCGTCGAGGTGGTCGGCCGCGCCGACGAGGGCGCCGGCGGTGCCGGCAGCGCCGCTCTCCGTACTCGTCGACACGGCCACCGCGTGTCCGGGGCGCACCCGCAGGTGCTCCTCCACCCGCTCCGCGAGGTGCCCGAGGCAGAGGTGCACCCGCCGGCAGCCGCGCCGTCCCAGGCCGGAGAGCAGGACGTCGAGGAACGGACGGCCGCCGACCGGTTGGAGGACCTTCGGCAGCTGCTCCGCCAGGGCGCCGAGCCGGGTGGCCCGGCCGCCGGCCAGGACCGCCACCTGACGGCTCGTCACGGCCCCGCCGCCGCGGCGCCCTCCAGGAGGGCGGCGGTCTCCTCGCGCAGCAGGATCCGCGCGCACCAGGCGAAGTGCCCGTCCTCTCCCCGCGGATCGTAGGCGTTGCTGGTGATGAGCGCGTAGGCGATCCGGTAGAGCTGCAGCAGCTCCCGGGGCCAGCCGAACCGCTGCGCCAGGTCGGTGTCGAACCGCTCCTCGATCTGCCGGGCCTGGGGCCCGTACATGTCGGCGATGCCCGCCGTCACCGCCGCGTCGAACGCCGGATCGCCGGGGCAGGACAGGAAGCCGAAGTCCAGCACCGCGGTCGGCTTCAGTTCGGCGTCCACCAGGATGTTGGCCGGAGTCAGGTCGCCGTGCACCAGTCCCTCGGGGCGCGGACCCCAGTCCTTGAGCAGCCGCCGCACCTGCTCCACCTTGTGGTCGAGGTCGGGCACCACGGCGCAGAGCGGGCCGGCGAACTGACGGACCCGGCGGTCGATCAGGGCGCTCAGCGAGTCGGTCCAGCCCTGGTCCCGCCGGCGGAACGGGTCGGTCTCGTCCAGTACCGGCAGTTGGCCGAGCTGCTCGGGGGAGGACACCGCGGCGAGTTCCGCCAGCACGTCCAGGACCCGGTCGCGGACCTCGGGACCGGGGATCCCGCCGGCCGGGACCGCTGCCGCCTCGGCCAGCGGCCGGCCCTGGAGCTCCGCCTCGACCGTGCAGTTCCCGCGCTCGGTGGTGTGGATCCGCAGGATCCGCGGAGTCGCGAAGGTCAACCCCCGGTCCGCCAGACCGTCGTAGAACTCCTTGAGCCGGGCCAGCTCGGCCTCGGTCCGCCGGGCCCAGACCTTCGCGACCAGACCGTTGCCGAGCCGGTAGACGGCCCCTTCCATGCCTGCGGCGAGCGGTTCCGCCGAGGGGTGTCCGAGCCGGGCGAACTCCGCGATCCACTGGTCGTCATGCTGTTGCACGGTGCGCCTCCAAGGTGTCGATCAGGTGCAGTGAAGCAGGACCGCCATCCTTCCCCTCCCGGCATGCCGCCAGGTAGGCGTCACGGACCGCGGCGGTCACCGGCCCGGGTGCGGCGGCCATGGACAGGCCGTCGATGGTCCCTATCGCCCGCACCTCGTCGAGTGTTCCGCACAGGAAGGCCTCGTCCGCGATGTACAACTCGCTCCGGGGGATGGAGCGTTCGATGACGGGCAGGCCGATGCTGGTGCGCAGCAGACCGATGACGGTGCGTCGGGTGATGCTGTCGAGGACTCCGTCCGCCAGCGGCGGGGTGACGACCGTACCGGAGCGGACCAGGAAGACCGCGGCCCCGCCGGTCTCGGCCACGGTGTCCCGGGTGTTGAGCAGGATCGCCTCGTCCGCGCCCTGAACCTCCGCCTCGATGCGGGGCAGGCGGAATGCCTGGTAGGCGGCACCGACCTTGATCAACGGGGAGACCGCGGTGTCGGGGGTCCGCCGCCAGGAGCTGACGATGCAGTCCATCGGACGGGTCGGCGTCGGATCGGCCGGGTAGCCGGCGATGTAGCTGCCGAGCTTCACCTTCTCCGGCCGCCAGCCGTACCGGCCCTGCTCGATGTAGAGGGTGGGGCGCAGGTAGAGGTCCTGGGCGGCGCCGATCGCGCGGACGAGTTCGCCGACCCCGGTGCGCAGCAGGGCGATGTGCTCGGCGGTGGCCGCCTCCGGCAACCGGATCAGCCGCGCCGACTGCGCGAGACGCTCCAGGTGGGCGTCGAGGTGGACGACCGCGTGCCGGCGCTCCCCCGGCTGCCAGTAGGCCCGCAGGCCCTCGAAGACGTTCGTTCCCCGGGTGGCGACCTCCGAGGTCACGTGCACCGTGGCGGCCGCCCAGGGGACGAGTCGTCCGTTCCACCACATCACGGACGGCGGTGTGTCAAACATGCTGGCGCTCCAGTCGGGTGTCGTTGCGGGCGACGAGCGCGGCCAGCGCGGACTCGGTCCGAGCCACCATGCGCTGTCGTGAGAATGCGGCGGTGACGTGCTCGCGTGCCCGTCCGCCCAGGGCCGACCGTCCGTCCCGGTCCGCTGCCAGCCGGACCAGCACCGCCGCGAGCGGGGCGACTTCGCCGGGCGGCACGGTCTCGGCGATGCCCGGCACGGTGAGGATCTCCCGCACGCCGGTGATGTCGGTGGTGACGGTCGCCCGCCCGCTGCTCATCGCCTCGAGCACGGCGAGTCCGAGGCCCTCGGCATGACTCGGCTGGGCCACGATGTCGGCCGCCGCGAGCACGGCCGGCATGCGGTCGAACGTCACCTCCCGGTCGATCCGGACGGCGTCGCGCAGTCCGAGCCGGTCCACTTCGGCCTCCAGCTGCCGGGCGTACTCCTCCGAGGCCGAACTCACGCTTCCCACCAGCAGCAGCCGGGCGGCCGGGTCGTGCTCGTGCAGCACCGCGAATGCCCGGAGCGTCTCCAGTTGGCCCTTCCGGGCCTTGAAGCGCCCGGCGCAGACCACCAGCACGGAGCCGTCCGGGACTCCGTACCGGTTCCGGACGCCGCAGCCGCCGGCCCCGGGGTGGAACCGGTCGGTGTCCACGCCGTGGTGGATGACCTCGACGTGCTCCGGACGCCCCCAGCGCCTGGCCCGGTCCGCGTAGAACTCCGAGCCGGCCAGGACCAGATCGGGCGCGAGCACCTGGTACACCAGCCGCATCCGGGCGCCGCCCAGCGGCTCGGCGGCCGGATCCTGCTCGTGGAACGCCGCCGCCCAGGGGATCCCGAGCGCGAGGGCGAGGGTCTTTCCGAGCACGGCGGTGTCCAGGCTGTTGGTCAGGACCACATCCGGCCGCAACTCCAGGGCGCAGGACTCCAGTTCAGGGTGCAGACCGAATGCCATCTGCTCCCAGTAGATCTTGCTCTCGTCCGCCAGCAGCTCCCGGAACCGGTGCAGTCGGCGGACCGTGACGCCCTCGGGGTCCTGGGGGAAACCGCTCCCCGGCCGCGCGCCCCTGGGGAGGTCGGTGACGACGTGCACCAGGTGACCCGCCTGCGCCAGCCCCCGGGCGACCTCGTACGCGTAGGTCTCGGCACCCCCGACGACGGGGTGGAAACTGGAGGTGATGATCAGTGCGCGCACTCAGCCCCATCCCCAGGTGTCCGACGTGGAGGTGAGTCCGCCGGCGGCGGAAGGAGCCCGGTCGGAGTCGGTGCCGGCGAGCGCGGAAATGCCTGCGCCGAGCAGCGCCGAAACCAAGAGAATTCGGGCGGCGAGCAGAACGGAGCGGTACAAGGCGTTTCTCCGGAAAATAGAAGAATGAAATGGATGAAATCTGCGGTGGTTCGACTAATCACACCTGCACGGATTCCTGCCGACGACTTCAATGCTAGTGAGCCGTACGCACCGGAACAACGATTTTCCCGGCCGTCATTGGCAGCTGCAGTCCACGGCAACTCGGTGCCATCGGCGCCCGCTACTTCACGGCGACCAGCACACAGCGGTCGCTGTCCGGCCCCAGCAGCTCGCCGAACCCGTCGTACGCCGTGGCGGAGCTGAAGCCCACGCCGCGGCAGAGCGCCCTGAGTTCGGGCACGCCGTACCTCCTGAGGACGCCGACCCGCTCCAGTCGCCGGCCGGAGACCAGCAGCGTCTGTTGCGTCCGCTGGACGCCGGTCTGGGCGTCGTAGCTGTGGTGCTCGATCAGTGTGTCCTCGCCGGCGGTCCGCACGGTGACCGGGTCGAAGCGTCGCCGCATCCGGTCCCAGTGCCTGGTCTCCAGGAGCAGCCGGCCACCCGGCGCCAGGCAGTCGAACACCTGCCGCAGGACCCGCTCGTTGTCGGTGTCGTCGAAGTAGCCGAAGCTGGTGAACCAGAGCAGTGCGCAGTCGAAGCCGGAGAATCCGTCCAGGTCCAGCATGTCCGCCGGCCGGAACGCCACCTCGACGCCGGCCGCGGCGGCCCGGACACGGGCCTCGGCCAGCAGCTGCTCGCTGATGTCCACGCCGGTGACGTCCATTCCGGCCGCGGCCAGGCCGATGCTCATCCGCCCGTAGCCGCAGGCGACGTCCAGCACGCGGTCGCCGGGGGCCAGGGCGCCGAGGCGCACGGCCAGGCCCTGTTCGCGTTCCAGCCGGTCGGCACCCAGTTCGCGCTGCCAGAAGGCGAGGTAGTGCCGGTCGAACAGCTCGGTCAGGGGGGTCGTCATGTCAGTGCTCTCCCTCGCGCAGGTAGCGGCCGCGGTTCCCGATGTGGGTCGGCCTGCCCTCCGACAGGCCGAGCAGCCACTCGTTGGCCCGGTGCCCGTCGCGCTCCATCTCCGGGCGCGGATGGTCGAGATGGAGCAGCACCTCCGCGGTGTGCGTGATGCCGGTGTGCGCCGAGAGGTGCTCGTAGAACTCGTTGTCCTCGTCCCCCCAGCCCTCGTAGCGCTCGTCGAACCCGTGGATCCGGTGGAACAGGTCGCTGTCCACGAAGATGCAGCCGCCCCGGTTGGTGACCAGCTGGTAACCGTGCAGGGACTCGGCGTCGACGGCGCCGCCGGGCCGCGACAGGCGCTGGCGGATCGCCCGCGCCGAGGAGCGGGCGTCCAGGTAGTGCAGGCTCGCGTGCGGGAGCAGGGCGGCGGCCCCGGTCTGCCGGAGGCGGTCGAGCTGGCGTTCCAGGAAGCCGGTGTCGACCAGCACGTCGGCGTCCAGGAAGCACAGCCAGCGTTCCGCGCCGCTGGTGGCCACCGCGCCGACGTTGTGCGCCCAACTCCGGTTGTAGTCACCGTCGTTGCCGGCGTGCACGTAGCGGTCGACCAGCCCGTGCAGCAGCGCCGCGTGCCGCGGCGTGCCGTCCTGCTCCACCACCACGATGCGGTAGCGCTCCCGGCCCAGGCTCTGGTCCCGAAGCGCCAGTACCGACGCCACCGTGTTCCGCAGGCGGTCGGCCGACGAGACGTCACGGAAGTCGAGCACGACGGTCACCTCCCAGGAACCGCCGGAAGAGCCGTCCGGGCCGGGCGCCTCAGGACTCGAGTCGTGGCGGGCGCCGGTGTCCAGCACGATCCGGCTCCTGCCGCGGAACTCCGCCGCCGCGGCGCGGAGTCCGTCCGTGTCCGTCTCCGGTGCGGCGAGCGCCTGTTCGACCAGGTGTGACAGGCGGTGCTGCGCCCCCCGGTCCAGCGGCGCCTCCCGCAGCCGGTCCAGCGCGGGGGCCCGTTCGGCCTCCGGCAGGGCCCGCTCCAGCTGCGCCAGGACCCGGCGGCCCAGCCGCTCGGTGCGCCGCCACATCGGAGCACTCAGTCGGGCGCCCGGGTCCCAGAGCGTGACCAGGGCGTTCACCGCGGTCCTGACCGTCTCGGCGTCGTCCTGGGGTGCGGGCGGCACGGGCCGCTCTTCGAGCACCCGGTATCCCATTTGTGTCATAGCAATCCTCTGCATCGTGGCGGAGAAGCATTCCTGCAGTCGATAGAAGCCCTTCGGCCGAATCCCTCCACCGATGATTCAGCAGGTCCCCGGAATCGGCCAGGGAAATCATTGGCAGCCACGCGCGGCGGCACTCTCCTGCCAATCGCCGCTTTCTTGACATGCCGCCCCAGGGCCTGCATGCTCGCTTTCGCCCTCTCCCGGTCGGCGGCCGAATCCCATTTCCGTCAGCTGCTGGAGGGAACCATGCTGTCCACTTCTGCGCCCGGCGGACGTACCGCGAACGCCAGGACGATGCTCGGACCGGCGTTCGTCGCCGCCAGCGCCTACGTCGATCCGGGCAACTTCGCCACCGGCATGGCCGCCGGGTCCGCCTACGGCTACCGGCTGCTGTGGGTCGTCTGCGCGGCCGG
Source organism: Kitasatospora azatica KCTC 9699 (assembly GCF_000744785.1). Taxonomy (NCBI): domain Bacteria; kingdom Bacillati; phylum Actinomycetota; class Actinomycetes; order Kitasatosporales; family Streptomycetaceae; genus Kitasatospora; species Kitasatospora azatica. The sequence continues at coordinate 4,470,614 of NZ_JQMO01000003.1, read as the reverse complement.
CGCCATGGCCGTGCTGGTGCAGACGGTCACCGCCAAACTCGGGATGGCCACCGGGCACGGCCTCGCCGAGCTCTGCCGGCTGCACCTGCCCCGGCTGGTGCGGCTCGTGCTATGGGGGCTCATGGAGGTGGTGCTCGTGGCCACCGAGCTCGCCGAGGTGGTGGGCGGTGCGCTGGCGCTGCACCTCTTGGTCGGCGTCCGCCTGGTGGTGGGCGGGCTCATCACGGGAGCGGTCGCGATCGGCGTCCTCGCCCTGGAGACGAGGGGGGTCCGGCGCTTCGAATCGGCCGTGGCGGGACTGCTCGTGCTGATCGCCGTCGCCCTCCTCTACGACCTGGCCGGAGCCGGCGTCTCCGTCGACTCATTGGGCGCCGGCCTGGCACCGGGCTTCGCCGGACCGGAAAGCCTGGTTCTCGCCGCGGGGATCGTCGGAGCGACCGTCATGCCGCACACGCTCTATCTGCACTCGAGTCTCAGCGCCGAGCACCGTCGGGACCTGTGCCCCGGCGCCGCGTCCCGAGCGGCGCGGCGGCGGATGCTGCGCGGAACCCGGGTGGACACGGCCGTCGCCCTCAGTGCCGCCACGCTGCTCAACACGGTGATACTGCTCATCGCCGCACAGCTGTTGCCCGGGCGGGTGCTGCAGGACCTGGTCGGGATCCACGCGGCCGTGGCCGTCCGAGCGGGCGGCGCGTCCGCGCTGATGTTCGCGCTCGCCCTGCTGGCCTCCGGCCTCGCCGCCTCCGCCGTGGGCACCTACACCGGGCAGACGGTCATGTCGGGCTTCCTGCGCCGTTCCGTGCCCCGCCCGCTGCGCAGAGCGGTGACGCTCGTCCCCGCACTCGGCGTGCTCGCGGCCGGGGTGGATCCGACCCAGGCCCTCGTCTGGTCACAGGTGGTGCTCTGTTTCGGGGTGCCGTTCGCCCTGCTGCCGCTGCTGTGGTTCAGCGCTCGGCGCGACGTCATGGCCGAACTGGTGAACCACCCCGCCACGACGACTGTGCTGGCACTGATCACCCTGCTGATCACCGGTCTCAACGCCCTACTCCTCTGGGGGCTCCTCGTCCCATGACGCAAAGGTCGGTCCAAACCATGCCCGTCACCACCCTGGTGCGAAGCCGGGTGCGGCTCCTGCGTGCGCTGCGGCCCGCCGGAGCGGTCACCGTCACCGTGCTGGCGCTGCTGTTCCTGGTCCAGGCGCTGCAGCCGGCCGTGGCCGCGATCGCCACTGGCGTGCTCATCCGCTCGGTGACCGGCTCAACCGCCCACTCAGGGAGTTGGGTCGCCCCCCTGGCCCTCCTCGCCGGGACGCTCCTCGTCGGCCAGGCCGCCGATGTGTCCGGTTCGGCGCTGCGGGTCCTCGCCGCGCGCCGGATCGACGGCGCCCAACGCGCGCGCGTGGCCGAACTGGTCACCGGGGCCTCGGGGATCACGCTGCTGGAGGAGCCGGCCGTGCGCGACGACCTGCTGCTCGCCTCCGCCCGTCCTCCCACCAACTGGACCGAGAGCACGCCGGGGCAGGCCGCGGTGTCGCAGCTGAGGCTGCTCTTCCGGAGCCTCCAGGCGGCGGCCTGCGCGGCCGTGCTCGTCCGGTACTCCCCATGGCTGCTGCTGCTCATGCTGCTCGCGGTCCTCGGCACCCGTGGCGTCCTCAGCCGCAACACGATGGCCGTCGCCGAGGTGTCGGCGAACGGCGCCGCGGCGGCCCGCCGGGAACGCTACTGGCGGGAACAGGTGATCGCCCCTGGCGCAGCCAAGGAGACACGGGTCTTCGGGCTGCGGGAATGGGTGAGCGACCACTGGCAGGAGAGCTTCCGGAGCCGGGTCGAGCCCGTCTGGCGCCGGGGCTCCGAACTCAACTGGCGGCAGTGGACCGCCTTCGCGCTGCTGGCCCTGTCCGCGCTCGCCGGACTCTCCGCGCTCGGACTCGGGGCGATGCGCGGGCACGTCGACCCGGGCGACCTGGGGGCGATGCTCGCCGCGGTCATCGGTCTGCTGTCCCTCGCGGCTTCGGACCACGACACCGTCGTGGTGGCCGGCGGAGCCTCGGGCACCGCCGCACTGGACCGGCTGGGCGCGCGCCTGGCAGCCGGCCGGAGCCCGCGCACCCCGACGGCACCGACCTCGCCGACGGCGGCCGCACCGGGGCCGGACGCCCCCGGCCGCGCTCCACTGGTGCGGTTCGAAGGAGTCGGCTTCCGTTACCCGGGTGCGGACCGGCCGGTGCTGGAGGAATGCGACCTGGAGATCCGTCCGGGCGAGGTGCTGGCCCTCGTGGGCCGCAACGGAGCCGGCAAGACCACCCTGACCAAACTGCTCGCCGGGCTGTACCGGCCGACGGACGGCCGGATCACCGCGGACGGCGTCGACATCGCGGCCCTGGCCCCCGCCGACTGGTGGCGCGGGCTCGCCGCGGTCTTCCAGGACTTCGTCAAGTACCCGTTGAGCGTCGTCGACAACGTCACCCTGGGCGCGTGCTCGGAGGCGCCCGGTCAGGCCGCGTTGGCCGACGCGGCCCGGGCGGCCGGCAGCACGGAACTGATCCAGCGTCTGCCCGCCGGCTGGAACACCCCGTTGTCGTCCAAGTACACCGCGGGGGTCGACCTGTCCGGAGGCCAGTGGCAGCACATCGCCCTCACCCGCGCCATGCACGCGGTCCAGCGCGGCGCGCGAATCCTGGTCCTGGACGAACCCACCGCCCATCTCGACATCCGCACCGAACTGGAGGTGTTCCGCAGAGTGGTCCACGGGTTGCCGGACGTCAGCGTGGTGCTGATCTCGCACCGGCTCTCCACGGTGCAACAGGCCGACCGGATCGCCTGCCTCGCCGACGGCAGGGTGGTCGAGACCGGGACGCACGCACAACTCCTCGCCGCAGACGGCGTCTACGCGGAACTCTTCGCCGGGCAGGAGGAGGCCCTGTGAACGCCAGGATCGCCTTCTGGAAGCTCCTGCTCAGCCGCTGCTGGCGCTCCGCCCCCGGCACGAGCGCTCTGCTGACCGCGCTGATCGCCGCCGAGAGCGTCGCCGTCGCCGTCCTCGCGATGAGCGTGCGCGCCCTGGTGGAGGGCACCGGGCAGCGGAGCGCCGCCCACGTCCTGGCCGCGGCGGCCGGTGCTGCCGGATGCCTTCTCATCGTCAACGCCGGGATCAACACCAGGCACGCGTTGCGCGGGAACCTGAGCGAGCAGATCGGGATGGACCTCGAGCGCGAGATCATCGGGGCCGTGGCCGGCCTGCCCCATCTGGACCACCTGGAGCGGCCCGTGTACCTGGACCGGGTCGCGCTGACCCTGGGCAGCGGTCCGACCCTGGTGGCGGCCGCCTGGCTCCCGCTGGAGTCGATCGGCAGCCTGGCCAGCCTGGTCGGCAGCGTCTTCCTGCTGGCACAGGTCGACCCGGTCCTGCTTGTGCTGATCCTCTTCACACCGGTCCCGCTCCTGGTGAACCGCCACACGCAGAAGGCGATCCGGGCGTCGATGCTGGCGACCGCCGAGAGCACCCGTCTGGAGGAGGACCTCTTCGGGCTCCTCACCTCACCTGGCTCGGCCAAGGAGATCATGATCTGCGGCGCGGCGCCCCGGCTGCTGTCCCTGCGCGCCGACCAGTGGCGCACGGCGACCGAGATCCGGCAGCGGGTCCGACGGCGCGCGGCGGTCCTGACGTCCGCCGGCTGGCTGGTCTTCACCGCGGCCTACGCCGGCTGCCTGGCCTACACGGCCCACCTGGCCGCCTCGGGCGCCTGCTCTGCCGGCGACCTGCTGCTGGCGATAACCCTCGCGGGGCAGTTGCGGCGTCAGGTGGAGCTGACTGTCGAGGGCGTCAGCAACGTCGTCAACGGCGCCGAGGCACTGGAGCCCTGCCTCTGGCTGCTCCGCTACAGCGCGGAACACGCGCCGGCGCCGGCGTCAGCGCACCTGCGCCCGCCGGACCTGCTCAGGAAGGGGATAACCCTCGACGAGGTAACCTTCCGCTACCCGGAGTCGACCAGGGCCGCGGTCGACTCGGTGTCGGCCCACCTGCCCGCGGGCGCGACGGTGGCCGTCGTGGGCGAGTACGGCTCGGGCAAGTCCTCGCTGGTCAAACTGCTGTGCGGGCTGTACCCCCCGGAGCGGGGGCGGATCACCGTGGACGGCACCGACCTGCGCGACTTCGCCCCGTCCTCGTGGAGCGAACGCCTGTCCGTCGCCTTCCAGGACTTCGGGCGCTACCAGACGACGCTCCGTGAGGCCGTCGGGATAGGCGACCTCGGCCGGAGCAGCGACCCCGACGCCCTGCACCGGGCGCTGGCCGACGGTGACGCCCTGGTCGTGGCGGACGGGCTGCCCGACGGACTGGACAGCCCGCTGGGACGGGAGCTCGGCGGCGTCGACCTGTCCGAGGGCCAGTGGCAGCGTGTGGCACTGGCCCGGGCGGCCATGCGCACCGCGCCCCTGCTGGTGATCCTCGACGAGCCGACCGCCGCCTTGGACGCCCCCACCGAACAGGCGGTCTTCCGACGCCACTTGGCGATGTCCCGGCGGTTCGCCGAGGCCTGCGGCACCGTGACCCTGATCGTCTCGCACCGTCTCTCCACGGTCCGGGAAGCGGACCTGATCCTGGTCATGGAGGCGGGAGCGGTGATCGAGGCGGGCGACCACACGGCACTGCTCGCACGCGGCGGACGCTACGCCGAACTCCTGACCATCCACGACGCCCTGCACGGCATCACCACTTCCTGAGGAGGACCCGCATGCCCTACCGTCAACCGCTCGCCCCCTGGATCACCCACGTCGCCGACCCCCGTGACCTCCCGCTCCTCGCTCCGGGAGACGAGGGACCCAGTCGGGTCCTCTCCGCCGAGCCGGTCTCCCACGATCGGGAAGGCCTGCGGCTGCGAGCGCTGATGTCGACCGGCGACCACCTGCTCATCGACGTCAGGGCCGCCGGGGAGGGCGTCATCCGGGTCCGGCTGGCCCCCACCGCCGAGACGGTGACGCGCTCGGCCGCGGCGACCCGGCTGGTGACTCCGGGCCACCATGCCGGGGCCCGGGTCGAGATCGGCGCCGACGGTGCCTGGCTCCAGGCCGGCGCGGTCAGCGCGACCATCGACTTCGACCCGTGGCGGATACGGTTCCACGACGCGACCGGAACGCTGCTGACCGAGCAGAACACGGACGAGTCCGACATCAGCCTCAAACTGCGGGTGCTGCCCTTCGGCAGGTCCCTCGGCCCGGACGGCGGGGTGCTGGCCTACCACGAGACCTTCGCGGCCCGTCCCGACGAGCACTTCGTCGGCCTCGGCGAGAAGTTCACCGGACTCGACAAGCGGGGTCAGCGCATCGTCACCTGGAACTACGACGCCTTCAGCTCCGAATCCGAACGCTCCTACAAGAACGTCCCCCTGTACCTGTCCAGCCGCGGCTACGGAGTCCTCGTCGACAGCGGCATGGCGACCGAGTTCGACATCTGCCACTCCACCCACTCCTGCGTCCAGATCACCGTGCCCGACGACCAGTTGGACTACTACCTGATCGCCGGTCCGACGCCCGCGGAGACGCTCGACCGCTACCACCGGCTCACCGGCAGGCCGGTGACCCCTCCCCGGTGGGCGCTGGGCGCCTGGATCTCCACGGGCTACCTGAAGGTCGACCAGGAGGGCACCCTGGCGCAGGCGCGGCGGATCCGGGAGCACGGCATCCCCTGCGACGTGCTCCACCTGGACGCCTACTGGCAACGATCCGACCGCTGGTCCGACCTGCGCTGGGACGAGGACCGGTTCCCCGAGCCGGCGGGCATGCTGTCCGCGCTGCACGACCTCGGATTCAAGGTCTGCGTGTGGATGAACCCGTACGTCAGCGTCGAGAGTCCGCTCTTCGAGGAAGGCGCGGGCAAGGGCTACTTCCTCAAGCGCGCGGACGGCTCCGTCCATGTCGCCGACGTCTGGCACGGGTCCCGTCCCGAGTGCGGCATCACCGACTTCACCAACCCCGAGGCGACCGCCTGGTTCCAGGGGCTGCTCCGGCCGCTCCTGGAACAGGGGGTGGACGTCTTCAAGACGGACTTCGGCGAGGGCGTCCCGGTCGACGCCTCGGCCTCCAACGGGATGACCGGGGAGGAGCTCCACAACGTCTACTCACTGCTCTTCAACGACGCCGTCGCCGACGTGACCGAGCAGGTGGCCGGGCACCGCGTGGTCTGGGCCCGTTCCTCGTTCACCGGCGGCCAGCGCCACTGCGGGCAGTGGGCCGGCGACAACAACACGAGCTTCGCCGCGATGGCCTCCACGCTGCGAGGGGGGCTGTCGTACGCGTTCAGCGGCGTTCCGTACTGGAGCCATGACGTGGGCGGCTTCACCGGAACGCCCGCCCCTGACCTCATGGCGCGCTCCGCCCAGTTCGGCGCCTTCTCGCCGATGCTGCGGTTCCACGGCACCAGCACCCGCTACCCCTGGGACTTCGAGCACGCGGTGGACCGGGCCGTCGTCGACGCGGTCCGGCTGCGCTACCGGCTGATGCCGTACCTGTACTCGGCCGCCGTCGAGTCCGGGACGAGCGGGGCCACGATCATGCGCCCGTTGGCCATGCACGCACCGCAGGAGCCCGGCACCTGGTCCGCCGACCTCGAGTACCTCTTCGGCCCCGACCTGCTCGTGGCGCCGATCACCAGTCCCGAGGGGGAACGGCACCTGTACCTGCCCGACGGACAGTGGATCGACTACTGGACCGGGGAGTTCCACACCGGCGGCCGTCACCTGCGGGTGGCCAAGCCGCTGGACCAGGTCCCGCTGTTCGTGCGGAACGGCGCGCTGATCCCCACCACCACCCCACGGGCCACGGTCGGTGACGGTGACTCGGCGGACATCACGGTCGTCTGCTGGACCACGGGGGACGGCCACGCCGTGGTGCACGACGAGAACGGCACGACCCGCCTGGAGCTGGTCCGCACCGGCCCGTCCGTCGAACTCACCTCGACCGGCCCGCTGCCCGTCCGGGCGGTGTTCTTCCCCCCGCTCGTCGGCGGCCCCCACACCACCTCCGTCCGGATCAACGGCCGTGCCGCGCAACCGGATACCGAGGGCGCCTGGCACACGGACATTGGCGGCGACACGGCCTGATCCACGCCTCTGGGACGTGAGGACGAGGGTTTTCTGTCGAATATCGTCGAAGCGATTGGAGTCGGTAGACGAAGAATAAGTTCGGTGCTTATAGTCCTGATCTTGTAGATCTCAAGGCTTCGATGACGAAGCGCTTCGACTCCTCCCCGCCCTGGGCCTCACAAGGATGCGACGATGCCATCGATCCGGATCGACCGAGACGAGAATCCACTTCCGGCTCAGCCGTTCGAGGCTCTGGGGCTGCACAGATCCTCCTACCTGGTCTACCGGGCGCTCCTGGAGCGGCCGGACCTGGACCTGGACGGGCTGGGTCGCCACCTGGGCCTTGACAGCAGCACGGTCGAGGACGCCCTGGACGCCCTGGCGGACATGGCACTGCTGGACCACGGATCGGGCTCCGCGGGAGACTGGGTTCCGGTCGACCCCGACATGAGGCTCAGTGCGATCCTGGCCGCCGAGGAGGCCGAGGTCCATCACCGCTGGGAGTCGGTCCGTCAGGCCAAGCGGCACATCGCCGAGTTGGCGGCCGTCTACCGGAAGGCCGGCCACTCCGGCACGCTTCCGAATGTCGAGCACGTCGTGGGGCTCGACGAGGTACGGCAACGACTCGAACGCCTGGCCGCGGAGACCTGCTCCGAAGTGGCCACCCTGGTGCCGGGCGGGCCCCAGTCCAAGGACGTGCTGCAGGCCAGTCACGACCTCGACAGCGAGACCCTCGCCCGCGGCGTCCAGATGCGCACCGTCTACGTGGAGAGCATCCGGAACAGTCAGGAGACCATGGGCTACGCCCGGTGGATGCTCAGTTCGGGGGCGGACATCCGAACCGCCACGACGCTGCCGATGCGCCTCATCGTCGCCGATCGTTCGCTCGCGGTCATCCCGGTCGATCCCGACGACCCCCGGCAGGGGGCCCTGATCATCAGGCACCGGGGCGTCGTGAGCGTCTGCCTGGCACTGTTCGAGCAGGTGTGGCGCTCGGCGTCGGTGCTCAAGGGGACCGCCGACCCCCTTGACGCCCCGGTCAGCGAGGCCAGCGCACAGGAGGTGGAACTGCTGCGCCTCCTGGGGCAGGGACACTCGGACGACTTCGTCGCCCGCCAACTCGGCGTCTCCTTGCGCACGGTACGAAGGATGATGGCAGCGCTGATGCGCCGCCTCGGGGCCAAGTCACGCTTCCAGGCCGGCATGACCGCCACCAGCCTCGGCTGGCTCGAACCGTCGCCGGAGTCCCTCGGCCGAGGCACGACCGCCGGCCCGGCCGAGGGCCCGTCCTGATACCGCGCGGGCCCCGGCCACTGCGCGACAAGCGCGACCACGCGTCGGCCCACCGGCTGACGCGACCGATCTCAGCCAGCGAACGGGTCGACGAGGCGCATCGGAGTGCGTGCCACGCTTAGTGCCCGCTCCGGGAAACGCGGTCCTGCCATGTAATACCTGGCCCGAGTGCGGCCTACCGGCTCAAGCACCTGAGCGGTGACCAACTCACGCAGATCCCGCTGCGCCTGCTGCACACTCAGCCCCTCCGCGTGTTCGTAACGCGAGCGTCGCACCCGGCCGGCCATGGCCACGTCGTGCAGAGCCGTCACCATCCGCTCGTCCATGCTCGCGCCCTCGACAAAGTCCGCAAGCAGGCCCCAGACCTGCCCGGACCTGTCCAAGCGGCCTTGCACGGTCTGCGCCTGCTGATGGTAGGCCGTCAAGTTGAAGCGGATCCACCCGGAGACATCCTGGTCGGGCAGGTATTCGGAGCCTCGGCGTCCCAGTTCCCGGTAGTACTCCCAGGTGTTTCCCGGGCGCCCCAGCCAGGCCTCGATCGAGGAGAACTCCGGGGCGAGGACGCCCTCTCGGGCGATCACGAGAGTCTGCAGCGAGCGCGACATCCGACCGTTCCCGTCGGCCCAAGGATGGATCGACACCAGGTGCAGATGCGCCATCGCGGCCCTCACCAGTGGATGCATGTCGTCGCCGATATTTAGCCAGTCCACCAACTCCTCCATCAGCGAAGGAACATCCCCCGCGTCAGGTGCGGTGTAGGCGGCGATACTCGGATCGCGGGCATCGGTCACGTATACCGGTCCACGGCGCCACTGGCCGGCTGGCTTCCGCACTGTGTGGCGATGGCCCTGCAGCATCCAGTGCAGCGCGTTGAGCAACCCCTTGCTGTAGGAGAAGTCATCGACGTCGTGCAATGCCTGGATGTACGTCATCATCCGCTGGTAAGCGAGCGTCTCCTCGCGATTCTCTTCTGACACCTCCACATCGCGCTCGCCCTCCAACAGGTCCTCGACATCGACAGTGGACACCCTGAAGCCCTCGATGGAGTTCGAAGCCGCCACGGCATCGGCCGTCAGGAATTTGCGCAGGCCCTCGGTCCACTTGACCGGGGCCGTACGAACCTGGTTCCGCAGCGCGAGGCGCATGCGCTCGATCTCGTCAAGCACCCGCTTGTCGTCGACGGCAAGAGAAGGCGTAGGGAAGAGCATGCATCGACGATAGAATGACGCAATCATCACGTCAAGCCGACAACAGATCCGCTTCGCTCAGTGCGAGCCATAGCGAAACTTTCGAACGCTTGCTGTTGAAAGTTACAGCCCGCCCGAGGGCAATCGTGGGGCATCGGCAAGGCATTGGTCCAGTTCCCGGGCTTGCATCGGCCGCCATGTGCCCGGCCTGCACTTTTGTTGGTGAGGGTGGATTTGAGAACAGGCGATACTTTCGCGGTATCAGTCGAAAGTATTGACAGCCTGTCGAGCGCAGGCCAACACTGTCGCCGTCGACAAGTCCGAACGGCCTTGGATCCGGGTCACATGTGCCAACTGGATTCGGACGAAGCGATGTTGATGACAAGTCGGTTTCCTGCACCGCTGTGCGGGCGCAGGGCCGCCCCCACCCCCACTCATCGACAGGACGGATCACCCCCGTGAACTCCCCCCACCCCAAGAGCCGCAGGGCCGGCCGCCTCCGGCGGATCGCCGGCAGGACGCGCGTCCTCGCGCCGGCCCTCGCGGCCGTCCTGATCCTGCCCGGCACCGCCGAGGCCGCGACCATCACCACGAACCAGACCGGCAACGACGGCGGATACTTCTACTCGTTCTGGACCCAGGGCGACGGTGCGGCCTCGATGTCGCTGAACGGCGGCGGCAACTATGGCACCTCCTGGAGCAACGCCGGCAACTTCGTGGCCGGCAAGGGCTGGAGCACCGGGTCCCGCAACCCGGTGACCTACTCGGGCACCTGGAGCACCAACGGCAACGCCTATCTGTCGCTCTACGGCTGGAGCACCAACCCGCTCGTCGAGTACTACATCGTCGACAACTACGGCTCCTACAAGCCCACCGGCACGTACAAGGGCACGGTCACCAGCGACGGCGGCACGTACGACATCTACGAGACGACGCGGGTCAACGCCCCCTCGATCGAGGGCATCAGGACCTTCAACCAGTACTGGAGCGTCCGTCAGTCCAAGCGGACCGGCGGAACCATCACCGTCGGGAACCACTTCGACGCCTGGTCCAGGGCCGGCATGAACCTCGGCACCATGAACTACGAGATCCTGGCCACCGAGGGCTACCAGAGCAGCGGCAGCTCCAACATCACCCTGGGCTCCGGGGGCGGCGGCGGCAATCCTCCGGGCGGCGGCATCACCTCCGGCACCGTCTACACGCTCTCCGACGTGGCCGCCGGGCGCGTTCTCGACGAGCCGGCGGGCCAGAACGGCAACGGCACCCAGCTCCAGGTGTGGGACGCCAGCGGCGCCACCAACCAGCAGTGGCGGGCCACCCAGAACAGCGACGGCTCCTACACGCTGACCAACGTCGCCAGCGGCCGGGCCCTGGACGAGCCGGGCAACCAGACGGGCAACGGGACCAGGATGCAGGTCTGGGACTCCAACGGCGGCGCCAACCAGCACTGGAAGGCCGCCCAGAACAGCGACGGCTCCTACACGCTGACCAACGCCGCCAGCGGCCGAGCCCTGGAGACTCCCGGCAGTCAGACCGCCAACGGCACTCCCGTCCAGATCTGGGACTCCAACAGCGGCGCCAACCAGCACTGGAACTTCAGGTGAGCTGAGCCGCAGGGGCGCGCGGCTCTGCCGAGCCCCTGCGCCCCTCCGGGAAGACGGCCGACCCTTGATGCGCGCCCACGGCGGCGCGCACATGGTGGCGGCGACAAAGCCGGGTCACGGCTCCATCCGTTCACAAAGGAGGTCCCCATGCGCGGACGAAGTTCCAGTCGCGGGCAGCTGTCCGTGATGTTCATCGCCGTGGTCGCGGCCGTGGCGGCGTTGGCGGCGCTGCTCGTCGCCACCCCGGCTCAGGCGGACACCAGCGGCGCCTTGCGCGGCACGGGTTCCGGTCGGTGTCTCGACGTGCAGAACGCCAGCCAGACCGACGGCGCGTCCCTGCAGATCTACGACTGCTGGAACGGGACGAACCAGCAGTGGACGTCGACGTCCAGCAACCAGCTGACCGTCTACGGCAACAAGTGCCTGGACGTCCCGAACCACGCCACCACCGCCGGCACCCGGGTACAGATCTGGAGCTGCACCGGCGGAGCGAACCAGCAGTGGCGGGTGAACTCCGACGGCACCATCGTCGGAGTCGAGTCCGGACTGTGCCTGGACGTCACCGGCGCCGCCACCGCCAACGGCACAGCGGTCGAGATCTGGACCTGCAACGGCCACAGCAACCAACAATGGACCGGCCTGTCCGGGACGACCCCGCCGGGCAACTGCTCCCTGCCCTCGACCTACCGCTGGTCCTCGACCGGCTCGCTCGCCCAACCGGCGAACGGCTGGGTCTCGCTCAAGGACTTCACCGACGTCGTGTACAACGGCAAGCACCTCGTCTACGCCTCGAACGTGTCGGGATCCTCGTACGGCTCGATGATGTTCAGCCCCTTCACCAACTGGTCGGACATGGCCTCGGCCGGCCAGACCGGCATGGGCCAGGCCACGGTGGCCCCCACGCTGTTCTACTTCGCGCCCAAGAACATCTGGGTACTGGCCTACCAGTGGGGCCAGTGGCCCTTCATCTACCGCACCTCCAGCGACCCCACCAACCCCAACGGCTGGTCCGCACCGCAGCCGCTGTTCACCGGCAGCATCCCCAACTCCGGCACCGGCCCGATCGACCAGACCCTGATCGCCGACGGCCAGAACATGTACCTGTTCTTCGCCGGTGACAACGGCAGCATCTACCGGGCCAGCATGCCGATCGGGAACTTCCCCAGCAGCTTCGGCTCCTCCTACACCACGGTCATGAGCGACTCGGTGAACAACCTGTTCGAGGCGCCGCAGGTCTACAAGGTCAAGGACCAGAACCAGTACCTCATGATCGTCGAGGCACAGGGCTCCGGCGGCCGCTACTTCCGCTCCTTCACCGCCTCCAGCCTCAACGGCTCCTGGACCCCGCAGGCCGCCAGCGAGAACAACCCCTTCGCGGGCAAGGCCAACAGCGGCGCCACCTGGACCAACGACATCAGCCACGGCGACCTGGTCCGCAACAACCCCGACCAGACCATGACCATCGACCCCTGCAACCTCCAGCTCCTCTACCAGGGCAAGTCCCCCAACGCCGGCGGCCCCTACGACCAACTCCCCTGGCGACCGGGCGTCCTCACCCTCCAGCACTGACCCTGGACGCGAAGTCCTCCGATTCCATCGCTGCAGCTCAGCAGGGTCTGAGCTGCAGCGATGGCTTTTCTGGGTCGGGCCTCGGGCTCAGGGCCAGCAGGGCGAGGTCGTCGGTGGCGGGGCCGCCGTGGGACTGGACGTCGTCGCCGAGGAAGGCGACGAGTTGTTCGGGGGTGACGGCGGTGCGGCCGTGGAAGCGGGTGGCGAGGCGGTCGGTGAGGGGGTAGAAGCGGCCCTCGGGGTCGCGGGCCTCGGTGAGGCCGTCGGTGTGCAGCAGCAGGGTCTGCCCGCCGGCGAGCGGGACGAGCGCGGGGGGCGGGGCGGGCTGGGCGCGCAGGTGGCCGAGGCCGAGCGGGAGGTCCTGGCGGCAGTGCACGGTCTGCACCGTGCCGCCGGTCAGCAGCACCGGGTCGAGGTGGCCGCGGTTGACCACCCGGAGGTGGTCGGCGCCCGGCCGGTGCTCCAGCAGCAGGGCCGTGACGAAGAGCTCGTCGTCCCCGCACTCCACCGCGCCGCGGCGCACCTGACGGTCCAACAGCTCGGCCAGTTCGGTCAGTTCGGCCGTCTCGTGGGCGGTCGCGCGGAACGCGCCGAGCAGGTCGGCAACGGTGCGGACGGCTTCCAGGCCCTTGCCGCGGACGTCTCCGAGCAGGATCCGGCTGCCGAACCCGGTCTCGCACAGCTCGTACAAGTCGCCGCCGATCGCCACCTCGGCCTGGGCGGCCCGGTAGCGTCCGGCGGTGCGCAGTTCGCCGACCTGCTCGGGCACCGGGTGCAGCACGGTCCGCTGCAGCGCCTCGCTCACCGTGCGGGCCCGGACCAGGTGCCGGGCCTGCCGGATCCGCTGGTGGGCCAGCATCACGCCGGCCAGCGCGGCCAGCAGGGTGGAGAGGTAGACCCAGACGTGGTGGTGCTCGTAGAGGTGCCCGGCCCGGGCGGCCAGCACGATCTGCAGTACCAGCGCGCCCAGCCCGGAGGCCGCGGTGACCGACGGGCCGAAACCGAAGGCCACCAGCACCGGCAGCGCCGTGAGCAGGAAGCCCGCCGCGGTGGCCTGCGGGAAGGCGACCTCCACGACGAGATCGATGACGATCAGCAGCGTGGGCAGCCAGCGCACCCAGTGCGGCGGGAACCCGACCCCTTGGTCGATGGTGGCGGTGGTGCCGTCGCGAAAGGACACGGCGGACCTCCTCGGGCCGGTGGGAACGGGACGCGGGACGATGTCTCGAAGCGGGACGATGTCTCGAAGCGGGACGATGTCTCGAAGCAGGACGTCTCTCCGGGTACAGACGGTGTCTCCCATCGTCGCGTACCGATCCGCCGCCGGGCCGAGGCCCTACGACCTGGCTGGACGGGACCAAAGTCCCGTTCGGTAAGCAAGCCTTATCGGGAGTGGCGGGTTACGCGGGGGTGTCAGTGGGGCTGCGTAGGCTGAGGGCATGGAGATCTGGATCAACCCGCGGTGCGGCAAGTGCCGAGTCGCGCTGACCGAGCTGAACGAGGCCGGCGCCGAGTACACGGTGCGTCGCTACCTGGAGGACCCGCCCTCGGTGGCTGAGCTCGAGGTGGTGCTGGAGCGGCTGGGGCTGGACCCGTGGGACATCACCCGGCTCGACGAGGCGGTCGCCAAGGAGCTCGGGATGCGCAGCTGGGGGCGGGAGCCGGGCGACCGGGCGCGCTGGCTGGCAGCGCTGGCGGAAAACCCGATCCTGGTGCAGCGCCCGATCATCACGGCCGACGACGGGCACGCGGTGATCGCCCGGACGCCGGAGGCGCTGCGCTCGGTGCTGCCGTCGTGACGACCATCTGGATCGCCTTCCTGCGCGCGGTGAACGTGGGCGGGCGGGTGGTCAAGATGGAGCGGCTGCGGGAGCTCTTCGGCGAGCTGGGGCTGGCGGAGGTGCGCAGCTACATACAGAGCGGCAACGTCTTCTTCCGCGCCGAGCCGGACGTGGACCGGGCAGCGCTGACCCGGCGGATCGAGCAGCACCTGGCGGCGGCGCTGGGCTATCCGGTGCCGGTGATGCTGCGGACGGTGGACGAGGTCGCGGCGGCGGTCGCGGGCGAGCCGTTCGCCGGGGTGGAGATCACACCGGAGGTCCGGCTCTGCGTGGTCTTCCTCTCCGAGCCGCTGCCGGCCGACCTGGTGCTGCCGGTGCGTTCTTCCAAGGGCGACCTGGAGGTGATCGCGGCCACCCCGGGCGAGGCGTACGTGGTGGCGCGCCACATCGCGGGCCGGCCGGCCGGGAACCCTGCGGCGGTGTTCGGCAAGGCGTACGCCGGGCAGGGCACCAGCCGCTTCTTCCACACCACGGAGAAGATCCTCGCGGCGGCCCGGAAGGGGTGAGGCGAGGACAGCGGGTGGACCGAGGGCGGTGCCTCCTCAGGCGCCGGCCCGCTGGTAGCTGCTGCCGTCCCGGCTGCGGGTCAGCAGGCCGGCCGTGATCAGGTAGCGGCGCAGCGCCGGGAAGTCCTCGTGCACGGTCAACAGGGCGGCGTTGACCTCGGGTTCGGTGTAGGCCCGGTCGGGGGTGAAGAGGGTGTCGGCAAGGTGCACGAGGAGCTGCTCGCGGCGAGCCGCCTTGCGCGGGACGCTGGTCAGCCGGCCGTGCGAGAAGAGCGTGGAGACGTCGGACATGCCAGGCAGCCTGCCCCGCCGACCGAACCACCGGCAAGCGGTTTTCCCCGCGGTCAGTGCGGGTACGCCCGCGGCGGCCGCTGCCGGGGCAGCTCGTCACGGAACTCCTCGATCCGCGTGCTGATCTGACGCATCAACACGGTCTGTTCCAGGCGGTCCAGGTAGAGGTTGCGGGCCGCCAGGCCGCTCACCGTGACGGTGAAGTACAGCGTCATCAGCGGGTTGATGAAGAGTTCGCTGCCGCGGGTGCGGGCGGTGAACCGGACGTCGCCGAACTCGCCGCGCAGCGCGGCCGCCACCGAGCCCTGCACGATGCTCGGGTGGTCGGGGGTGGCCTGCCTGGCGTGGGCGACGGCGTCCAGGTAGAGCCGGCTCTCGCGGCTGTCGGCGGGCAGGGAGAAGGCGCCGAGGTAGTCGCCGGTGCGGGTGAGGGCGGCGAGGTTCTCCAGCACCAGGGCGTGGTTGACGCCGTGGTAGGCGTCGATGCCGAAGCCCAGGCAGGTGACCAAGCGCTCAGTCAGTCCCTCCAGGCCGGCCACGGCCGCGAGCGAGGCCATGTCCTCCTCGGGCGTGCCGAGCCCGGCCTCGTCGCCGCGCAGCAGGATGTCGGTGCCGCCGTCGACCAGCACAACGGCGTCTATGCCCAGGTGGTCGATCAGTGCTTGATAGGCGGCGCGCAACGGCTGGACGCCGACCGAGGCGAAGGCCCAGACGGTGTCGGGCATCCCGTGCAGCCGCAGCCAGCGGGCCAGCGCGAGCTCCGGGAAGTAGCTGTCCCTGGTCACCGTGTCGGAGCGGATCCGCGCCAGGTCCGGCGCCTGCCAGACCTCGTCGGGCAGGCCGTAGAGGTGGCTGAAGGAGAGGTTGGCCAGATGGACCTGGTGCCCGGCCGCACGCAGCGCGAGGGCCAACGGCAGCCCGGCGTAGACGTCGAATCCGCCGCCTGCGCCGGCGATCAGGATCCGCTCGGCGGCGCGCAGGCGGGTGCGGAGCTGGGGTTCGAAGAAGGCGGACACCCGCCGGACGCTAGCAGGGCCGGGCCGGAATCGGCCCGGCCCTGCTGCGAAGGCTCGGTCCGGCGGCGGTCAGGCGCCGTCGGCCTGAAGCCGGTCGGGTTGCCGGCCGGTCGCCGGTCAGACGCCGGTGAGGCGGGTGACGGTGGCGGTGCTCAGGCCGAGCGTGTCGGCGGACAGCGGGGTGAGGGCCGCCTGCACGGCGGCCGCGTCGGGCTTCTTGGCCGAGGCGGCGGTGACCAGGTCGGTCGCGTGCTGCTTGATCGCGGCGAGCTGGTCCTCGACGCTGCCGACCGCGACCGGCGGGGTCACCCGCTGCAGCGGTCCGCCGTTGACCACCGGCACCGGGATGTGCACCGGCACACCGGACACGGCACCGGGCACGGCCGGGTCAGCCGGCAGGGCCGGAGCGGACGGCACAGACGGAGCGGACGGCAAGGACGGAGCCGACGGCGCCGCCGGAGCGCTCGGCTGCGTGACCGCACTGGGCACGGAGGGTGCGCCCGGCGCGGACGGAACAGCAGGAGCGGAGCCGACGCCGGGCGCCGACGGGACGGCGGGGCCGGACGGGAGCGTCGGCAGCCCCGGCGCCGTGGCCGCCGGCAGCGCCGCCTTGAGCTTGCCCGAGGCCGCGTCCAGCTGCGCCAGCTTCGACTTCAGCGCCGCCGGGTCCACCGCCGCGCCGCCGGTCGGCTGGCTCGCGGTGGCCAGCTCGCCGACGCTGTTCAGCACCGCGCCGAGGTCGCCGACGACTTCCAGGGTCTTGGCCGCGTCCGGCGCGGCCACCTCGGGCTGGATCATCGGGTGCCGGTCCGGCGTGGCACTGCTGGCGGCGATACCGGTGGTGGCGGCGATGCTGCCGGCCAGCGCGGTGGTGAGCAGGACCGTGGTCCACTTGCCGTGCATGGGACTGCGCATGGGGTTGAGCTTCCTTCCAAGGGGGGGGGGTTCAGGGCCGTTACGGCCTGTCTCCACCTTGAGCACGCGCTGTCACCGGGCGCCAGCGCGGGTAGCCCGAATGTGCGTCAACTTCTGCGCCACGCCGGTCACATCAGCACCGGAAGTCCCGGCCGGCGCAACCCGGGCGGGCCCGGGCCGGATCGGCACGGGACGTCACTCCCCGGTCGGCACCGCGCCCCACAGCTGCTCCGAGCACCGCGCGTAGACCGCCTGCCAGTGCGGCCACTGGCGAACCGTCAGATCGTCGCACTCGGCCAGCAGCGCATCGACCTGCTCGGCCGCCACGCCCTCCAGCAGCCAGGCCAGCGCATCCGGCGCGCCGGGCCCCTCGGCCAGTCGCAGCAGGTCGAGCAGCTCGCCCAGGGTGCCGACCCGGGACTGCGCGGAGAGCAGCTCGCCCATCACGGGAAGCACCTGCTCCTCCTCGATCCGCAGGTGGGTCTCCAGGCGGGCGGCCAACTCCTCGACCGCGTAGGCAACCGGCCAGGCGCTGGCCGGGTCCCGGGTGCCGACCCGCATCAGCGTGGTGGTGCGGGTGAAGGAGTGGTCCAGGTTGTGGTGGTCGTCCTCCAGCCAGTTGACCAGCAGTCGCAGTTCGGGCGCGAAGCGGCGCAGCAGCGGCCAGAGCCGGACGTCCTGCTGCTCGTGGTGGCAGGTGAGCATCGCGGTGAGGAAGTCCCAGTGCCGTTGCAGCGCGGCAGCGGTCGTCTCGTCCCCGGGCTGCAGCAGCCGGAGGGCGGTGGGAATGCGGGCGAGGTCCCGGCGCAGGGCGGCGTGGACGAGGCGGATACCGGCGAAACGGACAGGGCGCACGGCCGGCACCGCCTCACTGGGGCCGCGCTGGGCGGGGACGGACAGCAGATGCGGCTGCATGGCACTCTCTTCAGGACTGTCATGGCGGGCGTCGGGACTCGGCGGTCGCCGCCCGCCGGCCGCGGGGGCCGAGCGGGGGACGACGAGGTCCAGCGTGCTGACAGTCGATCAGGAGTGAATCAATGCTCGATTGCCGTGCAGGTCACAGACGTGCGCGGGACGAAACAGACGTTACTGACGATTGGTCAGCAACACCTTGGCACGCCGGCCGGCTCAGGGCGCCGACGGCCCCGCCATGTTCTGGGTGAGCCACTGCAGGGTGTCCGGGATCATCTTCTTGAAGTGCGAGGTGAGGTGCTTCCCGCCGGGCTGCTCGTAGTAGTCGATCTTCAGCGGCGGCGCGGCCTTGGCGATCCAGGCCTTCACCAGCCTGACCTCGTCCGGAGTGGCGCCGCCCGCGGTGGCCAGCATCCGCACGTCGGCCTTGCCCTGGCCGACCATGACGTCCGGGCTGCCCGCCAGCCGCTCCGCCTCGTGCCCCTTCCAGAAGGAGGAGTCGGGGTTGAAGTACCCGTCGATCGGGACGGCGGCCTTGAACTGGTCCGGGTGCTCCAGCGCCAGCTTGGCGCTGCAGAAGGCGCCGGTGGAGGCGCCCATCAGGCCCCAGCCGTCCCGGCTCTTCAGGGTGCGGAAGTTGGCCCGGACGAAGTCGGGGACGTCCTGGGACATCCAGGTGCCCATCTTCGGCTGGCCGGGGATGTCACTGCAGTCCAGGCTCTGGCTCTCGTTGGAGACCAGGTTCTGCACCGGCATCACCATGATGAAGGGGTGTGCCTTGCTCTGCTTGACCAGGTCCTCGTCGGCCACCTGGATCGGCAGCTGGTCGTCGGTCCAGGTGTTGTACCCGTTGCTCTGGCCGCCCGCGTAGAGGGTGAGCACCGGGAAGCCGTAGTTCGCGTACTTGGGGTCGTTGTACTCCGGCGGCAGCCAGACCCAGACCTTGCCGGTGACCCCGGACTTCGGGCCCGCCAGCGTGGTCATCATGATCGGCCCGGCGGCGGTGTCGCGGGCCTTGGTCAGCTGGGTGGCGGGACCGGTCGGCATCAGCACCTTGCTCGACGCGCTCGGCGTCGGGGTCGGCGAGGCCGGCGGTGCGGCCGGGGACGCGGAGGAACTGCCGGCCGAGGCGCTCGACGAGCCGCTCCCGGAGGCCGACCCGCTGGGCGCGGGCTTGGCGGCGGCCTTGGCATCGCCGCCGCTGCCGCTACCGCCGCCGCACGCGCTGAGCGCGGTGGCCAGGGCCAGGACGGCGGCTGCGGACAGGACGGTACGGGAACGGGCGAACGGCGGCTGCACGGTGCGACACTTCCGATGGGTGGGTGGCCCCGGGGGCGGGGTGGGTCCGGGCGGCGCCGATCCAACTGCTGGGCGGCGCGCGGTGCTGTTGATCCTATGACGTGGCCCGGACCTGTCGTAGTTGCGACCAGGCAGCCCACCACCCAACATTTGGTACCGGTTCGGCAAAATCCAGCTGACCGGCGGGGGTCGACCGGCGGGTCACAGCGGGACGCCGTCCACCTGGCGGTGGTGGCTGCCACCCGTCCGGTGGAGGACCGGTTCGAGCAGCCGCCGCTCCTCCGGGCGAAGGAGCCCCTCCGGCGTCGGCTACTCCGGGAGGGGACAGGAGCCGCGCCAGGCCGGGACGATCGCCCGGTGCCGCAGGTCGGGTTCGGCGCCCAGGCCGGGACCGTCGGGCAGGGTGAGGCGGCCGTCGCCGATCCGCTCGGGCGCGGTGAGCAGCTCGGCCCGCCAGGGGACCTCGCCGAAGGCGAACTCCAGCGGTTCGGCGGGCAGCAGGGCGGCCAGGTGGGCGCTGTGCAGGGTGGCGACCGGTCCGGCGGGGTTGTGCAGCGAGACCCGGGCCGGGCCGGCCGCGCGGGCCAGCGCGAGCGCCTGCCGGGGGCCGCCGGCGTGCTTGACGTCGGGCAGCACGATGTCCAGCAGGCCGTCCACGGCTGCGAGTTGACACGGATGGTCGGCGAACTCGCCGCCGGCCAGCGGGATCTCGGTCCGCCGACGCAGCTCGGCCAGCTCGGCGGGGCGGGAGATGCCCACGCCGTCCTCCAGCCAGCCGACCCCGAGCCGGGCGAACGGCTCGAGCAGCGGCAGGAGTTCGGCGAGCGGCAGCCGCTCGCGGCAGTCCACCAGGACCCGTACGTCCGGGCCGACGGCGGCGCGCACGGCCTGCACCCGGGCCAGACCCAGGTGGGCCAGCCGGTCGCCGCCGGGAGTGTCGAAGGGGGCCAGCTTGACGGTGCGAAAGCCCGCCCGAACGGCGGCGGCCGCGGTGCCGGCCAGCTCGCTCGGGGCCCGGCCGCCGGGGGCCCGGTTGAGGTTGGCGTAGAGCTCGACCTCGGCCGCGGGCCCGGTGCCGCCGAGCCACTGCCACAGCGGCACCCCGGCCCGCCGGGCGCACTGGTCGGCCTGGGCCTGGCGGATCGCGCCGAGCACCGTGCGGTGGGTGAACGGGTCGGCCTCGCCGCCCGCCAGCACCCGGGCCACCGCCGGTAGCGGCCCGGCGTCCGAGCACTCGCCCCAGCCGGTCACCCCGTCCTCGTCGGTGAGCCGCAGCAGCAGCCAGTCGGTGCGGCCGCTGACCGCGCAGTGGTAGAGCTCCGCGTGCTGGACGGCAGTGAGCGCGACAGTTGTCAAAGCAGCCCCAGGGAGGTGAAGGGTTCGGTGATGACCCGCTCCAGTACCGGCACCGCCGAGGACCGCACCAGGGTCCGGGCGCCGAACACGGCGGGCACGATGTCCTCGGCCACCGCGGCGCCGCGGTGGCTGCGCAGGGCGACCTCCGCGCGCAGGTCGTCCAGGTACTCCTCGGCGACCAGGATGCCGCCGGCCAGCACCACCCGGCTCGGGTTGAGCAGGTCGACCATGGTGGCGATGGCCCGGCCGGCCCGGCGGGCCCGGCGGCGCAGCAGCGCCTGCGCACCCTCGTCGCCGCTGCCCGAGCCGGCCGGGCGGGCCGCCGCGACCAGCCGCTCCAGGTCCAGCGAGGGGCCGGTGTCGCCGCGCGGGGTGGGCTCGAGCAGGCCGGCCGCGCGGGCCTCGGCGATCAGCGCGAGGTCTCCGGCGGAGGCGCTCAGGCAGCCGCTCCCGCACTGCGGGCAGCGAACTGACGGGTCGTCGGTGGCGAGCAGGTGCTCGATCGCGCCGGCCGCCGCGCCCGGGCCGCGGTGCACCGTGCGGTCCACCACGATGGCCGCGCCGAGCACGTTGCCGATGAAGACCAGGGCGAAGTCGTCCACCTCGCGGCCGGCGCCGAACCAGAGCTCGGCCCGGGCGATGGCCCGCACCGTCTGCTCCAGCACCAGCGGCCCGGGCAGCTTGCCGGCCAGTTCCTCCAGCAGCGGCACGTTCTGCCAGCCGAGCGGGCCGTGCGCGACCACCAGGCCGCGCGCGCCGTCCACCCAGCCGCCGATGCTCACTCCGGTGCCGACCAGCCGGCGGTCGCCGAGCCGCTCGTCCAGGAAGGCCCGGACGCCCTCGGCCGCCTGCGCGGCGATCCGGCGGGGCGTCAGCTCGGCGGCGGCCCGGGGGTGGGCGATCTCGCGCTCGGCGAGGATCCGGCCGTCCAGGGCGACCAGGCCGAAGGTGGTGCGGAGCAGTCCGATGTGGACGCCGAGCGCGACGGTGCGCTCGGGGTCGACCCGCAGCGGGACCCGGGGGCGGCCCTGGGTGGGCTCCACCGGGGCCAGCTCGCCGAGCAGTCCGGCCTCGATCAGCGAGCTGGTCAGCTTGGTGACGCTGGGTGCGGAGAGGCCGGTGTGCCGGGCGATCTCGGCCCGGGAGACCGGACCGTACGCGAGGACGGCGCGCAGCACCGCGGAGGCGTTGCCCTGCCGCATGTACTCGGCGCGCTGGCCGATGGTGATCAGACCCTGGGGCTGCTGCTTGCGGATGTTCACGATTGTGGTCGCCTCCTCTCCGGCACTCTATCGCTCGGACCTATGTAGTTATTTTCAGAAACTTAGTCACCTCGGGCACTCCTGACAAGCCCCCGGGTCGGGCCGGGACGCTCTTCGGTGCACTCCTACCAGTGACACCCCGGCGCCGGCTCGGCGATCATCGGGAGACCAGCCGTACGGGAACCAGCACAGCTACCACCGGGAGCACCGCATGCCGCAGATCGCCGTCGTCACCGGGGCCGGCACCGGGGTGGGCCGGGCGGTCGCCCTGGAGCTCGCGAAGGCCGGCTGGCAGCTCGCGCTGGCCGGGCGCCGCGCCGAGCCGCTGCACGAGACGGCGGCGCTGAGCGGTGGCGGCGCGGCCGTGATCCCCACCGACGTCACCGACCCGGCCGCGGTGGACGCGCTCTTCGGCGAGGTGGCCGAGCGCTTCGGCCGGGTGGACCTGCTCTTCAACAACGCCGGCACCTTCGGCGCGCCGGTCCCGGTCGAGGAGCTGTCGTACGCCGACTGGCGGGCCGTGGTGGACCTCAACCTGACCGGCGCCTTCCTCTGCGCCCAGGCCGCGTTCCGCCAGATGAAGGGCCAGCGGCCGCAGGGCGGGCGGATCATCAACAACGGCTCGATCTCGGCGCACGTGCCGCGTCCGCAGTCGATCGCCTACACCGCCACCAAGCACGCGGTGACCGGGCTGACCAAGTCGCTCTCGCTGGACGGCCGCCCGTACCGGATCGCCTGCGGGCAGATCGACATCGGCAACGCGGCCACCGACATGACGGCCGCGATGAGCGTGGGTGTGCGGCAGGCCGACGGGCGGATCGCGCCGGAGCCGACCATGGACGTGGCCGACGTCGCGCGCACGGTGCGGCACATGGCGGAGCTGCCGCTGGAGGCGAACGTGCAGTTCGCCACGGTGCTGGCGACGGCGATGCCCTATATCGGCCGCGGCTGACCGCGACCGACACAGGGCATCAGGGGTGCACCGGAAGGGGTGCACCGGAAGGGGTGCACCGGAAGGGGTGCGCCGGGGTCAGGGCCGCCAGGTGTCGTTCAGCTGAACCTCGCCGCCGCTCGGCACGGTGGCGGTCCGGTTGGCTCCCGACTCCCAGGTGACGGCGCCGTTCCCGTCCTTGAGGACGTACTTGTACTGGAACGCGGTACCGGCCGGCAGCGCCAGGTCCAGCGACCAGACCGGGTAGCCGGCCGAGGAGAGCGGCAGCGCCTTGCCGGTGTCCCAGCCGCCCAGCGCCGGGTTGTCGCCGACCAGGTAGACGTTCTGGCCGTAGCTGGTGGTCGCGTTGACGTGGAACGAGGCGCCGCTGACGTTCGCGCCACTGGTGACGTACAGCGCCACCGCGTCGCCCGCACCGACCGTCGCGGTGAACTGCCCGTTGGCGCCCACCGTGTAGGTCGGGCCGGTGCAGCCGCCGCCGGCCACCGGGTCGCCGTGCTCGACGTCGCAGTACGTGCCGGCCGGCAGCCCGGTCTGGAAGGTCTGGGTGATCGCGCCGCTCTCGTGGTTGAGCGCGACATAGCCCTTGTTGCCGCGGCCGAAGGCGATCGCGTTGTTGCCGTTGGACCACCAGTCGGTCACGCCGGTGCCGGCCACCGCGTTGCGGAAGCCCACCATGTTGGCCACCTGCCGCCAGGCGTGGGTGCAGTTCCAGCCGTCCTGGTAGCAGGCGTTGACGGTGCCGTTGTTCGGCGGGCCGGCGTCGGTGTTGGTGAAGGAGTAGCCGGAGTAGATGTTCGGCGCACCGTAGGTCTCGGCCAGCAGGAAGACGTTGGCCAGCGTGTAGGTGTTGCCGTAGGTGTAGTTGAGGGTGGAGCCGTTGCGCTCGGTGTCCCAGTTGTCGAGGAAGCTGCGGGCCTGGTTGCTCGGCAGGTAGCCCCAGGAGGCGCCCCAGGTGCTGAGGTTGGCGAGCTTGTCGCTGGTGAAGATCCGCTTGAGGTCGGTGCCGACCCGGAACTCGTCCACGTCGCCGTTGCCGGTGTACTCGCTCGGCTGGATCGGCTCGCCGGCGCCGTAGATCACCTCCTGCACCCAGAAGGCGTGGGGGTTGGCCATCCTGGCCTTGATCGCGGCCAGGTCGCTCGCCGCGATGTGCTTGGCGGCGTCGATCCGGTAGCCGTCCACGCCCAGCGAGGCCAGGTCGTTCAGGTAGTTGGCGATGGTCTGCTGCACAGCGGCGCTGCCGGTGTCCAGGTCGGCGAGGTTGACCAGCTCGCAGGTCTGCACGTTGGTGCGGTCCTGGTAGTTGGTGATCGGCTGGCGGCAGCCGTGGAAGTCCTGGTCCTGGTAGTAGCCGGGGTAGTTGTACTTGGTGTAGACGGTGCCGCCGGTGCCGGTGCCGGAGCCCGCGCTCATGTGGTTGATCACCGAGTCGGCGATCACCTTGACGCCGGCCGCGTGGCAGGTGTTCACCATCGACTGGAAGGCGGCCCGGTCGCCGAGCCGCCCGGCTATCTTGTAGCTGACCGGCTGGTAGGAGGTCCACCACTGGGCGCCCTGGATGTGCTCCTGGGGCGGCGAGACCTCGACGAAGCCGTAGCCCTTGGGGCCCAGGGTGCTGGTGCACTCCTTGGCGACCGAGGCGAAGCTCCACTCGAAGAGAGTGGCGGTGACGTCCTTGCTGCTCGGCGGGGTGGCGGACGCGGTGGGGGCCGCGATCGCGGTGCCGAGCGAGAAGAGCAGAGCGCCGGCGCCGACGAGGGCGCCGGCCGGACGGAGCGAGGGGACCACGGTGTCTCCTGGGGGCTGGGTGGGGCAGCCGATGTACTGACCAACAACACTGAAGGAAAGCTTGCTGAAACTTTCTGGAAACTTGCAGCGCCGAACCTAGGGGCGCCCCACCGCCCCGTCAAGAGCATGCGGACAACAATTCGTCAACCCCATCCCCAGCCAGTGCTTTTACCTGAAACTTGACGATATTTGACATCCCGTGTTTGATCGGGTCCGATACCGGTCGGGAGGGGGCGGCATGGCAGCGGGCGGTGCGTTCGGCGGGCTGGAACTTCGCCATCTGCGCTCCTTCCTGATGGTCGCCCAAGAGCTCAACATCACCCGGGCCGCAGCCCGGCTGCACCTGGCCCAGCAGGCCGTCTCGGTCCAGATCCAACAGCTCGAACGAGCCCTGGGCACCGAGCTGCTGGTCCGCACCTCGCGCGGGGTCAGCCTCACCTCGGCCGGCCTGGAGCTGGCCGCCGGAGCCCGCAGCGTGGTCGGCGAGCTGGACAACCTGGCCGAACGACTGCGGTCACGGGCCGAGGGTCCCGAGCCGGGCGGTCCGCTGCGCCTGGTCGGCTGCCCCTACACCACCGCGCCGTTCGCCCTGGAGGCCGCCACCGCACTGGAGGAGGCCGTCCCGGGCCTGGCCGTGGACCTGCTCACGGTGCCCACGCCGGCCGAGGAACTGGCCCTGCTGCGCTCCGGCCAGGCCGACGCCGGGTTCCTCTGGCTGCCGGCCGAGGCCGGGCCGCTGCGGGTCACCCGGGTGAGCACCGACCGGCGGGCCGTCGCCGTCCGGCGGGGCCACCGGCTGGCCGGACGGGCCTCGGTCTGCCTGGCCGACCTCGCCGAGGAACCGGTCCTGCTGCCCGAGGCGCTGGACGCCGCCGCCTCCGAGGAGGCCCGCCGGCACTGGCTGGCCGAGCCGCGCCCGGACGGCACCCGGGCCCGCCAGGGGCCGGCCGCCCGCCAGGTGGAGGACTGCCTGCTCGCGGTGGCCCGCGGCCGGGGCGTCTGGCTCGCACCCGAGCCGCTGAGCCGCTGGGCGGCCAGCCCGGGGGTGCGCTGGCTGCCCGTCCGCGACGCCGCGCCCTCGCACCTGGCCGTCGCCTGGACGGACCGGGCGCCCGCCTTGCTGGTCAGCCGGTTGACCGAGGAGCTGCGCCGGTTCACCGGCTGGTCCGCTGTCGCCTGAGCCTGATTGACGCAGGGTCAGATGCTGACGCTGCGTCAGGAGAGGGCTCGGCGCCGGCCGGGGACCAGCCGGGTGGCGGCGGGCAGACCCAGCAGCGTGAGCGCCGTCTGATAGGCCGTCATCGCCTCCTCGTTCTGCTCCCGCTCGGCCCAGGAGTCACCGAGCCGGCGCCACAGCACCGCGACCGAGCGGTCCTCCTCCGCCCGCCGCAACAGGTCGGCGCAGCAGCGCAGTTCGGCCTCGCCCGGCTCGCCCTCGCCGAGCAGCAGCCAGGCCCGGCCGAAGACCAGCGCGATCGCCGCGCGCTCCCGCCACAGCTCCTCGCTGGCCCCGGTCAGCAGCCCCCGGGCCCGTCCGGCCCACTCCAGCGCGCCTTCCGGATCGCCCAGCTGGACCAACACCTCGCCCAACAGGGCCACCACATCGATCACTTCGCAGAGCCGGGCGCTCTCCCGGAGGATCTCGAAGGCGGCGGTGAGCAGCGGGACGGCCGGGGCCAGTTCGCCCCGGGCCACCAGCACCAGGGCCAGGTTGCCGCGCAGCATGCCCTGGTGGCGGGTGTTGTCGGCCTCCGCCATCAGCGCCAGCGCCCGCTCGGCCAGTTCCAGCGCCTCGTCGTGGCGGCCCTGCTCTCGGGCGATCAGCGAGCTGTTCCACTCCACCGCGCCGAGCGCCACCCGGGAGCCGGTGGCCCGGGCCAGCGGCATCAGCTGGTCGGCCAGCAGCTTGGCCGAGGTCAGGTCGCCGCGGACCACGTAGCAGCCCATCAGGGTGGAGCCCAGCTGCAGGTGTTCGTCGATCGGCGCGGCGCCGCTCCGGGCCAGCTCGCGCAGCGCCCGCTCGCCGAAGTCCACGCTCATCGCCTGGTCGCCGACGTCCCGGTAGCTGCGGCAGAGCGCCACCGCGAGCAGCGCCCACTCGGCGCTGCCGACCTCGGTCTGCGGGTCGGCCAGCAGCTCGCGGTACTGCCCGATCGCCTCCTCGAGCCGGCCCAGCTTCTCCAGCGCCCAGGCCTGCCCGCACCGGGCCCGCCGCACGGTGGCCGGGTCGGCGGGCGGAGCGGCTGCCAGCACCCGCTGGAAGATGGCCAGCGCCTCGCCGTCACCGCCGTTGCGCAGCGCCAGTTCGGCGAAGGCGGTGTCCAGTCGGTGTGTCACGGATTCCCCCCTCAGGTGCCGGCCGCGATCAGGGCGGGGGCAGCCATGGTGTGACTCAGGCTACCCGTCAACGTCCGGCAGAACCATGGGGGTCCGGTGCCCGGACGGGACAGCTGGGGCGCGTGCTGCGCCAACCTCAGAACGCCGCTCCCGCCTCAGAACACCGCCCCCACCTCAGAAACTGCTCCCACCTCAGAAACCGCTCCCGCCTCAGAAACCGCTCCCGCTCAGAACGCCGCCGGGCGGAGCATCGCGCGCAGCGGAGCCGCACCGGACAGGCCGGCGGCGGCCAGGCCCTGGCGGTAGGCGCGCATCGCGGAGTCGGACTGCCCCTGGCCGAACCACAGGTCGCCCAGCGCCCGCCAGGCCTCGGCGAGATCGCGTCCGGAGGCCAGGCCGTGCTCGGCCGAGCCGAGCAGCCGCTCCACCGTGCGCAGCGCCTCGGTGGCCTCGGCCGCACGGCCCTGCAGCCGCCGCGCCTCGCCGAGCTGCAGCCAGGCCCAGACCCCGACCCCGGTCGGCTCGGCCCCGGCCAGGTCCAGCGCGCGTTCGGCGTGCGCCGCCCCGTCCGCGTACTCGCCCAGCATCAGTTCGGCCCGGGCCAGGCTGAGTTCACATCCGGCCCGGTCCGACCGGCGCCCGCAGCGGGCCAGTTCCTGTTCGGCCAGGGCCAGGTAGCTCTTCGCCCGGGTCGGTTCGGGCTCCGGTCCGTCCAGCAGCAGCGAGCCGTAGCCGGCCTTCAGCAGGCCCCGGTAGCGGCCCAGTTCGTCCTCGGCCGGCAGTGCCAGCGCGCGTTCGTTCAGGGTCAGCGCCAGTGCGGTGTCGCCGAGTTGCTGGGCCCGCCGGCCGGCCTGGCGGAAGGCCGCGGCCCGGGCGGTCAGCGAGGCGTTCCGGTCGGCGAGCGGCAGCAGCCGGTCGGCGAGCTCCCTGGCCGCCGCCAGGCCGCCGCTGCGGTGGTGGGCCTCGATCAGTGCGACGCCGAGCCCGAGGTGGTCCTCGATCGGTTCGGCGATGACGGCGTCCAGTTGGGCGAGCGCGGCCTCGCCGATCTCGACGGCGCTGGCCGGCTCCCCCGCGAGCAGGTGGCAGCGGCAGAGCGCGACGGCCAGCCGCAGCCACTCGGCGGAGCCGGGGCCGATGGTCGCGTCGCGGTAGAGCTCGCGCAGTTCGCCGAGCGCCTCGGCGGGGCGGCCGAGCCGTTCCAGGGCGTCGGCCCGGGCGGTCCTGGCCCGCCGCCGGGTGGCGCTCTCGGCCGGCGGCTGCTCGGCCAGTACGGCCTCGCAGCCCTCCAGCGCGGCCGGGTACTCGCCGCCGCGCAGCGCCAGTTCGGCCAGGGTCAGCCGCAGCAGCAGCTCGCGTTGGCGTTCGCGCTCCTGGTCGCTCTGCTGCCCGGTGCGCAAGTACTCGACGGTGCAGCCGAGTTCGCCGGCCAGTCGGCGCAGGATGGTGGGGGTGACCGGGCGCTTGCCCGATTCCAGCAACGAGAGGTAGCTGACCGACATGCCTTCACCGGCCAGGTCGCTCTGCTTGAGCCCGCGCTCGCGGCGCAGGTCGCGCAGGCGTCGGCCGATCTCCGTGGTGGCGTCCTGCCCGGATTCCATGCCCGTCCTTGCGTTCGATCGTCCTGGCGCTGCCCGGCACCGTGGCTGACTTGACTCCATTGTTTACAGGATTGACAACGCCTCTCCAAGAGCCGGGCGCAAGCAAATGACGAAAAGTCGGGCCCGGGAGCCGTGCAGCTCCCGGACCCGACCCGACCCGTCAGGGGTTCAGTGCTGTACGAACACCGCCACCGTACGGGCCGGAACGGTGAATCGGCCGGAGTCCGACTGGAACGTCGCCTGCTTGACAACCGGGTCGGCCCCATTGGCCTGAACCGGGTGCAGCTGCTGGCTGGTTCCCGCCAGCGCGGGCAGCGCCTGGCTCTGCGGACTCGGGGTGGCGTTGAAGACCACGGTGATCCCGCGCTCGGCGCCGGGCAGCCCGGTGCCGTCCAGGTGCATGGTGATCACCCCGGGGGTCTCGCCGGCGGTGCCGGAGAGCGGGAAGCTCAGCCGGCGCTGCACCTCGGCCGCGCTGCTCAGCCCGAACAGCGGCGATCCCTGCTTGATCCGCAGGAACTCCTGGTACTGCTGGGAGGTCGCACTGATCCGGTCGCAGCCCACGGTCAGCCGCGGGTCGGCCAGCAGCGCCTTGGCGACCGGCCACATCGACTGGTTGTCGGCCGCCGGCGGGAGGCCGTGGCCCCAGCCGTTGCCGTTGCCGTCCGCGCAGGTCCTTGAATCGGGAACGGGCCAGTGGATCGCGTTGAACCAGTCACCGGAGTTGAAGGAGTTGCTGTCCAGCGACTTGGAGCGGAGCAGGTCGCTGCCGGCCACCGCGAAGCCCGGCCCCTGGGTGAGCGCGGTCAGCGAGAGCCCGAGGGCCTGCATCCGGGCCCGGTCCGCCGCCGAGGTCGAGGTCGGCAGCTTGTAGGCGAGCGCGTCGAACAGGTCGGTGTTGTCGTGCGCGTCCAGGTACTCCACGGCCTCGCCGGGGTTGGCCGCGTAGCCGGTGGGCGAGCCGTTGTAGTCGACTCCCGCGCCGGTGACGGACTTTCCGGAGCTGTCGGTGAAGGAGTAGTCGGCCAGGTTGCCGGTCAGGCCCACCTTGATCTGGTCCATCTGGTGCAGCAGTGCGGCCTTCTGCTGATCCGAACTGCCGTTGGCCGAGGAGCCGTTGGGGTCGGTGTAGAGCCCCGAGGCGAAGCCCTGCTGCGGCGCCGAGGAGAGCATGAAGTTGCCGCCGCGCCCGGCGTCGCGGACCCGGTCGTTGAAGGTGGCGATCCCGGTGCCCGCCATGTTCAGCTGGGTGGCCTGCTCGAACCGTGCGTTGTTCGCCACCACGCCGAAGTTCCAGCCCTCGCCGTAGAGGAAGATCGACGAGCCGTCGACACCGTTCTGCCGGATCGTCAACTTCTTCAGTTCGGACTGCACATCGAGCATGGTGGACTTCGGGTCCAGGCCCATCAGGTCGAACCGGAAGCCGTCCACCTTGTACTGCTCGGCCCAGGTCCGCACCGAGTCGACGATCAGCTTGTTCATCATCGCGTGCTCGGGCGCGGTGTCGGCGCAGCAGCTGTCGGTGGTCACCGCGCCGCTGTCGCTGAGCCGCTGGTAGTAACCGGGGACCACCTGGTCGAGCACCGAGTGCTCGTCCTGCCCGGCGGCCGCGGTGTGGTTGTAGACCACGTCGAGGACCACCCGCAGGCCGGCGGCGTGGATGGCCTGCACCATCTGCCGGAACTGCACGGTGCGCGCCGTGCCGGTGGGATCGGTGGCGTACGAGCCCTGCGGCACGGTGTAGTGCAGCGGGTCGTAGCCCCAGTTGTAGGCGTCCTGGGCGGCCACCGCCGCGACGCACTCCTGCTGCTTGTCGCTGTCCTTGGGCAGCGCGGCGAGGTCGCAGGCGGGCAGCTTCTGGTCGGCGGTCGGCGGGATCGAGGCGATGTCGAAGGTCGGCAGCAGGTGGATGGCGGTGATGCCGGCCTTGGCGAGCTCGCGCAGGTGCTGCATGCCGGCCGACTGCGACTCGGTGAAGGCCAGGTAGCTGCCGCGCTCGGCGGCCGGCACGGTGCTGTCCGCCGCCGAGAAGTCGCGTACCTGCAGCTCCTGGATCTGCTGGCGGCTCGCCGCGACCGCCTGCGGGCTGCGACTGTCGTCCCAGCCGGCCGGCTTGGTCGTACGGTCCGTCAGGTCCGCCACCAGGCTGCGCTTGGAGTCGGGCGAGAGCGCGACCGAGTACGGGTCGGTGACGGTGTTGGTGACCAGCTGCTGGACGCTCGGCGCCCAGACCTTGACCTGGTAGACGTAGTACTTGCCGGCCAGCGCGGCCCGGCTGTCCGTCAGCGACCAGACGCCACTGGCCTCGTCACGCTTGAGCGGGACGGCACGCGGCGTCCCGCCGGTGGCGCTGTCGTAGAGCTGGACCGTGACCTGCTGCGCGGTGGGCGCCCAGAGCGAGAGCGTCACCTCACGGTTGAACGGCCACCACCAGGGGCCGGACTGCCGGTAGACCGGGCCCAGCTGGGCCTGGGCGGCCTGGCCCGCGTACCGCGCGTCCAGGACGCCGGGGATCTGCACCCCGGTGGCGGCCAGTGCGGCGCCGCTGGGCAGGTGCTCGGTGAAGACCAGCTGCGCGCGCAGCGCCTGGGGCACCCGGGCGGTGTCCCGGGAGTCCACGGTGAAGGCGCGGTAGCCGGCCAGGTTCGGGTACTTCTTCTTCTGCGCGTCGGTCAGCCCGCCGGCCACCGGGTTGAGCCGCAGCCAGTAGCCCGGCTTGTTCAGCACGCCCTTGTCGATGCGGAGGCTGCCGGCCGGGTCGTAGATCAGCTGGGCGCTGGTGCCGCCCTGCAGCGCGCTGTCGCCGGCGCCGTAGTTGGCCGGCACCACCACGGTGTTGGCGTCGATCCACTGCGCCTTGGCGCCGGACAGGTCCAGCTGCGAGCTGGTGGTCGCCACCTCGGGCAGCAGGTAGCCGGGTTGGCCGCCGAGCACCCAGACCTCGTGCCCGTAGGTGACGAGGTCGAGCGACTGGTCGTCGGGCAGGTCCTTGGTGTTGCCGTTGTGCAGGATGTAGCTGAGGCTGCTCGCCCCGGCGCTCAGCGGCACCTCGAAGACGTCGCCGAAGGCGTCCTTGCGCACCGGCTGCAGCGGGTTGCCCCAGTCGGTGGGCGTGGCGGCGCCGGTCCAGTCGTGCAGGCCCCAGCCGTCGTAGTTGCCGTCCGCGCGGTGGTAGTGGATCACCGCGGTGTTGGCCGACGGAGTGGAGGTCGGCCCGGGGTCGGCGGTGTAGACGGTCGGGTCGTCCTGCTTGACCCAGACCTCGCCGGTCGAGCCCACGTCGATATGACGATCCGTCGACACGTCCTTGGTGCCGTTGTTCTCCACGATGAACCCGACGTCCGAGGCGCCGCTGTTGAGCTTGACGTAGGCGAAGGCCCCGTAGGCGTCCCGCCCGACGAACGGGTGCCCGGCCGGCCAGCTGGTGCCCTCGCCGTCGGCCAGGTCGCCCCAGGCGTAGAGGTTCCAGCCGTCGTAGTTCCCGTCCTTGCGCTGGTAGTGCACCACCGCGTACGGACGGCTGCTCGCGCTCGGCGGGGTCTGCGGGGTCGGGGTGCCGGTGGTGAAGCTGCCGGTGGCCGAGCGCAGGTGGCCGGCGTTGTCCTGGACCACGGCCTTGTAGTGGACCACCGTGCCGGGGGCCACACCGCCCAGGTCCTGGGTCACCTTGTCGACACCGGTGTCCGAGGTGCCCAGCAGCTGCCACGGCCCGTTGCCGATCTGCGCGGCGTAGCCGACCCGGTGGAAGCCGCCGCCGTCCACCTGCGCGCCGAGGGTGACCTTGCCGGTCGAGCCGTCGGCGGGGGTGTTCAGCGTGATGGCCGGCGCGGCGGTCGACGGTGCGAGCTTGGCGGCGGCCCGGTACACCACCGAGGAGAGCGGCGGCACCGTGACGGTGAGCTTGCGGTCGGCGCCGCTGCCGAGCTGCCGGCCGGCCGTCGGGTAGAGCTGCTGGAAGGTCATGCCGGCCGAGAAGGTGTCCAGGGCGACGGTCTGCGGGGTGGTGGCGTTGTTCACCGCGACCAGGTACTCGACCTGCTGTGCGGCGTCGATCCGGGAGAAGGCGTAGACGCCCGGGCCGCTGGCCGCGTACCGCTGGATCTGCGCGCCGTCGGCCAGCGCCGGGTTGGCCGCCCGCAGCTTGGCCAGGTCCGCTATGCCCTGGTAGAGCGGTCCGCTCTGCCCGTACCGGTCGGCGGCGCCGGACTGGCCGCCGATCACCGGGTCGCTCGCGTAGGACGGTGTCCTGGTGGCGAACATGTCCTGCCGGGCGTCCTTGTCGCCGCCCGCGCCGGTGAAGCCCTGCTCGTCGCCGTAGTAGACCACCGGCTGTCCGCGGGTGAGGAACTGCAGCTGGTCGGCCAGCTGGTCCTTGGCGAGCAGGGTGGCGTCGTCGGCGCCGGGGTTGTCGGCGCGCAGGAAGGAGCCGATCCGGCCCATGTCGTGGTTGCCGGTGAAGGTCGGCAGTTCGTAGGCGTTGCTGTCGGCGCTGGTGTAGCGGTAGTCCTGGGCGTAGAGGTCGGCCAGGCTCTGCGCCGAGCCGCCCTGCGAGGCGAACCGGCGGGCCGCGTCCTGGAACGGGAAGTCCAGGGTGGCCTGCAGCTTGCCCTTGGTGACATAGGGCGAGGTGATCGACGGGTCGGCGGAGTAGACCTCGCCGAACATGAAGAACTTGTTGTTGCCCTGCTTGGCGGCGTAGCTCTTGAGCGCGGGCGCCCACTGCTGCCAGAAGGCCATGTTGACGTGCTTGACGGTGTCGATCCGGAACCCGTCCACGCCGGTGTCGCGCACCCAGGTCTGGTAGACCTGCTCGAATCCCTTGACCACCTTGGGGTTCTGGGTGTCCAGGTCGTCCAGGCCGGAGAAGTCGCCCTCGGTGGCGGACTCGCCGACGAAGGTGGAGTCGCCGCGGTTGTGGTAGAGCGTCGGGTCGTTGAGCCAGTCCGGCTTCTTGGCGGCGGGCTGGGTGACCACGGGGGTGTAGGGGAAGGAGTTGGCGGTCAGGTCGGGGAAGCTCGCGGTTCCCCCGGCCGCGTCGGCATCGGCCGCCGCCGTCTCGTCGACCGGGGCGCCGCTGCGGTCCAGGGTCGGGTAGGCGCCGATCGAGCGGTAGGCGTGGCTGCCCTGCGCGTAGTCGACGACGTCGGCGGTGTGGTTGGTGATGACGTCGAAGAAGACCTTGATGCCGCGGCTGTGCGCCTTCTTGATCAGCTCCTTGAGCTGGTCGTTGGTGCCGAAGTGCGGATCGACCTGGGTGAAGTCGGTGATCCAGTAGCCGTGGTAGCCGGCGCTCGCGTTGTCTCCGGTGCCCTGGACCGGCCTGTTCTTGAAGATCGGCGCCATCCAGATCGCGGTGGTGCCGAGGTTCTGGATGTAGTCCAGCCGGTCGATCAGGCCCTTGAGGTCACCGCCGTGATAGAAGCCCTTGTCGCTCGGGTCGAACCCGTTGTCCATCCGGGTCCCGGTGATGCCACCGCTGTCGTTGCCGGTGTCGCCGTTGGCGAACCGGTCGGGCAGCACGAAGTAGTACTGCTCGCGGGTCAGGTCGTGCCGGTCGGCCAGTGTGGCCAGGCTCCGGTCCGAGGGTGGCGCCGGGGCGGCGGCGCTCGCCAGCGGGGTGGCGGTTCCGAGGGTCGCCGCGGTCAGCGCGGCCGCGAGCAGCACCCCCGGCCGGCCACGTCTGTCTCGTCTGCCGTTCGTTCGAGTGGTGCTCCTGCGGGCAGGGCGGAGCGGAACAGCGGGCACAGCGGCTCCCTTGCCGGGCTCGTCGTCGTCGGGTGGCGAGGACGCTAGCGTGCTGAAATATGTTTCAGCAAGATGCAGAAAAGGTATTCATCGGCGCTGCCGGTTACTGCCCGGTTCCCCCAACACCCCCTGCGCGGTGGGTACCCCGCCTAGCCCCGCCTATTGCGAACGCGTAACAATGGAACGCATGTGTGTCCCTCCGACACGCCCCCACCGGGCGTTCCCTGCCGCCTCCCCCGCCAAGGTCGGGGGCAGCCGGCTAGCACCGTGGGAGGACAGCCGATGAAGAATCCACGACCAGAGGATGATCGGACGGCCACAGAACGTCTGGCAGACTTCTCGTCCATGGGGGAACCGACCGAGATCGAGACGCCGGGCCGCGAGAACGCCGCCCAGCTCCGCACCGGCGGTTCCGTCCGAGCCCCGGGCCAGACGGCCGCACAGCGGGCGGACGGAGCCGGCGGTAGTACGGCACTGAGCGCCACCGGCTCGCTGCGGCGGCGCATCATGGCCCAGCGGCGCGGCCCCGCCCGCCCGCGGCTCTGGTTCGAACTCGCGCTGATCGGCCTCAGCTACTGGCTGTACTCGCTGGTCCGCAACGCGGTTCCGGAGCAGGCCGCGATCGCGCAGAAGCACGCGAACTGGATCTGGCACCTGGAGCAGAACCTCGGCATCGCGGTCGAGCGCTCGATCAACCACGGCGTCAACTCGGTCGGCTGGCTCATCGTCGGGATGAACTACTACTACGCCACACTGCACTTCATCATCACCATCGCGGTGCTGGTCTGGCTCTACCGCAGCCATCCGGGCCGCTACGCGGCCAGCCGGACGGTGCTCTTCGTGACCACCGGCATCGCCCTGGTCGGGTTCTACTTCTTCCCGCTGTCGCCGCCCCGGCTGGCCGGGTACGGCTTCGTGGACACCGTGCTGGTGCACCACACCTGGGGCTCGCTGGCCTCGGGGGCGGGAGCCAGCGTCTCCAACCAGTTCGCCGCGATGCCCTCGATGCACATCGGCTGGTCGACCTGGTGCGGGCTGACGATCTTCTTCCTGGCCGAGCGCCGGTGGGTGCGCGCCCTGGGCCTGCTCTACCCGGCCGCCACCCTGATGGTGATCGTCTCGACCGCCAACCACTACTGGATGGACGCGGTCGGCGGACTGGCCTGCCTTGCCGTCGGCTTCCTGGTCACCCGGCTGATCTACCACCGCTGGGCCTACCAGTTCCCGCAGATCCCGGCCTCCTGGCAGGCCGGCGCCAATCTGCCCGAGCAGCGGCCCACCCCGGTGGGCGCGGGCTACCGGCGCTGACCGTCCGGCCGGCTCAGCCCCGGCCGCCCCGGTCCCACCCCGGCTGCCTCACCCGTAGAACAGCCGCTCCACCACCGCCCGCGCCCGCCGCGTCGTGCGCCGGTAGTCGTCCACCAGCTCGCCGCTGTGGCCCGCCCCGTACCCGAGGTAGCGGGCCACTCCGGCGAACTCGCGCGGTTCGCCGGGGAAGCTGTCGCCCGGACGGCCGCGCACCAGCATCACCGCACTGCGCACCCGGGAGGCCAGCACCCAGGCGGCGTCCAGCACCGCCGCGTCCTCGCCCGCCAGCAGGCCCGCCTCGGCCGCCGCGAGCAGCGCCTGCCGGGTGCGGGTGGTGCGCAGCCCGTCCACCTGGTGCCCGTGCTGGAGCTGGAGCAACTGCACCGTCCACTCGACGTCCGCCAGGCCGCCACGGCCGATCTTGGTGTGGGTGGTCGGGTCGGCCCCGCGCGGCAGCCGCTCGCTCTCGATCCGGGCCTTGATCCGGCGGATCTCCAACAGGTCCCGCTCCGGCACACCGCCCACCGGGTAGCGCAGCGGGTCGATCAGCGCCCGGAACCGTTCGCCCAGCTCCACGTCCCCCGCCACCGGCGCGGCTCGCAGCAGCGCCTGGCTCTCCCAGACGTGCGACCAGCGGGCGTAGTAGGCCTGGTACGAGCCCAGGGTGCGCACCAGCGGGCCCTGCCGGCCCTCCGGACGCAGGTCGGCGTCGACCAGCAGAGGCGGCTCGGTGGACGGGGCGGCCAGCAGGGTGCGCAGCTCGTTGCAGACCGAGCGGGCGGCGGCGGTCGCGTCGTGCTCGGTGCCCGGCTCCGGTTCGTGGACGAAGAGCACGTCCGCGTCCGAGCCGTAGCCCAGTTCGTGGCCGCCGAACCGGCCCATCGCGATCACCGCCAGCCGGGCCGGGAAGGGCTCGCCGTGGGCCTGCTCCCAGCCGGCCGTGCAGGCCGCCAGCGCACCGGCCAGGGTGGCCGCGTTCAGGTCGGTGAGCGCACCGGCCGTCGCCTCCAGGGCCTCCCCCGGCTCCTCGCCGAAGCGGCCCAGCAGGTCGGCGGCGGCGGTGCGGAACAGTTCGCGCCGACGGACCGAGCGGGCCGCCGCCACGCCCGCCGCCGCGCTCGGCGCCCGGCCGACGGCGGAGCGGATCTCCTGCTCCAGGGCGGTCCGGCCGCGCGGCTCCAGGCCCTGCGGGTCGCCCAGCATGGCCACCGCCTCCGGTGCCCGCAGCAGCAGGTCGGGGGCCAGCCGCCCGGCCGAGAGGATCCGGGCCAGGCCCTCGGCGGCCGCGCTCTCGTCGCGCAGCAGCCGCAGGTACCAGGGGGTGCGGCCGAGCGCGTCGGAGACCTGGCGGAATCCCAGCAGGCCGGCGTCCGGGTCGGCGGAGTCGGCGAACCAGGCCAGCAGCACCGGCAGCAGGGTGCGCTGGATCGCCGCCTTCCGGCTGACGCCGCTGGCCAGCGCGATCAGATGGCGCAGCGCGGCCGGCGGGTCGGCGAAGCCGAGCGCCTGCAGCCGGGCCTCGGCGGCCTCGGTGCTCATCGCCGGCGTGCCGGGGGTGAGTGCCTCGCCGGCCGAGAGTCCGGCCACCGCGTCCAGCAGCGGGCGGTAGAAGAGCTTCTCGTGCAGCCGCCGGACCTCCAGCGCGTGCCGCTTCCACTCCCGCTCCAGCGCGGCCACCGGATCGGCCCGGGTGTCGTCGTTGATCATCGGGGCCAGTGAGCGGGCCAGTCGGCGCAGGTCCGCCGGGTCGGTGGGCATCAGGTGGGTGCGGCGCAGCCGGTGCAACTGGATCCGGTGCTCCAGGGTGCGCAGGAAGCGGTAGGCGGCGTCCAGCGAGGCGGCGTCGGCCCGCCCGACGTAACCGCCCGCCGACAGGGCGCTGAGCGCGGTCAGGGTGTTGCCGCTGCGCAGCGCCGGATCGGTGCGCCCGTGCACCAGCTGGAGCAGCTGCACCGAGAACTCGACGTCCCGCAGACCGCCCGGCCCGAGTTTGAGCTGGCGGTCGATCTCGCCGGCCGGGATCGCCTCGATCACCCGGCGGCGCATCTGCTGCACGTCCGCGACGAAGTTCTCCCGTTCCGCCGCCTGCCAGACCATCGGCGACAGCGCCGCGATGTACGCCTGGCCGAGCTCGGCGTCACCGGCCACCGGACGGGCCTTCAGCAGCGCCTGGAACTCCCAGGTCTTGGCCCACCGCTGGTAGTACGCGAGGTGGCTGGCCAGGGTGCGCACCAGCGGCCCGTTGCGGCCCTCGGGGCGCAGGTTGGCGTCCACCGGCCAGATGGTGCCCTCGCGGGTGGTGTCCGAGCAGAGCCGCATCATCGCCGCGGCCAGCCGGGTGGCGGCCCGCAGCGCGCGCTGCTCCTCGACGCCCTCGCGCGGCTCGGCGACGAAGATCACGTCCACGTCGGAGACGTAGTTGAGCTCCCGGCCGCCGCACTTGCCCATCCCGATCACCGCGAGCCGGCAGGCGTCGGCGGCCTCCGGCTCCTGCTCGGCGGCGATCTCCAGCGCGGTGCGCAGGGTGGCGCCGGCCAGGTCGGCCAGCTCGGCGGCGCTCTGCACCAGGTCGGTGGTGGCCGACAGGTCGCGGGCGGCGATGGTGAGCAGGCAGCGGCGGTAGGCGGCGCGCAGCGCGTCGGCGGGCGCGGCGTTACCGGCCCGGACCCGCTGCTCCAGCTCGCGGCGGAAGTCGGCCGTACCCGGGTGCATGTCGCGCACCTCGAAGGTGACCAGCGCGTGCCAGTCGCGCGGGTGGGTGGCCAGGTGGTCGCCGAGCGCGGCGGAGGCGCCGAGCACGCCGAGCAGGCGGTCCCGCAGCGGCTTGGAGGTGGTCAGGGTGTCGCGCAGGGCGTGCCGCTCCCCCTCGCTGAGCGCCTCCAGCAGCCGGGCCAGCCCGAGCAGCGCCAGATCCGGGTCGGCGGTGGCGCCGAGGCCGTCCAGCAGCAGCGGATCGTCGGCCAGCCCGGTCAGCGCCGGCGCGCTCAGCCGGCGGACGGCTGCCTCGGGATCCGTGAAGCCCCGCCGGACCAGCCGGTTCTCGGGCCTGCTGATCCGGCTGCCCCGCTGCGGACTCGGCGTCTGCTCAGCCATCGGCCCCTCCGGTACGGCGTGCGATGCGCTCGAACCGGAGCGCTTCGACCAGCCTACGGGCCTGGTCCTGACCGTTCCCGGGAGACTTCCGATCAGAGGTACCCGGACGGCCCACAGCACGCTGCGCGCCGCCACGCCCCCGGTGGATCGTGGACGTGGGCCGTCCCGGTCCGCCACCGCACCTGAGGGATGATCATGCGCCTGCTCAATCCGCTGTTCGGCCTGATCCTCGCCGTCGTGCCGGCGATACCGTCGGTCACGGCCGACGCCACACCCTTCGCCCGGGCGCCCTTCGCCGGAGCACGCGTCGCCTTCAGCGACACCTTCCGCAGCCTGGACCTGGGCCCGGGCCACACCTGGGGCTGGCAGACCGGCGCCTACCAGAACTGTGCGGACAACCAGCACGACTTCAAGCTCGACCGGCTCACCGAGTCAGCCTTCAGCACCAACGGCGGCCGGCTGACCATCACCGCCACCCCGGGCCCGGACGGCGCCTGGAACACCGGCCTGCTGACCACCGGCGACTCCTGCGACACCGGTGGGGACGGCACCGAGATGCGCACCGGCGACCTGATCATGGCTCACATCCGGCTGCCCGCCGCCGGCTCCGGTGCCTGGCCCGCGCTGTGGAGCTGGCGGGACGGTCGCAACGAGGTCGACGTCTTCGAGTGGCAGGCCGACCACCCCGGCACCCTGGAGTTCGTCAACCAGGTGCACAGCGGTACCGGCCGCTACACGGCGCCGGCGGTGGCCGCCGACACCTGGCTGTACGTCGGCGCCCGGCTGGGCGCCGACAACACCACCTGGTACGTCGGGCCCAGCCTCGACCACCTCGCCGTCGCCTGGTCCGACCACAGCGGCGTGGGCCAGGACTTCGCCGCCTACCCCGTGCTCAGCCTGTCCATCAACAACGGCGCCTACCACCCGGCCCCCACCACGACGACGCCGATCTCCTTCTCGGTGGACTCGCTGACCATCTACCGTCCGGCGCCGGCCGGCCTGCCCGACTCGTGACACGTCGTCAACTTCCCACTGGGCGCAGTTCCGCGTTGCGCCGGGTCTTGACCCAGCTGTTCCTGCCCTTCGCCAGCCGGGCCAGCGCCCGCCAGGTGCACACGCAGTAGAGCCAGATGTAGAGCGAGTAGGCCATGCCCCAGCCCAGGCACCGCCAGAAACCGGCCGCCCGTTCGCACTTGCGCCAGTAGAGCGGGCCCCAGAGGGTGAACTGGACCAGGCCGAAGCCGAGATAGGCGACCAGCAGGCCCCATCCGCCGTTCGACAGGAACTGGCCGGCGATCTCCGGATGGATGGCGTAGCGCAGGGCCAGCAGCAGGACCAAGGTCGGGTAGACCACGCTGCCGAACAGCTGGAGCCACGGCTGGAAGAGGCAGTACGAGACCTCCAGCACGCCCAGTGTGGTCAGCTTCGGCGAGTTCCAGATCTGCGGCAGGTAGCGCACGCACTGCATGGCGCCCTGGCTCCAGCGGGTGCGCTGGGCCACCAGCTGCTTGACGTTCCACAGGCCTTCCTGGTCCACCCAGGTGTCCCGGGTGAACGCGGTGTGCCACCCGGCGAGCTTCAGGTGCAGGCCCAGCTCGTAGTCCTCGAGCAGCGAACCGCGCCACGGCCCGGGGGCTCCCTCGGCGATGGTGCGCAGCGCGGACAGCCGGGCGAACTGGCCGTTGCCGCCCATCGCCACCGTGCGGGTGGTCCGGCGGCTGAGCTGCATCGCGGGGATCGCCGTGCGGAACTCCAGGTCCTGCATCCGCACCAGGGTCCGGCCGAGCAGGTTGCGCAGCCGGGGGCCGTCGCCGAGCGGCTGACGCTCCTCCCGGTTGCTCATCCGGACCTCGATCTGCACCGCCGCCACCTCCGGGTCACCGAAGAGCTGGGCGCCCGAGATGACTTCGAGGCAGCCCGAGGCCGGCGATCCGTCGGCGTCGAACACCCCGATGACGACCCGCTCGGGCGCCAGCGGGGCCGGCAGCCACTCGCACAGCGCCTGGTACGCCGCGTTGAGCGCGTCGCCCTTGCCGGTGCGGGCGTTCGGCGCCACCCGGCGCACCAGGTGCACGTGCGGATCATCGGCCTGGTACGAGCGGATGACGTCCCCCGTGAAGTCGATCGACCCGTCGTCGATCACCCACAGGTGCATCCCGGGGAACTCCGCCCGCAGCCGGGCCAGCGTGGTGCCGATCACGGCCTCCTCGTCCCGGCACGGCACGAAGATGTGCCAGTCGAACCCCGAGGCGTCGCCCGGGGGTTGCGGGCGACTGCGCAGGAAGGGTGTCACCAGGGCCGCGAGATAGGCGACGAACGCACTGCCCATGATCAGGGACAACGCCATCGCGAAGCTGACCACGGTGCCTGCCGAGTGATTCACGCCGACCCGCCTTCCACCGCCGGCTCGATCCGTCCGCGACGACCGGGCCGGGAGACGATCACGAAGAACACAGCGATCGCCACGATCGCTCCGAAACTGGTAATGAGCGAGCCGACCAGCAGATGTGACCACCCGTAACCGCGCAGCAGGCCCCACTCGTGGGTCGCGAAGGCGATGACGACCAGGCGCAGCTGGTTGACCCCGAACAGGATGGCGGCCGCCACCGCGACCCCGGCCAGCACCCGGCTGATCCGGAACTTGCCGAAGGTGATGATCCCCCCGGCCATCAGCAGGAACGGCGCGATGACCACCGCCGCCGTGCACTCGGCCGTGATCCGCAGCCCCTCCATCC
The DNA here is from genome assembly GCF_000744785.1 of Kitasatospora azatica KCTC 9699. Classification (NCBI taxonomy): domain Bacteria; kingdom Bacillati; phylum Actinomycetota; class Actinomycetes; order Kitasatosporales; family Streptomycetaceae; genus Kitasatospora; species Kitasatospora azatica. Next base: position 4,428,923 of record NZ_JQMO01000003.1, on the reverse strand, counting down.
GCCAGGTGTGCACGTCGAAGAAGATCAGCGCGACCGAGGGCTCGACCTCGACCTTGCTACCCGTGCCGAGCCCGATCAGCGGCCCGGCCACGATCGCCTCCAGGGACCGGAACCGGTTGTTGAACACCAGCAGCAGCAGTGCGGAGACGATCAGCAACCCGGCCAGCGCAAGCCGTAGGGACCGGACCGCGCCAGCGCGCGATCCGGCCCCACGACTGGTCGGTACGGCCGGGCTGCTGAGCTCAGCCATTCTCGCTGCGCTGGCGCACGAAACGCGTCAGCAGAGCGCCGGAGACCACCAGGGTCGCGGCCACCGCCGTCAGCAGGACGGTGTGGCTACTTCCGGTCGCGGCGAGCGAGCCGCAGGCCACGGCGGCAGTGCCGGGGACGCATGGACGGTACACGGGCTTCCTCCACTGGTGACGAGGGTTGTTTACGGGGGTTCTGAGTGGCGGTTCTTACCGGGGGTCCGCTGCTGCGAAGGCGTCGGCCGCCTGCGCCGCGCAGGGTGCCGGGACCACGGGCGAAGCCTGTGACGGGCCGGCGGAGCCGTCCGGGACCCGCCGGTCGGCGAGCGCCAGGGCCAGCTCGACGATGCGCTCGCTGGCCAGCCCGTCGCCGTACGGGGACGGTCGGACCGCCAGCCGACCGGCCAGCGAGCCGTCCGCAATCAGCCGACGGGCCAGTCGGCTGATCTCCGGCCCCGGACGCAGCAGGGTGGCGAACCCCGCCTCGACGGCCTCCGGCCGCTCGGTGCTGTTGCGCACCACGATCAGCGGCTTCTTGAGCACGGTGCACTCCTCCTGCACGCCACCGGAGTCGGAGACGAGCAGACGGGCGTGCCGGGCCAGGCCGAGGAAGGACGCGTGGTCCAGCGCCCCGACCGCCCGCAGCCGGGCGAGCGGCTCGGTCAGACCGTGCCGGACGATCGCGGCCTTGGTGCGCGGGTGAAGCGGGAAGAGCACCGGCAGGCCGAGCTGTCCCAGCTCGGTCAGGATGAGCCGGAGCCGAACCGGGTCATCGGTGTTCTCCGGCCGGTGGATCGTCGCCAGCACGTACTGGTCCTCGAGCACGCCGAAACCGCGGAGCATCGCCCGGGACTCCTGCTCGCCGGGCAGCGAGTCGGCCACCGCCTCGACGATCGTGTTCCCGGTGAGGTGGACGCGGTGGTCCGGAACGCCCTCGGCCCGTAGGTTGGCTGCCGCCGCCACGGTCGGCGCGCAGTGCGCGTCGGCCAGCACGCCGACCACCTGACGGTTGATCTCCTCCGGCATCGCCCGGTCGCGAGACCGCAGGCCGGCTTCCACGTGCACCACCGGCACACCGTGGTACTGCGCCGCCTGCGCACCCGCCGACGTGGTGTTCGTGTCGCCCTGCACGACCACCGCCGCCGGCGGATCGGCGCTGAACAGCTCCGACAGTGCTGAGATCATCGACCCGATCTGCTGCCCCCGCGGGGCCCCACCGATGTCGGTGAGCCGGACGTCCGGAGCCGGCAGCCGCAGGCCGCGGAAGACGCCGTCCGACAGCGCCTCGTCGTAGTGCTGGCCGGTGTAGACGACCCGAGCGCGATCGCCCAGCCCGCGCACCACCCTGGCCAGCTTCAGGATCTCCGGCCGCGTCCCCAGGACGACGGCCACCGCACCATCACAGCGCATGATCTGGTCCTCGGTCAGATGCTCTGGCTGCGGCGCCGACGCCACAGGAAGAAGCCGAGCGCGGGGGCAGCCACGGCGGCGAGACCACCCACCACCTGCGGGGATGCGACCGGCACCGGCTGGCCGCAGTCGATCTTGAACTCCTTGTGCTTCTTGCTGTCGGAGTCCGGTCCGGTGTTGTCGTTCTCGATCGCCACGAACATGTCGTTCTGCGGTCCGCCGCCGTTGCCGGTCAGCCCGCCGTCCCCGTTGAGGTCGCCGGAGATGTCCTGCCCGCTCGTACCGGTGGCCGTGAAGGTCGCACTCCCGGTGGCCAGCGGCGCCCCGTGCGAGCCGAAGGTGCCCGCGTCGACCTCCCAGGTCAGCGCCTGGTTCGGGTCGAAGTTGAAGGCGTCGATGTAGAAGACGCAGACCTTCGGCTCGTTCGACTGGTCGTCGACGCTCTGGCCCGACATGTGGATCTTGATCTCACCGTTGTTGCTCACCCGCGTCGCCGCCGACGCGGGCGCCGCCCCGGCCAACGCGAGCAGCACGGCCGCCGCACTCGCCGCGAGGACTTTGCGGCTGCGGGACGAGGCCATGACGGTCAGTGATCTGGACATTCAGCGATCAACCTCTCGGACGGAGACCTACCGGCTCGGACCCACCCGCGCCGGACAGTGCCGACGGCACCGAGGGGAGGATTCACGCAAAGTCGGGCCTGGATGATGACCCGACACCGAAGTCCACTCCATTGGCTCGATCTATCACCCCGATGCGGGATCCGGAGCCCCTGACGCCCCGTCACCCGGGTGATCCACGAAAGCAGGGTGACAGCAGCTCTCCCCCTACCATCCCCGCCGATCATGATCTTGGCTGATTCTCAGACCGCCGAACATGCTGTCGAACTGGGAATCATGGCTCTCACCAGCCTGCTCCCCACCGGCTACGGAGCCGCACTCCTGTTCAACGTGCGCGGCCTGGTGGACGCGCTCGTCGACCCGCCGTCCCGACTGACTACCCGATGAGGCGTCGCCCGTCGTGCGCCCGGACACGCGGACCGTCTGCAGCCTCCAGCGCGTCCAGCAAGCGCACGGCGTAGACCTCACCCAGCTCCGCCGCGACCTCCTCGGCGGTGAACCAGCACACAGCCCTGGCCTCGTCCGTCACCCGCGCCTCACCGCTTTCGACGCGGCACCGGAAGACGAGCGCAACCACACCACGGCCCATGTTCTTGTACACACCGGTGAGCCGCTCCGGGCGAACCTTGACCCCGGTCTCCTCGAAGACCTCCCGCCGCACGCCGTCCTCGAGCGTCTCCCCCAGCTCCAGCACCCCGCCAGGCGGCTCCCAGGTACCGTTGTCGGCCCGCTGGATGACCAGGACCCGACCGTCCTCACGGACGACGGCGCGGCCACCGATACGGAGTGGAGCGGCGTTGACGGGGCTTCAGGGCGACTGCTAGTCATCACGAGGACTATAGGAGTCGGTGCCGAATCATGACGAATGAAGCAGCCACCACGCAGGCTCCTGGCGCGAAGTCGCTGGCCAGGAAGCGGCGCTACTTCCGCGACGGAACCCCCGCCGAAGAGGCAACCTCCTACCTGCCGTGGGACTTGGCCCAGGAGATCCCGGAGCTGTCTGCCGAGAACCCTGGAGGCGGCGGGATCTATGCCCGACTCGAGGAGCACGGACACATCCTGGCCGAGTTCACGGAGACCGTACGGGCCCGGCTCGCTACAAAGACTGAGGCGGTGGCCCTGGCACTGAGTCCCGGGGCACCGGTGATCCACCTGATCAGGGAGGCGACGGACACGGCCGCCCCCAGTTCGGCCGCGTCCACCCCGGCCGCCAACGCCGCGCCATGCGACACCTGCTCTGCCAGATCTGCGGCACGCCGGCCAACCGCACCGAGGACGGCGCCCTCTGGCTCCTCAAGGACGACCGCGCCGACTGGCCAGGCTGGCCCGAAGGCATGACCGCCACCCACCCCCCGGTATGCCTCACCTGCGCCCACGCATCCACCCGGCTGTGCCCCCACCTTCAAGGCGGCTACGTGGCAGTGCGAGCCAAGAACGTCCGAACCCTCGGCGTGTACGGCGCGCTCTACCAGCCCGGCCCACTCGGCCCACGCCCTGTCACGGACATCATCACGACGCCCGGCGACCCCAGGAGCCGATGGGTACTTGCCGCGCAGTTGGTTCGCGTTCTCCGCGACTGCACGTTCGTCGACCTGGAAGCACCGGAGGATCGGACCAGCTGACCCACGGAGATGACAGCCCGTTGGACAACCGAACCAGGCAGCACGTCAAACTAGTGTGGCTCAGCGTTCAACTGGTCCTGGTCAGGTCGAGCCCGCCGCAAGCTGGAACGGGTCGTCCTTCGAAATCCCATCCGCAAGGGACTGCGGCCATCGGCAGGCAGCACATCGACTGCGTATCGGACGGCTGGCTCCAGACGTCCTCGCCGTTGCCCCAGAGCCGCACCTGCACGGCGAACCGGCGTCCGGGCGGCAGCACCCTGATCTCAAGCTGATCGGACGTCAGCGAAGTTTGCTGATCCCGTACATGGCAGCAAGGGTGCTGGGACATGCACATGCCCTGGTTACCCCGGCAGCCGGGGTAACCAGGGCACGGCAACCGGAGAGATCCAGGGCGGCCCCGGCTCAACGACATGAAGCAACTCCACCCGACCGACTGACCATCACATCGGTGTGAGGCCGACGGCAGCTATAGAGGCTTCGGGGAATGCGCCCAGCCTGGGAGCAGCAGCAGAGCAAGCACGACCTGGTCCAGGGCATCCACCACGGCAACCGCGCCGGCGGCAGCCAGCTTGGCGGCCTTTCCAGGCTTGTTGGCATACCCAATCGTGGGAATGGCAGCCGCCTGGCTGGCTTCCACGTCACGAACCGCGTCGCCGATGAAGACGCACTCGGCCGGCGCGGCAGCTGCCGCCTCCATCGCGTCGAGGAGAAGCCGCGGGTTCGGCTTCATGGATCCCGGATCGCCCGGGACGCGGCCGAAGACTCCGGACACTTGGTCGGCGAGGCCCTGGGCGTCGAGGCAGTCCCGGATCGCGTCGCCCGCGTTGTTACTCACGATCCAGACAGCGTCCCGACTCCGCACAGGCACGGAGAACCGATTCTCCGCCAGGGGTCGGCACAGCCATCCGAACCGCCTCGGCCTCAACGGCCGCGAGGGTGCGATCGGCTAGCCCCACCGCCTCCCGGTGCTCCTCGTTGATCTGCCGAAGCAGCGCGAGCGGGTCCCCTTCAACTGGCCCGTCAGGCAACTGGATCAGCCCAGCGTCGGCGAGGCTCGCCGGCAGCCGCGCCGCGGCCTCGGGCGCCGGCAGGCCGGCGAACACCGAGCAGACCGGCCCGTCGAAGTCGAGCAGGACGTGCTTCACCGGGCGAAGCACGTCCATCAACTCCCGCTAACTGGCGGTCATGCGCCGCGCTCGTAGGAGATCGTCGTCCACACGCTGCCGAACCACGCCTGCGCCTGCTGCACGTACTGCGAGCCGAGCGACGCGTCGTCGGGGCCGGCCGAGTGGTGGAACAGGGGTGGCGTCCTTGCCGGTGACGTCGAAGAAGGTGAGCGAGTCAGCGTCCATCGGCACCGTCCGCTCGCGAAGCGGGTAGAAGCCGAAGAAGGCTTCCTCGCGGTTCAGGATGTAGAGCTTGAACAGGCTGGCCCTGCGGTGCACCCACACCTGAACCGACGCCGCCTGGACAAGCCCCAGCTCGGCGAGCACCTCCACCGAGTGGGCGATGCCGTCGGAGTGTCCATGCGATGTTCCGCGCGCTCTCGGAGTGCCGACTCATCGCGAAGGCCGTCGACCAGGACTAGGACGGCCATCGGCCCGGCGGTGTCCAGCAACAGCGGGAGATCGTGATTCGCAGTTCTAACCCAAGCCGCATACAGCACGCGGCGCGGACAGCCAAATCAGGTCAAGCCGGGCAGGGCATCGGCTGCTGGTCGGCTCCCGCTGCAGGATCGGGCTCCATCTTGACCGTGAGATGCAGTCCCAAGGCCACTGCAAGCTTCTCAAGCGTCGGGAGGGTCGGCTCCGCACCCCCTGCCTCGAAGCGAGCGACGCTTGATTGCGTCATGCCGGCAAGCCGACCCAGTTCCTTCTGAGTCAGCCCCAGGTGCTCTCGGCGAGTGCGGACCGTCTCAGCCAGCTCGAAGCGGAGCCGGGCATCCTCGAATGCCTTGCGTACGGCAGGCCGCTGAAACCTCTCGCTCGACTTCAGTTCGGCCAGAGTTGTGCGCTCGGTGGTGCTCACTCTTCCTCCTCAGCCGTGTGACCTGCCTCGACACCGATCACTTTCGGCAATCAGGCCAAATCGAAGCTGGACGGCCCCCAGACGGCACAGGGCGGGTGAACCGACCCCTGGGCCGGCGGACGGAATCCGCTGGCCCAGGGCGTTCACCCGCCCTGGAGAGTGCTCTGACCTGCCGTTACAGCACCTGCAGGTTCTTCCGCAGCTCGAACGGGGTGACCTCGCTGCGGTACTCCTCCCACTCCTGGCGCTTGTTGCGGAGGAAGAAGTCGAAGACGTGCTCGCCCAGGGTCTCGGCGACCAGTTCGCTGCGCTGCATCAGGTCGATGGCCTCGCCGAGGTTCTGGGGCATGGGCTGGATGCCCATGGCGCGGCGTTCGGCGTCGGAGAGGGCCCAGACGTCGTCGTCGGCGCCCGGGGGGAGTTCGTAGCCCTCTTCGATGCCCTTGAGGCCGGCGGCCAGGGTCACGGCGTAGGCGAGGTAGGGGTTGCAGCCGGTGTCGAGGGAGCGGACCTCGATGCGGGTGGAGCCCTGCTTGCCGGGCTTGTACATGGGGACGCGGATCAGGGCGGAGCGGTTGTTGTGGCCCCAGCAGATGTAGGAGGGGGCCTCGCCGCCGGCGCCGGCGGTGCGCTGGGAGCCGCCCCAGATGCGCTTGTAGGAGTTGACCCACTGGTTGGTGACGGCGGCGGTCTCGGCGGCGTGGCGGAGCAGGCCGGCGATGAAGGAGCGGCCGACCTTGGAGAGCTGGTACTCGGCGCCGGACTCGTGGAAGGCGTTGCGGTCGCCCTCGAAGAGGGAGACGTGGGTGTGCATGCCGGAGCCGGGGTGCTGAGAGAAGGGCTTGGGCATGAAGCTGGCGTGCACGCCCTGCTCCAGCGCGACCTCCTTGGTGACCAGCCGGAAAGTCATGATGTTGTCGGCGGTGGAGAGCGCGTCGGCGTAGCGCAGGTCGATCTCCTGCTGGCCGGGGGCGCCCTCGTGGTGGGAGAACTCCACCGAGATGCCCATCGACTCCAGGATGGTGATGGCCTGGCGGCGGAAGTCGTGGCCGACGCCGCGCGGGGTGTGGTCGAAGTAGCCCGACTGGTCGGCCGGCTCGGGGATGGAGCCGTCGCCCGGGAGGTTCTTCAGCAGGAAGAACTCGATCTCGGGGTGGGTGTAGAAGGTGAAGCCCTGGGAGGAGGCCTTCTCCAGGGTGCGCTTGAGCACGAAGCGCGGGTCGGCGAAGGACGGGGATCCGTCGGGCATCAGGATGTCGCAGAACATCCGGGCGGTGCCGGGGGTCTCCGAGCGCCAGGGCAGTATCTGGAAGGTGGTCGGGTCCGGCTTGGCGATCATGTCGGACTCGTAGACCCGGGCGAATCCCTCGATCGCCGATCCGTCGAAGCCGATGCCCTCCTCGAAGGCCTGTTCCAGCTCGGCCGGGGCTACTGCCACCGACTTGAGGAACCCCAGCACATCGGTGAACCACAGCCGGACGAACCGGATGTCACGCTCCTCGAGCGTACGAAGCACGAACTCCTGCTGCTTGCCCATGGGGACAGTCTCACCTCTGCTCTTTACGTTCGTGTTACGCAAACGGGGCGCCCGCGAGCATGATCGTCACAATCTCGCGCGACTGGTCCCCATCATCCACCCCGCCCCCCATAGCGTCAGAACGACGATTACACTGACCGCATGCCGAATCTGCGTCTTGCCCTGGCCCAGACCGACCCCCGGGTCGGCGATATCGCGCGCAACGGTGACGAGGTGGTGCGTTGGTCCAAGCGGGCGGTCGACGCCGGGGCGCGGTTGGTCGCGTTCCCCGAGATGGCGCTGACCGGGTACCCGGTGGAGGACCTGGCGCTGCGGACCTCGTTCGTCGAGGCCTCGCGGGCCGCGCTGGTGGAGGTGGCGCAGCGGCTGGCCGCCGAGGGGCTGGGCGAGGTGCCGGTGGTGCTCGGCTACCTGGGGCGCAAGCCGCAGACCAGCGCGCCACAGAACTGCGCGGCGGTGCTGTACCGGGGTGAGGTGACGGGGCGGTTCGCCAAGCACTTCCTGCCCAACTACGGGGTCTTCGACGAGTTCCGGTACTTCGTGCCGGGCGACCAGCTGCCGGTGCTGCGCCTCGACGGCGTCGACGTGGCGCTGGCCATCTGCGAGGACATCTGGCAGGAGGGCGGCCGGGTGGCCGCCGCCGGGCAGGCCGGCGCCGGGCTGCTGCTGGTGGTCAACGGCTCGCCGTACGAGCGGAACAAGGACGACCAGCGGCTGGAGCTGGTCCGCCGCCGGGCCGCCGAGGCGGGCTGCACGCTGGCCTACCTGAACATGGTCGGCGGCCAGGACGAGCTGGTCTTCGACGGCGACTCGCTGGTAGTGGACGCGGCCGGACAGGTGCTGGCGCGCGGGCCGCAGTTCGAGGAGAGCCTGCTGGTGCTCGACCTCGAGCTGCCTGCGGCGAGCTCCGAGCTGCCGGACGGCGCCGTGCTCGCCGACGGCCTGCGGCTGGTCCGCACCGAGCTCGGCGGCGAGCCGGCCGCCGCGCCCGCCGCGCCGCTGACCGCCGAGATCGCGCCCCGGCTGGACGACGAGGCCGAGGTGTACGCGGCGCTGGTCACCGGCACCCGGGCGTACGTGCGCAAGAACGGCTTCAAGTCGGTGCTGATCGGCCTGTCCGGCGGCATCGACTCGGCGCTGGTGGCGGCCATCGCGGTGGACGCGGTGGGTGCCGAGAACGTGCACTGCGTCTCGATGCCGAGCCGCTACTCCTCGCAGCACTCCAGGGACGACGCCGCCGAGCTGGCCCACCGGACCGGGCTCAACTTCCGTACCGTGTCGATCGCCCCGATGTTCGACGCCTACATGGACTCGCTCGGGCTGACCGGCCTGGCCGAGGAGAACCTGCAGTCGCGGCTGCGCGGCACGCTGCTGATGGCGATCTCCAACCAGGAGGGCCACATCGTGCTGGCCCCCGGCAACAAGAGCGAGCTGGCGGTCGGCTACTCGACCCTGTACGGCGACTCGGTCGGCGCGTTCGGGCCGATCAAGGACGTGTACAAGTCGCTGATCTTCCGGCTGGCCAAGTGGCGCAACGAGCTGGCCGAGCAGCGCGGCGAGACCCCGCCGATCCCCGAGAACACCATCCTCAAGCCGCCCAGCGCCGAGCTGCGCCCGGACCAGGTGGACACCGACTCGCTGCCCGACTACGACCTGCTGGACACCGTGCTCGACCTCTACATCGAGGGCGACCTGGGCCGGGACGCGATCGTGGCCAAGGGCTTCGAGGCGGCTGTGGTGGACCGGGTGGTGCGGCTGGTGGACACCGCCGAGTACAAGCGGCGGCAGTACCCGCCGGGCCCGAAGATCTCCCCCAAGGGGTTCGGGCGGGACCGCCGGCTGCCGATCACCAACGCCTGGCGGCGCGGCTGAGGCCGCCTGTTCCTGACGTTCCTGAGTTCCTGACGCTACCTGTTGTAGCGCTACCTGTTGTACCGGTAGGCGGCGGCGATCGCGCGGTGGTCGCTGCCGTCGGCCGGCAGCACCCAGGAGCCGGTGGGCTTCATGCCGCGGCTCATGATCTGGTCGATCCGCGCCATCGGGAAGCCGGACGGCCAGCTGAAGCCGAATCCGGAGCCGGCCGAGCCCTGGGCCGAGCGCAGCTGCGAGGTCACCGGCGCCAGCGCCCGGTCGTTCATGGTGCCGTTGAGGTCGCCGAGCAGCAGCACCTTCTGCAGCGGCTCGGCCTCGATCGCGTCGCCCAACGCCTGGGCGCTGACGTCGCGCTGCCCGGCCGTGAAGCCGGCGTCGAACTTCACCCGCACCGACGGCAGGTGCGCCACGTAGACCGCGAGCGGGCCCTGGGGAGTGGCCACCTGGGTACGGAAGGCCCGGGTCCAGCCGATCCTGATGTCCACCACCCGGGTGTCGCTGAGCGGGTAGCTGGACCAGAGACCGACGGTGCCCTCCACCACGTGGTACGGGTACTTCGCGGCCAGGCCGGAGGTGTAGGCGGGCAGCGCGGCACCGGTCAGCTCCTCCAGCGCGACGAGCTGCGCGCCGGAGGCGTTGAGCTGGCGCACCGTGCCTGCGGGGTCGGGGTTGTCGGCGGAGACGTTGTGGGTGAGTGCGGTGAAGTCGCCCGTGCCGCCGCTCTTGTCGCCCAGCAGGCCGCCGAAGAGCACCGTCCAGACCACCACCGGCAGCAGCAGCGCGATCAGTGCGGTGGCCGAGCGGCGTAGCAGGGCGGGGACCAGCAGGACCGGTAGGGCCAGCCCGAGCCAGGGCAGGAAGGTTTCCAGCAGACTGCCGAAGTTGCCGACGGAGTTGGGGACTTGGCGGTGGAAGCCGAGCAGCAGCGCGATCAGTGCGGCGAGCCCGGCGAGTACCCAGCCGCGCCGCCAGGTGGAGCTGCCCCGCGCGTCCTTGCCCCAGGACCAGCGACCGCCGGACGAGCGATCACCGGACGAGGAACCATCGGACGATGAGCCGCCGGACGAGGGCCCCCCGGACCGGCCACCCCAGGACCAGCGCCGCCGGCGGGTGCCTGGGTCAGCGGGGGGCGGCAGCTCGCCGTCCGTCGGTGCCCACGCCTCGTCGGCCTGCGTCATGCGGGGGACCCCCTGGGGCTCGTCGATGTCCGTCCTGCCTGCCTGGGCCGAAGTCCTGTCCGGAAATGTCGGATCTTCGGCTCAGCCTATGCCGGGACAGACGCGCTCGAGCACCTCAGAGGTTCCGCCATCAGCGCTTTTGCGCGGGCGCGGCGCCGTGGGCCGGAGCACCGCCGGGGGCCGGAGCACCGCCGGCGGCCGGAGCACCGCTGGCGGCCGGGCCACGCAGTCCCTCCAGCAGGGTGTCCACGATCAGGGCCGGCAGCTCGGGGTCGTCCAGCGGCGAGTCGTCGTATATCACCGCGCGCAGCAGCATCGGGCCGACCAGCATCTCGGCGAGCAGCGCGGAGTCCAGGTCGGCGCGGAACTCGCCGTTGGCCATGCCGCGCTCGACCACCTCGCGCAGCATCCGGCGGCGCTCGTTGATCACCCGTTCGTAGTACACCTCTTTGAGTCCGGGCAGCTGGTGCATCTGCTGCAACGCCACCCGCAGCACCCAGCGCGAGCGCTTGGCCAGGCCGCGGCGGCGCATGTACTCGATGATCTCCACCACGTCGTCCCGCACGCTGGTGCCGGGCAGCTCGGGGACCGGCTCCTCCAGCCGGGCGATCACGTCGACCAGCAGCGCCTCCTTGTTGGGCCAGCGCCGGTAGATGGTGGCCTTGCCGACCCCGGCGGCCTGGGCGATGCCCTCGATGGTCAGGTCCGCCAGGCTGCCGCCCTCGGTCATCAGCCGCTCCACGGCCTGACAGATCGCCAGCTCCGCTGCCTCGGAACGGGGACGCCCCCGCCGGGGCGCCGCACACTGCGGCGCCCCGGCGGCGACAATCGACGAGAACTGGCGATCCGTGTCCATGAGGCTATTCTCCTTCGCCCCGCTCAGGCCTTGGTCGAGGGGACCGGTTCGACCGCTGCGGCCTTGGCGGCGTCCGCCGGGGCGGCGCCCGGGGCGGCCACCACGCCGGGCAGGAAGAACCAGGCCAGCAGGGCGCCGACCACGGTCACCCCGGCGGACAGGCCGGCCACCACGTGCATGGCGTGGATGAAGGAGTCGTAGGCGGGCTGGACCAGCGCCTGGCCCTTCGGCCCGGACTGCCCGGCGATCCCGAGGGTGGCCTCCAGCGACTCCCCCGCCTTGTCCCGCAGCCCGGCGGGCAGCTCGGCGAGCTTGTCGGAGATGCCGTTGCGGTAGACGGTGGAGAGCACCGCACCGAGCACCGCGACGCCCAGCGAGCCGCCGACCTGGCGGAAGGTGTTGTTGATCGCCGAGCCGGCGCCGGCCTTCTCGCGCGGCAGCGAGCCCATGATCGACACGGTCACCGGCGGCATCACGTGCGCCATGCCGGCGCCCATCACGAAGCCGATCACCTCGAGCACCCAGATCGGGGTGGTCCGGTCGAGCAGCAGGTAGCCCAGGAAGGCGATCGCGATCAGCGCCATGCCGCCCGCACAGGTGGCCCGCACGCCGATCTTGTCGACCACCAGCCGGGCCCGGGGGGCGAACAGCAGCTGGGCGCAGGCCAGCGGCAGCATCAGCGCACCGGCGGCCAGCGCGCTGTAGCCGCGCACGCTCTGGGTGTAGAAGACGCCGAAGAAGGAGACGCCCATCAGCGCGAAGAAGACCACGCCGATCACGGCCACCGACGCGGAGAAGACCCGGTTGCGGAACCAGCTGACGTCCAGCGCCGGGTGGCTGATCCGCTTCTCGTAGAACACGAAGGCGGTCAGCGCGACCAGGCCGATCAGCACCGGCACCCAGGCCGCGGCCTGCGTGAAGTCGGCCAGCTCGCCGCCCTTGATGATGCCGTAGATCAGCGCCACCAGACCGATGATCGACAGCAGCACGCCGACCGGGTCGAGCTTGCCGGGGTTGGGGTCCTTGGAGTCCGGGACCAGCAGGAACATCGCCACCAGCGCCACGGCCACGATCGGCACGTTGACCAGGAAGACCGAGCCCCACCAGAAGTGCTCGATCAGCAGACCGCCGGTGATCGGGCCGATCGCGATCGCCAGGCCCACCGCGCCGGCCCAGACGCCGATCGCCTTGGGCTGCTCCTTGCGCTCGAAGACGTTCATGATGATGGCCAGCGTGGCCGGCATCACGAAGGCACCGCCCAGGCCCATCACGGCCCGGAAGGTGATCAGCTGGCCGGGTCCGGTGGACAGCGCGGAGAGCAGCGAGCCCAGTCCGAACACCACCATGCCGCCGAGCAGCGCCTTCTTGCGGCCGAACCGGTCGCCGAGCAGGCCCGAGGTGAAGAGCAGGCCGGCGAAGACCAGCGTGTAGGAGTTGATCGCCCACTCGAGGTCGCTCTGGGTGGCGCCGAGGCCGACGGGAGCCGGGGTCGCGATGGTCTTCATCGCGACGTTGAGGATCGAGTTGTCGAGGACGACGACGAGCAGCGCCAGGATCAGCGTGCCCAGGATCGCCCAGCGCCGGCGGTGGATGGCTTCCGGCACCCGTGGTGCGGTGCCCGGTGTCGCGGTGGTCATGCGTCTGTCCCGTCCGTGCGGTGGAGGTACGGCAAGCTGGCGGGAACGGCTTCGAGACGCTGGCGTCTCGAAATCCCCCACGGTGACTCTACTCCGGTTTTCGATACGAGACGGACCCGTATCGCAAAACATCGGCAAAGTTACCCGGCTCTTTTGCGCCGGCGGCGGGCCGTGCAAGCATGGACGCAGATCCGGGGACGCCACACGGCGCCACGAGACCACAACCCATCAGGAGCCTGTTCCATGAACGCTTCTCAGCCTTCGCCTGCCCAGACGCCCGCCAAGGCGTCCGAGGGGCACACCCTCTACGGCGGGGTCACCAACCGCCGCGTCACCGTCCGCGACCTGGCCGCCGCCAAGCAGCGCGGGGAGCGGTGGGCGATGCTCACCGCCTACGACGCCCTGACGGCCGGCGTCTTCGACGAGGCCGGCATCCCGGTCCTGCTGGTCGGCGACTCGGCCGGCAACTGCCACCTCGGCTACACCACCACCGTCCCGGTCACCATGGACGAGATGGTGATGCTCTCCGCCGCCGTGGTGCGCGGCACCGAGCGGGCCCTGGTGATCGGCGACATGCCGTTCGGCTCGTACCAGGAGTCCCCGGCGCAGGCCCTGCGCAACGCCGTCCGGCTGATGAAGGAGGCCGGGGTCGGCGCGGTCAAGCTGGAGGGCGGCGAGCGCAGCGCCCGCACCATCGAGCTGCTCACCGAGGCCGGGGTGCCGGTGATGGCGCACATCGGCCTGACCCCGCAGTCGGTGCACGCGCTCGGCGGCTACCCGGTGCAGGGCCGGGGCGACGAGGCCGCGCACAAGCTGCAGCGCGACGCCAAGGCGGTGCAGCAGGCCGGCGCCTTCGCCGTGGTGCTGGAGGCGGTGCCGGCCGAGCTGGCCGGGCACGTCACCGAGTCGCTGTCGATCCCGACGGTCGGCATCGGCGCCGGCGCCGGCTGCGACGCGCAGGTGCTGGTCTGGACGGACATGGCCGGGATGACCGCCGGCCGGGTGCCGAAGTTCGTCAAGCAGTACGCCAACCTGCGGGCGGTGCTCGGGGACGCGGCGCGCGAGTACGCCGCCGAGGTGCGCGGCGGCAGCTTCCCGGCGGCCGAGCACACCTTCAAGTAGGCGCGGCTTCAAGTAGGCGCGGCTCCAGGTAGTCGCGACAGCGAGCTGACAGCAGACCGGCAGCGGGCCGACGGTGACGCCGGCCCGCTGCCGGTTGCGTGACAGCGGCGTGACAGCGGCGGCGGACAGCCTTGAGGCATGACAACGAAGACCGCCCATGCTGTCGAAGCCCGGGGCATCGTCAAGCACTTCGGTGACACCAAGGCCCTGGACGGGGTGGACCTGACGGTCCGCCAGGGCACCGTGCTCGGCGTGCTCGGCCCGAACGGGGCCGGAAAGACCACGCTGATCCGAGTGCTCTCCACGCTGATCAAGCCCGACGCCGGCACCGCCGTGGTCGGCGGCTACGACGTACTGCGCCAGCCCAAGCAGCTGCGCCGCACGATCGGCCTCACCGGCCAGTACGCCTCGGTGGACGAACTGCTCTCCGGCGCCGAGAACCTCTACCTGATCGGCCGACTGCTCGACCTGTCCGGCAAGGAGGCCAAGGCCCGCGCCACCGAGCTGCTGGAGCGCTTCTCGCTCACCGAGGCCGCCGGCCGCCCGGCCAAGACCTACTCCGGCGGGATGCGCCGACGCCTCGACCTGGCCGCGAGCATGATCGGCCGCCCCCGGGTGCTCTACCTGGACGAGCCCACCACCGGCCTGGACCCGCGCACCCGCAACGAGGTCTGGGACGAGGTGCAGCGGATGGTCGCCGAAGGCGCCACCGTGCTGCTCACCACCCAGTACATGGAGGAGGCCGAGCAGTTGGCCACCGACCTGACCGTGATCGACCGCGGCCAGGTGATCGCCAACGGCACGGTGGACGGGCTGAAGGCCCAGGTCGGCGGCCGCACCCTGCAGATCCGCCCGACCCACCCGGCCGAACTGTCCGAGATGGCCCGCTGCCTGGCCGAGAGCGGGATCAGCGGCGCGACCCACTCGGTGGAGACCGGCCGGCTCGCGGTACCGATCAGCCGCGAGGAGCAGCTGACCGCCGTGATCGGGGTGCTCGGCACCCGCGGCTTCGGCATCGCCGCCATCGACACCAAGGTGCCCAGCCTGGACGAGGTCTTCCTGGCGATCACCGGCAAGCAGCCCACCGACACCCCGGCCGGCAAGCAGCCCACCGACACCCCGGCCGGCCAGGAGGCCCAGCGATGACCACCGCCACCACCGCCCCCGTCACCGCCCCCACCACCACGGCCGCCGCCTACCCGGACGCGGACGGCCGGATCGGGCTGCGCGGCCACCTGCGCCATATCGGCGCACTGACCCGGCGCAACCTGATGCGGATCAAGGCCGACCCGGAGTCGATGTTCGACGCGGTGCTGATGCCGATCATCTTCACCGTGCTCTTCGTCTACGTCTTCGGCGGCGCCATCTCCAGTCAGGGGCAGTACAAGCAGTGGCTGATCCCGGGTCTGCTCGGCACCACCGGGATGAACCTGGCGATGGCGGTCGGCACCGGGCTCAACACCGACTTCCAGACCGGGGTGATGGACCGTTTCCGGACCCTGCCGATCGGGCGCTCCTCGGTGCTGATCGGCAAGATGCTGGCCGAGGCCTGCCGTGGACTGGTCTCCTACGCGGTGCTGATCAGCTTCGCGCTGATACTCGGACTGCAGTTGAAGACCGGGGTGCTCGGGGTACTCGGCGCGGTCGGCCTCTCGCTGCTCTTCGGGATGTCGCTGGTCTGGATCTCGATGCTGCTCGGACTGGTGCTGCGCAGTGCCCAGGCCGTCCAGGGGATCGGCATGCTGGTGCTGATGCCGCTGCAGTTCGGCAGCTCGATCTTCGCACCGCCGAGCACCATGCCCGGCTGGCTGCAGGCCTTCACCAAGTACAACCCGCTCTCCAACCTGGCCGACGCCTGCCGCAACCTGATCAACGGCGGACCGCTGGCCCACTCGGTCACCCTGGTGCTGATCTGGTCGGTGGGGATCACCGCGATCACCGCCCCGCTCGCCGTCGCCCGGTTCCGCAAGCGGACCTGACGCCGCCTCAGAGCTCTTCCACCAGCACGTCCAGCAGGGCCGTGGTCTCCTCCCAGGAGAGGCCGCGGCCCTCGGCCTTGAGCCGCTCGACCTCGGCCTCGCCCAGCAGCCGGTTCAGCGCCGCCTCCCGGGTGGCCGCCTCCAGCCGTTCCAGGAAGCTGCCCTGGACGCCCAGCCGGCCGCCGTGCGCACCCACCAGCAGAGCGGCCCGGCGGGCCGGCACCCGATCACCGTCCCGCTCGGCGCGGATCAGCAGCACCCCGGCGATCAGCGGGATCAGCAGCAGCGTGACGTGCTGGGTGAAGACGGCGGCCGTCTCGGGGACCTCGGCCAGCCGGCGCAGCCCATGGCGCAGCCGCTCGACGCCTTGGTCCACCTCCCCGCTGCGGGCCAGCACCAGACTCTCGCCACAGGCCACCAGCGCGCTGGTCAGCCCGGGCGCGCCGCGGCCCAGTTGGTTCTGGTCCTTCTTCAGCGCGGCCAGCTCGGCCAGCGCGGCCGGGTAGTCGCCGCGGTGGGAGTGCAGCGCGGCGAGCAGGCTGTGCCCGTAGACCAGGGTGCCGTCGGCCCGCTGGCCGCCCCGGACGGCGGCGGCCAGGCCCTGCCGGATCAGCCGCTCGGCCTCCTCCGGGTCCTGGTCCAGCATCGCCTCGCCCAGCCGCACGGTGAGCTGCGGCACGTCCTGCGACGCGCCCAGCTCGCCGGCCAGCTCGATCGACCGGCGGTAGGCGGCGGCCGCGGCGGCGGAGTCGCCGGAGAAGCCGGCCGTCTCGGCCTGGGCGGCCAGGGCCTCCGACATCCCCCAGGTGTCGCCGAGCCGGGCGTAGGTCTCCATCGCCTCGTCGCCGTCCTTGCGGGCCTGCTCCAGGCCGCCGACCTGGTCGTTGGACATCTTGGCGCGCAGTTGCAGCGCCCAGGCCAGCTCGCTGTCGCGGCCGTACCGGCGGCAGCCCGCCACCGCGTCGTCCAGCATTTCCCGCATCTGCTCGGCCTGCCCCGCCAGGAAGCAGGCGAAGATCCGCAGCATCGGCGGGTAGCTGTAGGTCTGCGGCAGCCCGCCGTGGTAGGCGGCGATGATCCGCGGCGCGCGCTCCACCAGCTCGGGGTCGCCGATCACCTCCATGTCCCCCTCGAAGCGGGAGACCAGCTGGAAGATCCGGGCCTGCCGGCGGGCTTCCTGAAGCACCGCGTCCGACCACGGCAACGAGTACTCCAGCGGCAGGCGGTCGATCGGCTCGGGGGCCGGCGCGCCTTCTGCGAACGGGTCCTCGTGCATGGCGCAGACCTGGTCCACCCAGGTCCGGGCCTCCGCCCGGTAGTCCCGCAGCATCCAGAACCAGGTCATGCCGAGCAGCAGCACCAGCGCGTCCTGCTCGGCGCCGGTGGCCACCGCATGGCGCAGCGCGGCCCGGACGTTGTCCTGCTCGCGCTCCAATACGCCGAGCAGCCGCACCTGTTGGTTCCCGTGCAGGTTGAGCTCGGCCTCACGGACCAGCTCGCGGAAGGCCGCCAGGTGCCGGTCGGCGGTCTGCGGCTCCGCGGCCTCGGCCAGCCGCTCGACGGCGTACTCGTGGATCGTCTCCAGCATCCAGTACCGCGGCGGCCCCTGCGGGTTGAGGCCGGCCACCACCAGCGACTTGTCGACCAGCGAGAAGAGCAGCTCGGCGACCTCGCCGGCGCGCACCGACGTACCGTCGGCGCAGACCTGTTCGGCGTCCTCCAGGGTGCAGCCGCCGGCGAACACCGAGAGTCGGCGCAGCACCGCGCGCTCGCGTTCGTCCAGCAGCTCCCAGCTCCAGTCGACCACCGCGCGCAGCGTCTGCTGACGGGGCAGCAGCACCCGGCTGCCGCCGGTCAGCAGGGCGAACCGGCCGTCCAGCCGATCGGCCAGCTGACGGGGCGTCATGCTGCGCAGCCGGGCGGCGGCCAGTTCGATCGCCAGCGGCAGGCCGTCCAGTCGGCGGCAGATCTCGGCGCAGGCGGCCGGGTCGTCGGCCGGGTCGAAGCCGGGCCGGGCAGCGGCGCCACGCTCGCCGAGCAGCCGCAGCGCTATCGGGTCCGGCAGCGGCTCCACCGGCAGCAGGGCCTCGCCGGGCACACCCAGCGGCTCGCGGCTGGTGGCCAGGATGGACAGCCCCGGGCACTCGGCGAGCAGCTGGTCGGCCAGCTCGGCGGCGGCCTGGATGAGGTGCTCGCAGTTGTCGAGCAGCAGCAGCATCCGGGCCCGGCCGCAGTGCTCGACGATCCGGCGCACCGGGTCCACCGGGCCGTCGGGCATCTTCTGGTGCAGCTGGGTGGAGCGCAGGCCCAGCGCGGAGAGCACCGCGTCGGGTACCGCGGCCGGGTCCTCCAACGGGGCCAGCTCGATCTGCCAGACACCGTCCGGCCAGTGCGCCTGCCCGGCCGGATCCCGCTGGGCGAGCCGGCCGGCCTCCACCGAGAGGCGGGTCTTGCCGGAGCCGCCGGGGCCGATCAGGGTGATCAGGCGGGAGGCGCCGATCAGCTCGCCGAGTGCGCTGAGGTCCTGCTCGCGGCCGACGAAGCTGGTCAGGCGGGCGCGCAGGTTGCCGGTGGGGCGCAGGCCATCGGTGGAGCGCTGCTCATCGGTGCGCCTCGGGGCCGCCTGGGGCTCGCGGACCGGCAGCTGCGACTGGTGGCCCACCTGCTGGTAGCCCACCTGCGCCTGGCCGTCGTGCTCCTGGCCGGGGAGCTGCTGGCTGAGCAGCTCCTGGTGCGCGGCGCGCAGCTCGGCGCCCGGGTCGGCGCCCAGCTGCTCGGCCAGCGCGCGGCGCAGCTGCTCGTATCGCTCCAGCGCCTCGGCGCTGCGCCCGCTGCGCTGCAGTGCGCGGATCCAGAGCAGGTGCAGCGGCTCGTCCAGCGGGTGGTCGGCGCAGAGCCCGGCCAGCTCGGCGACCAGCTCGGCGGCCCGGCCCAGCGCCAGCTCGGCGGTGATCCGGGCCCGCCGGGCCTCGGCCCGCTGCGCCTCCAGCCGCACCGCGCTGCCCGCCCGGTCGGGCAGGTCGGCCAGCGCCGGGCCGCGCCACAGTGCCAGCGCCGCGCCCAACTGGTCGGCCGCCGCCTGCGGATCGCCCGCGGCCAGCGCCTTGCGGCCGCTCGCGGTGAGTTCCTGAAAGCGGGTCAGATCGCTGGCGCCCTCGGTCAGCCAGTAGCCGCCGGGCCCCGAGCCGACCGCGTCGCGGCCGATGGTGCGCCGCAGCCGGCCGACCAGGGTCTGCAGGGCGGCGGCGGAGTCCTGCGGCGGCTCGGCCTCCCAGACTTCGGCCACCAGCGCCTCGGCCGGTACCGGCGCGCCCTGGCGCAGCACCAGGGCGGCGAGCAGCGCGCGCAGCCGGGCGCCGCCGAGCGGAACCGGGGTGCCGTCGTCGTGGGTCGCGGTCGTGGTGCCGAGGATGCCGTAGTGCACCGCACCATTCTGCGGCCAGCCGCGCCGGCCGATGACCGTCTACCCTCCCTTGAGGGACAGCGGAAATCCATCAAGGAGTGGGAATGAGCTTTGCCGACATCCGCAGGTCCGACCGCGAGGAGCGGCGGATCAGCCCGGTGTTCTGGGTGCTGCTGGCCATACTGGGCACCTCGGGCTGGGCGACCTGGTCCGGATACGGCTCAGCCGGCTTCGGGGTCTTCCTCTTCGTGGTGGCGGGCTGGATGGTCTCGCTCTGCCTGCACGAGTACGCGCACGCGCGCACCGCGCTGCACGGCGGGGACATCACGATCGGCGCCAAGGGCTATCTGACGCTCAATCCGTTCAAGTACGCCAACGGACTGACCAGCTTCGTGCTGCCGGTGGTCTTCGTGCTACTGGGCGGCATCGGCCTGCCCGGCGGCGCGGTCTTCATCGAGCGGCACCGGATCCAGGGGCGGCTCAAGCACAGCCTGATCTCGGCGGCCGGGCCGCTGGTCAACCTGGCCTTCGCGATCGTGCTGCTGGTCCCGGTCGGCCAGGGCTGGCTGGACGACGCGCCGGGGACCACCCAGGTCGGCAGCACCACGGTGCACGTCCTGCCGGCCGCGCTGGCCTTCCTCGGCCTGCTCCAGGTGAGCGCCTCGCTGCTGAACCTGCTGCCGGTGCCGGGCCTGGACGGCTACGGGATCATCGAGCCCTGGCTGTCGCCGCAGACGCGCCGGGCGGTGCAGCCGTTCGCGCCGTACGGGATGCTGGCGGTCTTCGTGATCCTCTGGCAGTCGCAGGTGAACGTCTGGTTCTTCGACCAGGTGTTCAAGATCATGGAACTCTTCGGGGTGGGCGGGTTCTACCAGTACTTCGGGCAGTACCTGTTCCACTTCTGGCAGCACTGATTCCGGACGAGCCGACCTCAGGCGGGCTCGTTCGCCCGGTCCAGCTTCTCCTTGCGCAGGTAGTACCAGGCGATGTTGCTGGAGACCCCGGCCAGCAGCACCCACACCACGCCGAGCCAGTTGCCCTGCACGAAGGAGACCACGGCGGCGGCCACCGCGAGGACGAAGATGATCGAGGCGTACAGGGCGTAGCGGGGCATATCAGCCGGCTCCAGAGGTCGGGATTGTCGCTCCCATTGTCACGGAAGGCCCGGATCCCCCCGCAACGGGGTGCATCCGGGCCTTCCGTGTCTTCACCGGACTGTCACCGGAGGTCACACATCGGTGATGCGCAGGCCCGCGTGGGCCTTGTACCGGCGGTTGACCGAGATCAGGTTGGCCACCAGCGACTCGACCTGGTGGGCGTTGCGCAGCCGGCCGGCGAAGACGCCGCGCATCCCGGGGATCCGCTCGGCCAGCGCCTGCACCAGGTCGGTGGCGGCCCGCTCGTCACCCAGCACCAGCACGTCGGTGTCGATGGTCTCGATCGCGTGGTCCTGCAGCAGCACCGCCGACAGGTGGTGGAAGGCGGCGGTGACCCGGGACTCGGGCAGCAGGGCGGCGGCCTGCTGGGCGGCGCTGCCCTCCTCCGGCTTGAGCGCGTAGGCGCCCTGCTTGTCGAAGCCCAGCGGGTTGACGCAGTCCACCACGATCTTGCCGGCCAGCTCGGCCCGCAGGCTCGCCAGCGTCTCGCCGTGCCCGTCCCACGGCACCGCGACGATCACCAGGTCGCTCTCCCGCGCGGTGGTGGCGTTGTCCGCACCGCGCACCCCGAGGCCGAGCTCGGCGGCGGCGGCCTCGGCCCGCTCGGCGTTGCGCGAGCCGATGATCACTTGCTGGCCGGCCTTGGCCAGCCGGTAGGCCAGGCCGCGGCCCTGGTCGCCGGTGCCGCCGAGGACCCCGACCACCAGCTCGGTGACGTCGGGTCCGGGGGTGGGGCTGGTCGCTGAATCGAGGGAAGTCATACCGAGATCCTGCCAAAGCCCCGGCTCGGCCTCCATCCTGGGCGGACGGCGGCGATGGGAGTGGCGGAATGGACGCGAGGAACGTGACGGCGCTGCGCGAGGCGCTGGCCGGCTCGCCGCTGCTGGAGGCGACCCGCGGCTTCGCCGGTGCGCTGCGTTCGGCGGTCACCAGGCGCTCGGCGCGCGGCCTGCTGCTGGTCGGCTCGGCCGGGTACGAGCCCTGGCACCTGGCCGCCCATCTGGACGACGAGGCTGCCTGGTCCCAAGTGCCGCAGCTGGCGCCGTCGTTGATCCGCCATCAACTCCCGTGGCCGGACGCCCCCGGACACCTGCGCCACGGCCTGGACCGGCTCGCGGCCGCCCGGCGCGGCGAGACCGTCCTGGTGGTCACCCCCGAGGCGGCCGAGGCCGACCTGCTGGAGCGGGTGCAGGACGCCCGGCGAGGTGGGGCGACGGTGCTCGCGCTGGCCCCGGAGGACGGCGAGCTGGCCGGCCTCGCACACCAGCAGCTGACCGTGGAGAGCGCCGAGGAGCCGGCCTTCGACCTGGTGCAGCACCTGGTCGGGGCGGCGGCCGGGGAGCGCCCGAGGACGCTGCTGGCCCGCCTGGCCCGGCAGCTCGGCGGGGAGCCGGCCCAGCGCTGGTGACCGATATTCGGTTGCCGCCGGCGCGCTGGGCGCGCAGCATGGCCGCCTGTGAAAGCGAAGCTGCGCGGTCTGCGACCGGACCTCGCCCCCTGGCGCTCCTCCCGTGACTTCCGGCTGCTCTGGGGCTCGGGCGCCGTCTCGGGTCTGGGCAGCTTCTTCACCTATGTCGC
The DNA here is from genome assembly GCF_000744785.1 of Kitasatospora azatica KCTC 9699. Classification (NCBI taxonomy): domain Bacteria; kingdom Bacillati; phylum Actinomycetota; class Actinomycetes; order Kitasatosporales; family Streptomycetaceae; genus Kitasatospora; species Kitasatospora azatica. The sequence continues at coordinate 4,406,676 of NZ_JQMO01000003.1, read as the reverse complement.
GGTCCCGCTGCAGATCAAGCAGCTGACCGGCTCCTACCTGGCGGTCGGTCTGACCGGCGCGGTCGAGCTGCTGCCGCTGGTCGTCTTCGGGCTCTGGGGCGGCGCGCTGGCGGACGCGCTGGACCGCCGCAAGCTGGTGCTGGGCGCGGAGACCGGGCTCGGCCTGCTGACCGCGCTACTGCTGGCCAACTCGCTGCTGCCGCACCCACTGATCTGGCCGATCTACCTGGTCGCCGCGCTGACCGCAGCGCTGGATGGACTGCGCCGCCCGGCCCTCGACGCGCTGCTGCCGCGACTGGTACGGCATGAGCAGCTGACCGCCGCGTTCGCGCTGCAGCAGCTGTACTACAGCGTCGGCGCCCTGCTCGGCCCCGCACTGGCCGGGGTGGTCACCGCCGGTGCCGGGGTCCCGACGGCCTTCGCGGTGGATGCGGCCAGCTTCGCGTGCTCGGCGCTGCTGCTGGTGCGGATCCGCGCGGTGCCGCCGCCGACCGGGGCCGAGAAGCCCTCGCTGGCGGCGGTGCTGGCCGGGATCCGGTACGCCTGGAGCCGGCCCGAGCTGCTCGGCAGCTACGTGGTGGACATCGCCGCGATGCTCTTCGCCTTCCCGATCGCGGTCTTCCCGTTCCTCGCCGACCGGCTGCACGCCCCCTGGGCGCTCGGCCTCCTCTACGCGGCCCCGGCGGTGGGCGAACTCGCGCTCTCGGTGACCAGCGGCTGGACCTCGGCCGTCCACCGGCACGGGCGGATGCTGGTGCTGGCGGCGCTCGGCTGGGGCGCGGCGATGACGGCGGCGGGGCTGGTGGACAACATCTGGCTGGTGCTGGCCGCGCTGGCGGTGGCCGGCGGCGCCGACATGATCAGCGGGACGGCCCGCTCGGCGATCTGGAACCAGTCGATCCCGGACGAGCTGCGCGGCCGGCTGGCCGGGGTGGAACTGCTCAGCTTCTCGATCGGCCCGCAGCTCGGGCAGCTGCGGGCCGGTGGCACGGCGGCGGTGGTCGGGGTGCGCGGCTCGGTCTGGCTGGGCGGGGTGGCCTGCGTGCTGAGCGTGGGCGCGCTGGCGGCGGTGCTGCCGAGGCTGCTCGCCTACGACGCGCGGACCGACCCGCACGTGGCGGCGGTGCGCGCGCAGCGGGAGGCGGCCGAGCTGGTGGCCTGAGCAGCCGTCAGCTGCGGTCCTGGCCCGGGTCGTCGTCGTTCCAGGCCGGGTCGGTGCGCCACTCGCGGTTGCGCTCGGCGGCGATCTGCAGGGCGTTCTCGGCCTCCTGGCGGCTGGCGTACGGGCCGAGCCGGTCCTTGGCCGCGCACTCCGGGCCCTCCTCGACCTTGTGGTGCTTCAGGCAGAAGTACCACTCGCCGGGCTTGCCGGTGGGCTCGTGACGGAACAGCGGCATGGTTCTCTCCTTCGTCTCCACCAGGATCATTCCCGGCGGCACCTTCGCACACACTGCCGGGGGTGTCGGGGACCCGGGAGATAGACTCGCGACCATGGCTCACCTGGTTCCCGGCACCCAGTCCCCCACCCGCAAGGTCCCGGCGCACATCGCCCGACCGGAGTACGTCGGCAAGCCCGCGCCGACCCCGTACACCGGCCCCGAGGTGCAGGACACGGAGACCGTCGAGAAGATGCGGATCGCCGGCCGGATCGCCGCGCAGGCGATGGAGGCGGCGGCCAAGCTGATCTCGCCGGGGGTGACGACCGATCAACTGGACGCGGCGGCCCACGAGTACATGTGCGACCACGGCGCCTACCCGTCGGACCTCGGCTACCGGGGCTTCCCCAAGTCGATCTGCACCTCGATCAACGAGGTGATCTGCCACGGCATCCCGGACTCGACCGTGCTGCAGGACGGCGACATCGTCAACATCGACGCCACCGCGTACATCCACGGGGTGCACGGCGACCTGAACGCCACCTACCTGTGCGGGGATGTGGACGAGGAGTCGCGGCTGCTCGTCGAGCGCACCCGGGAGTCACTCGACCGGGCGATCAAGGCGGTCAAGCCGGGCCGGCAGGTCAACGTGATCGGCCGGGTGATCGAGTCCTACGCCAAGCGCTTCGGCTACGGCGTGGTGCGCGACTTCACCGGGCACGGGATCAACACCTCGTTCCACTCCGGCCTGATCATCCCGCACTACGACAGCGAGCGGGCCACCGAGGTGATCAAGCCCGGGATGACCTTCACCATCGAGCCGATGCTCACCCTCGGCACCTACGACTACGAGATCTGGCCGGACGGCTGGACCGTGGTCACCAAGGACCGCAAGCGCACCGCGCAGTTCGAGCACACCCTGCTGGTGACGGCCGACGGCGCGGAGATCCTCACCCTGCCGTGATCGGCCCGGCCGGGCGCTACCCGATCAGCCACTGCTCCTCGGCGACCGCGCCCACCTCGGTGCAGGCGTCGGTGAGCACGTCCAGCACCCGCAGCGGGTCCGGCAGTGGCTGCTCGGGCCCGCGCAGCCAGCGGACCTCCGAGCCGTCGGGCAGCGCGGCCGGCGGCAGCAGGGTGTAGGACCCGCGGCAGTGCCAGCGCAGGCCCGGGTGCTCGGAGACGGTGTCCGGGTGGGTGTCGAGGGCGCTCGACCACCACTCGTCCTCGTCCTCCGGGGTGCCGCGGGTGGCGGTGAAGAAGAGGTAGCGCTCCTCGCCGACGGCCGCCACCGGACCCTCCACGCCCAGCTCGGTGAGCCGGGCCAATGCGAGGCGACCGGCCTCGGCCGGGACGTCGAGGACGTCGTGGGCCCGGCCGGTCGCGGTGATGAAGTTGGTCTGCGGGTCGCGGGAGAGCCAGCGGGTGAGCTGCTCGGTATCGGTGGTGGCCTGCGACTGCCAGGCGAAGGAGACCGGGTGCTGGGCCGGGGCCGGGCAGCCGACCCGGTCGCAGGAGCAGCGGTAGCCGGCCGGGTGCGCGGCCGGCGCCACCGGGAAGCCGACCCGGACCGCGGCGAGCAGCAGGTCGAGTCGGGCCGCCGGGGAGTCAGCGCCGCCTGCGTCGGCCCCGGTGCGCTGACGATCGCGCCGCCACCATGCCGACCACCTGCTGCTGGCTTCCATCGGGCCCCTTCCGCACGGCTGTGACTGGTGTGACACAGCGTTCGACGCAACTACCGACGCAACGCCAGGCACTGCCCGCGGCTTCCCGGGAGCGCCCGGTGGTTCACCGGGCAGCCGGCACCGGGGTCACCGGGGCGGCCGACGCCTCGGTCCGCGGCGCGCTCGCAGGGGGCCGCTGACCCGGGGCAGATCCCAGAGACCGGCCCTGAGGCCCGGGGGCGTACAGAGCAGGATAAGGGAGCATTCGGGCGACGCCGACCGGGGGGTGTTTGGGAACCCTCCGCCGCTGGTGCGAAGCTTGGCCCGTTGAGAAGAGGAGTGTGGATCGATGCGCAGCTCGGACACCGAGTTCGTCGGCGGACCGTTGGACGGACGGGTGCTGCCGATCGCGCTGACTCCGTTCAACAACGTGCCCAAGGTCTACCGGGTCCCGGTCCCCGCCCACGGGGACGAGCCGGCCCGGACGCTGGTGTACGTCCGGGCCAAGGAGTACGACGCCAAGGGGCGCTCGCGCTGGCGCTACGAGTACCGGGCGCCGGACTCCGACTGACTCTTGTGCCCTACCCCTCGGCGTCGGCCAGGATCAGGTAGAGCTTCTTGCGGGCCTCGACCAGGACCGCCAGGCCCTTGCTGCGCTGCTCCTCGGTGCCGGTGGTCATCACCTGGCGGATCGCCTGGTCCAGTGAGGCCATGGTCTGGCCCACCTCCTGCACGGCCTCCCAGTCCACTCCGCGCCCGGCCTCCAGCCAGGGCTCGGCGGAGGCGGACTCGGCCTCCGTGCGACCGGTCTCGGTCAGCGTGAACAGGCGCTTGCCGCCGGTCTCCTGAGCCTCGATCAGACCCTCCTCCTCCAGCAGCTGGAGGGTCGGGTAGACCGATCCCGGACTGGGCCGCCAGTGGCCCGAGGTCCGCTCGCCGATCTCGGTGATCATCTCGTAGCCGTGCATCGGGCGCTCCTTCAGCAGCGCGAGCAGCGAGGCCCGGACGTCGCCACGACGGGCTCGCCCGCCGTGCCGCCCACGACCACGCCCGCCCGGGCCACCCCGGAACGGTCCCCCGAACCCGCCGAACGGGCCGCCCCCGAAGGGGCCACCACCGAACGGACCGCCGGGCGGTACCGGCGGGCCGTAGGCCCCGCGCCGCTGTTCGAACTCGCCCGGCAGCTCGCCGGAACGAGGGCCACGGCGACGGTGTCCGCGGCGCGATGAGTTCTCCATGCGCATGATGCGCACCCCCTTCGAGCTTACTGATTTCAGACTGCACGAGAGCTCCAACGACCCTTCAGAACAGGATCGCGATCGTCTTTCGTACTGTCTCGATGCCTCAACGATATATCGGTGAGTGTCGGTCGTCAACGGCTTACGAGTGGCACCCCGATCTGACGCGTCCCGGCGGCTACGGTGGCGGGCATGGCCGGTGAAAAGGATCTACGGACGTTGCTCGCGACCATGGAGCCCGTGCTCAACGAGGGCCGCTTCGTCTACTGCACCTTCCCGGGGCGGGCGCCCGCCGGGCTGCGGCCGGTGGTGACGGTGGCCGAGCCCGAGGGCGTGACGGTGGTGGTGGAGCAGGCCGAGGCGGACGCGCTGGGGCTGACGTACGGGTACGTGGCGGCCTGGATCACGCTGCGGGTGCACTCGGCGCTGGAGGCGGTGGGGCTCACGGCGGCCGTCGCCGGGCGGCTGGCCGAGCACGGGATCAGCTGCAACGTGGTGGCCGGCTTCCACCACGACCACCTCTTCGTCGGGGCCGCCGACGCGGAGCGTGCGCTGGCCGCGCTGCAGGAGTTGGCGGCCTCCTACGGGTAGCCCGGCGACGGGTGCGTGACGGGCGGTCGGTAGGCTGTCGCCTCTTTGACTGGCCGATTTGACTGGCCGGCCAAGACCGTCGCCTAGCTCTTTGTTGCGGACCCGGGGGGAATCATGCGGATCAGCAGGCGCCAGAAGGCTGCGGCCGGCCTGATATCGGTGGCGGTGGTCGGCGTGGGCGGTGCCTACGCCCTGTCCGGCTCCGGGACCGGAGGCGAGCACCAGACCGTGACGGTGGCGGACGCGCCGAGTGCGGCCCCGGCGGCGGCGACCGACCTGTCGGCCTCCGCTTCGCCCACCCCGTCGGCCTCGCCCTCCGCCTCGGCCAGTGCCTCGCCGTCCGCCTCGGGCAGCGCCTCGCACAGCCCGTCGCCCAGTGCCTCCCGCAGCGCCTCCGGACACCCCTCCGCCAGCGCGTCCGCCTCGGCCACGCCGTCCACCGCCAAGCCGCAGGCCGCGGTGAGCGCCGCGCCGGCGCCCACCGCCAAACCGGGCCCGGTCGCCCCGCCGCCGCCGGTCCCCGCGCACACCCCGGCCGCGCAGAGCACCTGTGCGCCCAGCTTCACCGGCAGCAACGCCGCCCCCGCCGACGTCGCCGCCGCGCTCACCGCCGCCGCGGGCAAGACCCGCACCCTGACGCTGGGCAACGGCGGGACCGACAAGCTGCCGCCGCTGCCGGTCGCCCTGCTGAAGGCGGTCGCCTGGCAGGAGAGCGGCTGGAAGTCCGCGATCCTGGCCTGCGACGGCGGCATCGGCACCATGCAGATCATGCCGGCCACCGCGACCTGGATGAACGGCAAGTTCGCCACCAAGAACGACGTCCAGACACTGGCCGGCAACACCGACCTCGGCGCCGAGCTGCTGGACGAACTGGTCGCGTACTACGGCGACTCGGACTTCGGCGGCAAGTACGACCTGTCCCCGGACCCGGTCACCGGCAAGAACCCGCTGCTCGACCTGGTGATCGCCGCCTACAACGCGGGCGCCGGCAACGTGCACTACACCAGCACCACCGACCCGTCGACCGGCGTCACCACCGGCACCTCGGTGATCCCGAACCCGGGCTACGTGGCCAACGTCAAGGCGCTGATGACCAGCTGCCCGTGCCTGTCGTCCTGAGTCAGCGGGTCACTGCTTCCTCAACACGACGACCTGGTCCTGCTTGAAGATCACGTAGTAGCTGGTCCCCGGGTGCAGGGCAGCGCCATAGCCGGGCAGGTCGGTGGGCCCGCCCTCCCAGCCGGCCAGGTCCACGCAGAGGTAGTCCGGCGGGGTGGGCTTGCTGCCGCCCAGCCAGTAGGCGTCGTCGCGGGCGGCCAGCCGGGCCAGCGGCGCCATCGAGGCCTCCACCCGGACGCCCGGCGGGATCGCGTCGATCGCGGCGCGCAGCGCCGCCGCGTGCCGGCCGCCGGACCAGGCCGCCGGGTCGCCCAGCCCGCCCAGTCCGACCGGCAGGCTGACCAGGCAGGCCGCCGCGATCGCCGGGGCGGCCGGCACCATCGAGTCGGCGAAGCCCTTGAACAGCGAGCGCTCCGAGCGGCGCAACCGGGCCACGGCGTCCACCAGGGCCAGGAAGACGATCGGCATCAGGGTCGCGTTGTAGTGCCAGTCGGGCCCCCAGAACATCGAGTTGGAGGAGCCGAACCGCCAGGCCAGGGTGGGCAGCGCGAGCAGCACCAGCGGTGAGCGCAGCGCCAGGAACCCGACGATGCCGAACAGCCAGCCGACCGTCTTCCAGACCGTCAGCCGGGTGAACGGGCCGCTCAGCACCTGCCACAGGTGCGGGTGGCTGCCGCCCGGCAGCTTGGACCAGTAGTCGAACTGGTGGTGCGGGTTGAAGTGCGGGATCAGCGCGCCGATGGTCAGCGCGGTGAAGCCCAGCCCGAACAGCACCATGACCGCGCCGGTGGACCAGCGCCGCGCGGTGAGCATCAGCAGCACGCCGACCATCGCCACGGTCAGCCCGAGGTCCTCCTTGACCAGCACCAGCGGCATCGCCCACCAGGCGGCCCGTTCCCAGCGCCGGAGCAGGAGCTGACGGCCCACCATGGCCAGCAGCGGGACGGCGAAGGCGATCTCGTGGAACTCGGCGTCGATCGCGCGCTGCAGACCCCAGGAGAGCCCGTAGGCGGTGCCGATCAGCAGGCCGCGGTTGCGGCTCTCCAGCAGTCGCGCGGCGGTGTCCGAGACCACGCCGACCGACCAGGCGAACAGTGCGGCCTGCGCGACCAGCAGCGTGGCCGCCGAAGGCACCAGCCAGAACGCGGGCGCGAGCAGTGCCAGGATCGGCGACCAGTGGTCGCCCAGCGCGTTGAAGCCCGGACCCTTGATCGACAGGACCGGCGCGCCGAAGTGCGCGTAGCCCTTGACCGCCTCGGTGAATATGCCCAGGTCCCAGGAGGGCGAGCCGAACCGGTAGTAGCGCACCAGGGCGAGCAGGCTGTAGGCGGCGAGGAAGGCGACGGCCAGCAGCAGGTGCGGCAGGGCGCCGCCGAGCCGGGAGGCGCGCGCTGCCCGGGCGACCCGCGTGGCGCGGCCCCAGGTGGGGACCCGCTGGGTCGGGATCGCGGTCTCGCGGGTCTCGGCCATGGTGCCTTCCATCGGGTTGCCTCAGCTGGGGGCCACTGGTGTGCGAATGGTGCAGGTTATCGCGCGAGCGGTCCGGCGCCACAGGGGCCCGGGCCCCCGGCGCCCGCTACTCGCACAGCCTCCCGGCCACTTTCCCAGCCTCCCGGCCACTCGGGCCCCGCCCCGCTACTCCCCCTCCCGCCGGCTCTCCTCCGCCGCCTCGGCCACCCCTGCCTCGTGCCCGGCCAGATACACCCGCCGCACGAAGTCGGCGGCCTGCTCCTGCGTCAGGTCGCTGGTGAGGGTCATCAACTCGTCCGTGAAGCGGATCATCCAGTGCTGTCGGTGTGCCATACCTCCCATGACACCCCGTCACCTCACGCCTCGCGCGCGGTGTCCCCCGTTCGGGGGTACCGGGGCGACCCGGTGCTCAGCCGACGCCCGCCAGGCGCAGCACCGCGGTGGTGCCCGCCGCCGCCAGGACCACCACCAGGAAGGGCAGCTTGCGCCAGGCCAGCACCCCGCCGACCAGGACGCCGGCCGGGCGGGCGTATCCGGCCCAGCCGTGGCCCTCGTAGAGCGTGGTGGTGGCGACCAGGGCGACCAGCAGGACCACCGAGGCGGTCTCCAGCAGCTTCTCCACACGCGCCGGGAAGGTGACCCGGCTGCGCAGCAGCGGGCCGGCGAGGCGGAAGGCGAAGGTGCCGGCGGCCAGCGCGAGGGCGGCGACGACCAGGGTGGTGTGGTGGTTCACCCGGCGACCTCCGTACGGGCACGCGGCCCCGGGACCGCCAGGCCGGCCAGCGCGAGCAGCACCGGCAGTCCGGCCGGCAGGAACGGGGCCGCGGCCAGGGCGAGTACCGCGCCGGTGAGCGCCGAGCGCCGCTTGGCGCCGTCCCGCAGGGCCGGCAGCACCAGGGCGAGCAGCACCGCGGGGAACATCGCGTCCAGGCCGAGAGCGGAGGTGCCGTGCACCGCGGAGCCGGCCAGTGCACCGAGCAGCGCGCCGGTCGGCCAGCAGACCAGCACCGCGCCCCCGCAGGCCCAGTACGCGGCCCGTTTGCGCGCCAGGTCGGGCTGGGCGAGCGCGAAGACCACGCTCTCGTCGTTCATCACATGGCTGCCGAGCAGCCGCCGCCAGCCGCCGCCGAGGACGTCCGGCAGGGACAGGCCGAACGGCAGGTGCCGGGCGTTGACCAGCAGTCCGGCGGCGACGGCCGCGATCGGGCTGCCGCCGGCCGCGACGATCCCGATGAAGAGGAACTCGGAGGCCCCGGCCAGGACCAGGGTGCTCATCAGGACGGGCAGCCAGAGCGGGAAACCGGCGGCCACGGCGATCGCACCGTAGGACACGCCGATCACCCCGACGGCCAGGCCGACCAGGGCGATGTCGCGCAGCAGACCGCGATCGAGTGTTCTCCATATCGAACGCATGATGTCTGGACCATACCGAACGCGTGACGTCCGACCCGGGTCAGACCTGGTACGGAATCAGCCCCTCGGTGTCCAGGTCGAAGTCGAACGGCTTCGGGATCCGGATCCGCTCACCGAACCGGCGGTCGGTGAACCCGTCCGGCAGGGCGCGGCGTGCTGCTTCCAGCAGGGCGAAATGATCACGGTCCATGTGCCACGGCTCCGCGGGTCAGCGGTGAGTGCGGTACAGCGGTTCGATCCTTGCCGTCTGACCAGCCATCCGGACTCCTCGGCTTCCCCTGTCGTGCCGATCCTCTCGCGACTGGATACGACGCCGGAATCCGCCTCTGTTGGTCACGCAGTAGGGCCGTCCATAACCGGATAGCCGATCTGGGCCGCCACGTCGGCGACCTCGGGGAGGGACAGCCCAGCGTTCAAGGCGGAGACCACCTCCTGGCTGAGTGGACGGCCGGCTCCGCGCTCGTAAGTCGGCTGTGCCAGGTGGGCCGTAGTGTGGACCAGCCCGAGGTGAAGCCCCTGGCGGTCGATGCGCCGCACCCGGACCCCCGGCACGCCCCAGATCGCGTCCTCTTCCTCCTCTCGTGGTGAGTGATGGCAGCACGCGCGGGGAAATACGTATGTTGCTACTGAAGTTTGCTTTGGTGCCAGCGGCGTGGCGGGTGGGGAGGTTACGGTGCCGGTCATGTCTGGTGATTTTCAAAGCGGTCGTCCGGCCCGTGAGGTTGCGGTGGTGGGTGGGCGGTTGTCCGATCCGGGGTGGCTGGTGACTGGCGACCCGGAGCAGGTTCTGGCGGCGTTGGACGGTGCCGCCGGGCAGGAGGAGGTGACGGCGGCTGCCGTGTACCGGACGTCAGGGCATGTGCATCGTGGGGCCAGTGCAGGGGTGCGGCGGCAGGTACTCGCGCTGGACGCCGCCCGGTACGGAAACCGCGAGCTGGCGAGAAGCATCGCCGAGGTGGCCGTCCGTCAGGAAGCGGATGATCCCTGGGTCGTGCAGTGGGCGACCGGCAACGGCCTGGACTCCCGGCTGCGGTATGCGCTGCCTGTGCCGGCCGAGGTGGCTGTGGTGTCGACGGCGGCCGTGGAGGGCCGCGGGCTCGCCGTCGCCGGCTGCGAGGACGGCACACTGCACTGGTGGGATCTGGCAACGGGCAGGAAACTCGGCCAGGTCGTGACCGAGCACACCGGCGCGGTGCGTGCGCTGACGACGGCGGTGCTGGACGGCTGTCCCGTTGCTGTGACCAGCGGCACCGAGGGCGCCGTCCGAGTGTGGGACCTGGCCGAGGGAGAACCGCTCGGCGCGTTCCACGCCGACAACGACTCCTGGGTGAAATCGCTCGCCACCGGACTGGCCGAGGGCCGCCCGGTCGCGGTCGGCGCCGGCACCGACGACGTGCTGCTGGTGTGGGATCTTGCCGCCCTCACCCAGCACGGTGAGCCCGTGACCATTCGCACCGGCTTCGTGTCCGCTCTGGCGACGACGGTGCTCGGCGGCCGTCCCGTGGCTGTCACCAGCCACTGCAAGGAACTCGGGGCGGCAGACCCCATCACGGGGGAGGAAAGCCTCCGGTGGTGGGACCTGATCACGGGGCGGGAGGTCGGTCCCGTGGGCGACCCTTCCGAGTGGCTTCCCGTGTTCGCAGACCAGGAGTCCGACCGGACGTTGGCAACCAGCGGCGACGGGGAGGCAGGGCACTGCGTCAGCCTGAGCCTCAATGCCCAGGCGCAGTTCCTGGTCACCGATCCGGCCCTGGAGTGCCCGATAGCTGTCAGCGCCAACGCCTACGAGGTGCGCGTCTGGAACGTGACCACGGGCGAGCAGGCCGGAGAGCCCGTTCCGGCCAGATTCGTGGAAACGGCGGCCGTGGGGGTGCTCCACGGCCGCCCCGCCGCCCTCGTCGGCGGTCATGGGCCGGTCAAGGTGTGGGATCTGTCCACCCTCAAGCCTCTGTACCCGCCGCTGATCGGCCACCTGGGCGCCGTGCGGGGAACGGCGATGCCAGTGGTGAAGGCACGTCACCTCGCCGTCACCGGGGGCGACGACAGATCAGTTCGGATCTGGGACCTCGACGGTGACATGGAGACGGGCAGCCGGCTGACTGGTCACGCAGGGTACGTGCGAGTGTTCACCGCAGCCGTCGTGGACGGCCGTTGCGTCATCGTCACCGGCGACTCGGACAAGAAAGTGCGGATCCGATCCCTCGACGACGGGGGACAGCTCGGTGCCCCTCTGGCCGACTACACGGGCAACGTGGACCTGCTGACGGTGGGGATGGTGGAGGGGCGACCCACTCTCCTCACGCGCGACGTGGACCGGGCGGTGCGGATCTGGGACCTGGCCGACCGGGAAGAGCTGCACGGACGGTCGACGAGGGAGTACACCCTCGTGAACATCCATTTCTTTGCGGTACTGGAGGGCCGCTTCGTTGCCGTGACCCGGGAAGGACGTGTGTGGGACCTGTCCACGAGCCAATGGATCGGAGTGCAGCCGAAGGAGGACCGCGCCCGCGCCCTCGCCCTGGCAACGGTCGAAGGCCGCAACGTCATCCTGACCAGTTCCGGGACGAATACGGTCCACCTGTGGGACACGGCCACGGGTGAACCAATGGGGTCGCCCTTGACGGGACACACCAGCGACGTGTGGGCAGCTGCGGCGGGGATGCTGGACGGCCGCCTTGTCGTCGCCACCGGAGGCGACGACAGAACCGTGCGGGTGTGGGACGCAACCGCAGGGCAGCAGATCGGCCAGTACGCCTTTCCAGCCGGTATCCGGAGACTGGCGGTAGCGCCGGACGGGAGGTTGGTGGTCGGTTTCGGCTCGGACATCGCCGTCCTGGCCCCCCGCTGATCGCTCGGTTCGCGTATCGGTCTTTCGGGCCTGCCGCCCACGGCGCAGCGTCCGCTACAACGTCTCCTGGATGAGCACACGTTCTGACCTCTGGAGGATCATGGATGACCTGATGGCGGACTCGGGCGGTGGAGATCAATCGCCCGACACCGCCGACCTGGCCCGGCTCGCCGACGACCGCACCCTTGACGGCACCGAGCGCGTGCGCGCGGCCGAGACCCTGGCTTTCTCGGACGGGCACCGGGAGGCCGGTGCCGCGCTCCTGACGCGCCTCGCCGACGACACCTCGCTCTACAACTATCAGCGCGTGAGCGCGGCCAAGGCTCTGGCCCGGGTCGCGGGGCACCGCGAGGACGGTGCCGCGCGCCTGACCCACTTCGCCGACGACACCACGGGCGAGTGGCCGACACCGCGGCGAAGCCGGTTGCCGAAGCGGCTTGCGACCACACAGCGGGACGGCAACGGGTATGCCCGTGTGAGGGCAGCCGAGGCGCTGACCGCCGTGGACGGGCATCGGGAGGCCGGCGCCGCGCTGCTGGCCCGTTTCACCGAGGAAACCTCGCTCGACGACCGCTATCGCGTGGCCGCGGCCGAGGCCCTGGCCGGGGTGGCGGAGCACCGCGAGAGCGGCGCCGCGCTGCTGGCCCGTTTCGCCAAGAACACCGCCCTCGACAGCCACGACCGCATCGGCGCGGCCAAAGCCCTGGCCGGCCTGGGCGCACACCGGGAAACCGGCGCCACCCTTCTGACCCGACTCACCGACGACGACGCCGTCGACCGGACCGGGCGTGTGTGGGCGGCCACCGTCTTGGCGGCACTGGACGGGCACCGGGAGGCCGGCACTGCGCGTCTGGTCCGCCTCGCCGAGACCCCCACAGCGAAGCCGTCGAAGCGATGGTGGTCGAAGCTGCGGCGCCTCAAGGAGCAGCATCACACCTTCCATGAGGACGGCAGTCGGGTGGACGCGGCCAGGGCCCTTGCCCGAATGGACGACTTCCACGACGTCGGTGCCGCGCTTCTCACTCGCCTCGCCACCGACCCCACCCTGCACGACAACTCGTGGCACCTGCGGGCGGCCGAGGGACTGCTCGAACTGGCCGATCACCGGGAAACCGGTGCTGCCCTCGTGTCCCGCCTCGTCCGCGACACCACCTTGAGCAGCACGCAGCGCCTGGGCGCAGCTCGCAAACTGATCGGGGTGGACGGCTGCCAGGCGCTCGGCGCGACTCTCCTGACGGGCCTCACCCACGACACCAGCCTCACAGTGTGGGAGCGGACCAGGGCGGCCGGGGCTCTGGCCGCAGCGGACGGCTACCGCGAGGCCGGTGCCTCGCTCCTGACCGGCGTCGCCCACGACGCCACTGCCGACGGCCATCTCCGGCGATGCGCGGCCCGAGAGTTGACGCGTGTCGACGGATACCGGGAGGCCGGAGCCGAACTGCTGACGGCATTCGCCGACGACGCCACGCTCAGCGCACACGATCGCGTAACTGCGGCAGAGGAGTTGACGCGTGTGGACGGGCACCGGGAGGCCGGCGCCGCGCTCCTGATCCGCCTGGCCAAGGACCGCGCCCTCAACAGCCACGACCGCGTGAGCGCGGCCAGGCAGCTGGGCCGAATGGACGGGTACCGGCGCGAGGCCGTCCAGCTCCTCACCGGACTGTGCAACGCCGTCGACTCGGAGTACGTCCCTTGGGTCCATTCCTACGTGGACGAAGTGAGGAAAGCACTGGAAGAGGAGAAGAACCGGGGCAGCCAGGCCGGTGAGGGACACGTCCGGTAAGGCTCCCCAAGCATGCTGCCGCCCCGTAGCCCAGGGGCGTATTGGGCCGCCGGGCGTGGCATGCCCCTCGCCAGAGTCGGGCATCCCGGGGCAACTGTGGTGGGTGATCAGCGGAAGAGCTGGATGACGACCCGCACATCCCCGCGGTCATGAAACTCCTTCCAGCCACGTTCGCCGGTGATGACGACCACCTCACCGAGCTGTTCACCCGTGGCGATACAGATGGCGTCGCCGAGCGAAAGTTCCGCCTTCTGAGGCTCGCTGTTGTCACCGGCGAACTGGATCCTGGGCAGTCTCACCAACTCCGCCAGCCGGAGCGGCGCGAACTGCGCCGGGATTACCTCCAGGCCGGCGGCCACCAGATCCTCCGCCAGTTGTTGAGGATTGCCGATTTCCAGACGCATGGCAGTACTGATCACCTCGGCCAGGTTCACATCGGTGATCACCGACCGGGAGAGAAGATCACCAATGTCCTTACCCCCGACCTCGTCGTACGCCCAGGCGAGCACGGCGGATGCGTCCAGTAGAAAAGGGCGCTCAGTCACAGACCGACCGCCTTGCGGAACTCCTCTTGACGCTCCCGGCTGGCCTTGGTGTCCTTGACCGGAGCGTACCGCTTGCCCAGCTGACGGTCTCGGCTCCGCATCTCCCGCAGAACCGCAGTCGCACTGACACCACCGGCTCGAGCCTTCTCGGTGCTCTCCAGGATGCGACGCTTCGCGGCCTCGGCAGCGGTCTCGCCCTCGACGGAAGCCTCGATCTTGGCGTGCGCGAGAACGGTGCCGTCCAGGACCTGCTCCCACCACCGGTCAGCCTGGTGCGAGATCCGCGGCTCCAGCAGCCCGCGCACGCTCTCTTGCACCCAATGCTCGTGCTCCGGATCCTGGGAGACGTGAACGATAAGGATCACCTTGACGGCGTCGCGAACCGGGCGGGCGCGCTCACGGTCGGCATCCGATAGGGCGTCCCAGAGGCGCACCACTACGTTCTCGGCGAAGCGGACGGCCTCCTCCGCTGCCACCAGGGTCAGCGCCTTCGCCTCCTGACCCGTCCGGTGGAGGTCAAGCCGCTCCGGCGACTCGATGGTCATCGCTTCACCTCTCCCCTTTTCCTGGTCCTCACGGTACGGGGGTCAGCGTCACTTCGGCTATAAAAACGCCCTGCCCGGCAGGACGAACCTTCTGGGCCATACAGGCAGCATCCCGGCGGGGGCGCCGTGGCCTGCCCGGCATTCCTATAGGCGGCGGCGCGAGACTCCCCGCTCGGCCTCGACCGCGCAAGCCGTTCTCGCAGCCGGGGCAGCCTCAAGCTGCCCCGGCCCTTCGTCTCTCAAGCGACCGACTCCGGTGATGGCTGCAGGCCGGCCCGAGGACATAGACCAAGATCAATCCGTGGGACTTTTCAGGGACTTTCGGCGCTGTCCGAGGGACTTTCGAGGGACTTTTCGCCGCGTAACACGGCAAGCCCTTGAAAGATCGGAAAGGGCCTCCGACGCAGGTCAGAGGCCCTTCCGGGGGCAAAGCCCCTGGTACGGCGGATGGAGCCGGCCTGTACGCCGGGTTCTGTCTCCCGGGGTGCTTGCGCGGCCCGGGGAGGCGGTCATCCATCTAGGGCTGCCGTTGCCGACAGCCTCGTGCGGTCTACCCGCGAGCTCGGGCGAGCAGCCCTCGAACACCCGCGCACGGGACCCGAGGGTCCCGATCTTGACCTTGCTCCGAGTGGGGTTTACCTAGCCAGCCGAGTCACCTCGGTCGCTGGTGGTCTCTTACACCACCGTTTCACCCTTACCTACCGAGGTAGGCGGTCTGTTTTCTGTGGCACTGTCCCGCGGGTCACCCCGGGTGGGCGTTACCCACCACCCTGCTCTGTGGAGCCCGGACGTTCCTCGGCGGGCCCGTGAGGACCCGTCGCGACCGCCCGGCCGACTCTTCCGCCGTGCGGTCATCCTAGCCGGTCAGGCCGGGGCGAATCGCACGGTACGGGTGACCGGGTCCGCCAGGGTCAGCCGCACCCGGATCCGCTCGCCCAGCGGCAGTCGGTGGCCCTCGGCGGCCTCGCAGCGGGCCCGTACCGCGGGTTCGGCGAGTTGCACGGTGCCGCGGGCCGGCCGCTTCTCGTCGGTGTCGATCACTATGGCGTCGAAGTCCTCGCCCTCCCGCCCGCGCAGCAGCTCGGCCTCCACCAGTTCCACGCAGGCCCGCTCCACCTCGTGCGCCCGCCGGTCGCCGGTGGCCATCAGCGCGGGCACCGAGTCCAGCCCCGCGCACACCCAGTCCGGGATCTCCTCCCCCGCCGCCACCGCGACGCAGATCTCCTGCGCGTAGCGGTCGGCGAGCCGGCGCAGCGGGGCGGTGCAGTGCGCGTACGGCGCGGCGAGGGCGGCGTGGCCCGGGTCGGTGGGCGGCGGCAACTCGCGGCCGGCGTCGAAGGCGTGGTAGCCGGCGCCGCGCAGCAGGCCGGTGCACTCGTTGAGGAAGGCGGCGTGGTGCGGCAGGTGCGGGTTGAGCGAGCGGATCAGCGCGCCGTACGGCAGTTCGGCCGGCCAGGGGACGTACAGCGCGTGCGCGCAGCGGCGCAGCCGGGCGTACGCGGACTCGGGCGCGGCAGGCAGGGTGCGCAGCAGCCCGACGCCGGCGTCCAGCATCAGCTCGGCGGCGGCCATGCCGGTGAGCAGCGAGATCTGGGCGTTCCAGCCGTCGGCGGGGCGCGGGGCCCGGTAGGTGGGGCGGTAGCCGTGGCTGGTGGCCTCGATCTCCTGCTCGGGGACCGGCAGGCTGATCCCGCCGCGGGCCTGCTCCTGCAGTTCCCGGGCCAGGCCGATCTCGGCGAGCAGGGTCAGCTGGTCGTCCGGGCGGCCGCCGTCCACCGCCTGCTGGACGCCCGCGTAGTCCAGCCGGCGGCGGGAGCGGACCTGGGCCCGGCGTACGTCGGCAAGCACCGCCGCGCCGTCCGGGTCGAGGTCGATCTGCCAGAGCAGCGCCGGACGCAGTTGGCCGGGCAGCAGGCTGGCGGCGCCCTCGGAGAGCACCGCGGGGTGCAGCGGGATCCGCTGGTCGGGGAAGTAGAGGGTCTGCACCCGCCTGCGGGCCTCGGTGTCGATCGCGCCGCCGGGGCGGACGAAGGCGGCGACGTCGGCGATCGCGTAGTGCACCCGGTAGCCGCCGCCGGGGCGCCGGGCCAGGTGCATGGCCTGGTCCAGGTCGAGCGAGCCGGGCGGGTCGAGGGTGAACAGCGGCAACTCGGTGGCGTCGTACTCGGGCAGCCGGGGGTTGGCCGCGGCCTGCTCGGCCTCGGCGAGCACGGCGGCCGGCCAGTCGGCAGCGATCTGCAGGCGGGTGCGCAGTTCGTCCAGCTCGGCGTTGATCCGGGTGGGGTCGGCGGCTCGGACGCGCAGCAGGCGGCGGGGCATGACCGCAGCCTAGGGGAGGACAGTGCCGGTCAGGTGGCGGCCACGCCCTCGCAGAAGGTCTTCAGTCCGGCCGCCTCCATGGCCAGGTAACGGCGGGTCAGCCGGCCGAGCAGCAGCCCGGTGAAGGGAGCCAGCGGTCCGCCCTGGCGCAGTTCCAGGGTCACCTTGGTGCCCTGCGGGCCGGCGTGCAGGTGGTGGGCGGCGATCGTGTGCACGCCCGGCGCGCGGCTCTCCCAGACGAAGGAGCTCTCGGGTTCGAAGGAGGTCACCCGCCACACCGCGCCGGGCAGCCGTGGCTGCTTCACCCAGGCCTCGGACCCCAGCCCGAAGGGCTTGCCCTGCTCGCGGCGCCGGATCAGCTCGATCGAGGCCGTCCACTTGCGCCAGCCCTGGACGTCGGCGAGTACCGCCCAGACCGCTTCGGGTCCGGCGTTGATCTCGACCTGTTCTCTGTGGAACATCGACCTACCCCCTTGCCGCCCATGGTAGGGAGGCGGACGGGCGGCCGGGTAGATTACACACATTGTTTAAGCTGTTGAAGGGAGCCCCGCATGCCGTTCCTGGTGCTGCTGCCGCCGTCCGAGGGCAAGGCCGACGCGCCCGAGGGGGCGCCGGTGGAGCTGGGCGCGCTCTCGCTGCCGGGGCTGACTGCGGCGCGGGGGCGGGTGCTGGACGCGCTGGTGGAGCTGTGCCGGGGGGACGAGGACACGGCGGCGGAGGTGCTCGGGCTGAGCAAGGGGCTGCGCGGGGAGATCTCCCGCAACGCCGGACTGCGTACGGCGGGCACGCTACCGGCCGGGGAGCTGTACACCGGGGTGCTGTACGACGCGCTCGGCCTGGCCAAGCTGGACCAGGCGGCGTACGCCCGGGCCGAGCGCTCGGTGCTGGTCTTCTCCGGGCTCTGGGGCGCGGTGCGGCTGTCCGACCGGATCCCCGCCTACCGCTGCTCGGGCGGCGTGAAGCTGCCGCCGCTGGGCGCGCTCGGGGCGTACTGGCGGCGGGAGACGGCCGAGGTGCTGCCGGCCGAGGCGGACGGGCTGGTGCTCGACCTGCGCAGCTCGGCCTACGCGGCCTCGTGGAAGCCGGCCGGCGAGCTGATCGGGCGCACCGCGACGGTGCGGGTGCTGCAGGAGAAGGACGGCAAGCGGTCGGTGGTCAGCCACTTCAACAAGGCCACCAAGGGACGGCTGGTCCGCGACCTGCTCAACTCCGGCGCCGAGCCGAGCACGCCCGGCGAACTGCTGGACGTGCTCGGCGGGTTGGGCTACACGGTGGAGGTCGCCGCCCAGGGCACGGCACGCAAGCCCTGGCAGCTGGACGTGGTGGTCACCGAGATCCACTGAGCCGGGATCCGCTGAGCGGGATCCACTGCGCGGGGATCCACTGGCCGGCCCGCGCTGACGACGCGTCAGCGCAGGTGGCTGGTGTCGTTGAGCAGCCGCAGCGAGGCGTTGCCGTCGCTGTAGTACTGGACGGCGCAGATCGAGGCGGCGGACAGCTCCATCCGGTAGACCGAGTCGGGCGGCGCACCCAGCGCCAGCCGGACCAGCGTCTTGATCGGGCTGACGTGCGAGACCACCAGGACGGTCTTGCCGGCGTAGCGGGCCAGCACCTTGTCCCGGGCCACCCCGACCCGCTGGGCGAGCGAGGCGAAGCTCTCGCTGCTGCCGGTCGGCTTGGCCTTGCTGGAGGCGAGCCAGGCGTTGAGGTCGTCCGGGTGGCGCTCCTGCACCTCGGCGAAGGTCAGGCCCTCCCAGGCGCCGAAGTCCAGCTCGCGCAGCCCCTCCTCGACCCGCAGCTCCAGGCCCAGGCGCAGCGCCACGGCCTCGGCGGTCTGCCGGGTGCGCAGCATCGGCGAGCAGACCACGGCCTGCACGGTGCCGCGCGCGGCCAGCGCCTCGGCGGCCCGCTCGGCCTGCCAGCGGCCCTTCTCGGAGAGCTCGGGGTCGCTGCCGGTGCTGCCGGAGAACCGCTTCTGCGGGGTGAGCGCGGTCTCGCCGTGGCGCAGCAGCACCAGGGTGGTGGCGGTGCCGAGTTCGGCCGTACCCCAGCCGGCCTTGGGCGCGGCGGGCTCGGGCAGTGGCTCGTCCAGCACCGGGGCGACGGCGGCCACCGGCGCGGCGGGCCGGGTCCCGGGCTCCCACTGCTTGCCGGCCTTGCCCGCGTCCATCGCCTCGTTGGCCAGCCGGTCGGCGTCCTTGTTGCGCTCGCGCGGGATCCAGGAGTAGCCGACCTGTGCGGGCGGGAAGACGGTGCGGGCCTCGGCGGCCAGCGGCTGCATGTCGGGGTGCTTGATCTTCCAGCGCCCGGACATCTGCTCGACCACCAGCTTGGAGTCCATCCGGACGTCCACGACTGCGGCCGGGTCGATCTCGTGGGCGGCGCGCAGGCCGGCGATCAGGCCCTTGTACTCGGCCACGTTGTTGGTGGCCCGGCCGATGTACTCGGCGGCCTCGGCGATGATCTGCCCGGTGTCGCCGTCGCGGACCACCGCGCCGTAGCCGGCCGGGCCCGGGTTGCCCCGGGACCCGCCGTCGGCCTCGACGATGAACCTGCGCGCCGCCATCGGGTCAGATGCCCGACTCGGCGGTGCGGACCAGGATCCGGCCGCAGTTCTCGCAGCGCAGCACGGCGTCCTTGGGCTCGGCCTTGATCGCGTTCAGGTCGGAGACGGCGAACTCCACCCGGCAGCCCTCGCAGCGGCGCTGGAAGAGCCGGGCCGCACCGACGCCGCCCTGCTGCTCGCGCAGCCGGGTGTAGAGCTTCAGCAGGTCGGCGGGGATCACCGCGGCCACGGCCTCGCGGTCGCGGGCCACCTTGGCGGACTCGGCGTCGATCTCGCCGAAGGCGGCCGCCCGGCGCTCGGTGGCCTCCTTGAGCACCACGTCGGCGTGCTCGAGCCGGGCGGTCAGCTCGGTGACCCGGGTCTGCGCCGACTCCAGACGCTCCATCACCTCCAGCACCACGTCCTCCAGGTCGCCCTGGCGCTTGGCCAGCGAGCCGACCTCGTGCTGCAGGTTCTCCAGGTCCTTGGCGGAGGTGACCGCGCCGGAGTCCATCCGCTGCTGGTTGCGGGCGGCCCGGGAGCGGACCTGCTCGACGTCCTGCTCGGCCTTGGTCAGCTCACGGGCGGTGTCGCCCTGCTGCGCCTCGGCGGCGACCACCAGGTCCTTGAGGGCGGTGTGGTCGGCGGTGGCCTTGTCGATCTCCGCGTGCTCGGGCAGGGTGCGGCGCCGGTGGGCCAGCTGGTCGAGCTTGGAGTCGATGGCCTGCAGGTCGAGGAGGCGGATCTGGTCGGCGGGCGCGGAGTTCACGCGAAGGGCTCCTGAGGTGACGGGGTCGAGCGGATTGTTTGGGGTGCGCCTACTGCGCGACGTACGGCATCGGTGCGTGGGCCGTCCACGGGTCGGTGACCAGGGTGGAGACCCGGGTCTCCAGCTGCCAGCCGTGCCGGGTGGCGGCGGCGCCGAGGTCGCGGGCGGCGAGGTTCAGCCAGGGCCACTCGGTGGCCCAGTGCGCCGCGTCCACCAGTGCGAGGTCCGAGGCGGCCTCGGCGGCCTCGGAGGCCGGGTGGTGGCGCAGGTCGGCGGTGACATAGGCGTCCACACCGGCTGCCCGGGCCTCGGCGAGGAAGCTGTCCCCCGACCCGCCGCAGACCGCGACCCGACGGATCGTCCGGTCCTGGTCGCCGGCCACCCGCACGCCGGTGGCGGTCGCCGGCAGCCCGGCCGCCACCTGGGCGGCGAAGGCGGCCAGCGGCAGCGGTTCGGGCAGCTCGCCGATCCGTCCGCTGCCGCGGCGGCCGGCCGGGTCGGTCGGGTCGGCCACCAGCGGGCCGGTGGTCTTCAGACCGATCGCCTCGGCGAGCGCGTCGGACACGCCCGGGTCGGCGTGGTCGGCGTTGGTGTGCGCGACGTGCAGGGCGATGCCGGCCCGGATCAGGGTGTGCACCACCCGGCCCTTGAAGGAGGTGGCGGCCACGCTGGTGGTGCCGCGCAGATAGAGCGGGTGGTGGGTGACCACCAGGTCGGCGCCCCAGGCCACGGCTTCCTCGACCACCGCCTGGACGGGGTCGACGGCGAACAGCACTCGGCGGACCTGGTCGTCCGGATCGCCGCAGACCAGGCCGACGGCATCCCAGGACTCCGCCCACTGGGGTGGGTAGAGCTCGTCGAGCGCGTTGATGACCTCGGACAGTTTCGGCACCCGTTGAGACTACCGCGCGCAGCGGTACGGACGGGCCGTACGGGTGCCGGGGCCGGTCCGGGTCAACCCGCGTGCGCAGGCGCTCTGGGCGGACATGCCAGAGCGCACCAGGGGTCGGTGGGCGAAACGAATCCGGATCACCCTTATGAGTGAAGCGACCCGGCGGGCGTTGAGTGGTTCGCGCACCGAAAGTAACTTCGCTGTCACGAGGGAGAGTTGCCCATCCACGGTGCTGCGCGCAGCACCAGGAGGAGAGTGGAGCGAATGCGGACGGGCGCACCGCCACGGCAGGACACGTGGCGGACCGGGGCTCCGGCGGACGACACGCTGGTGGAGGTGGCACGGGCCGGCCTCACCGGCGCCGAGCCGGCGGCGGGGGGCGTCCGGGGCGACTGGACGGCCGCCTTCGACGGCTTCTGGTGCACCGTCCGCCCGCCGGGTGACTCCCCCGCGCCGCCCGCACCGGGCTGGAGGATCCATGTCAGCGCGGCCGACACGGTCGCCGCCGAGGTGCTCGCGTCGGTGGCGGAGGTGCTTGCCGAGGATCCGTGCGGCTTCCGGTTCGCCGCCGACCGGGCCCGCCTGCACGAGATCAACTCCGGGGACGGCGAACGAGGTTCGGCAGGGAAGTTCATCACCGTCGAGCCACTGGACGAGGCCCAGTTCCGGCGGCTGCTGCCCGAGCTGCACCGGGCCACCGAGGGCCTGCCCGGACCGGCGCTGCTCGCCGAGCGGGCGTTCGCGCCGGGCAGCCGGGTGCACTACCAGTGCCCGCCGTGGGTGGTCGACCCCGTGGAAGGGAGGGGGTCGGCCGGGGCAGGCTCAGCCCGTGGCGGCGAGGTGCTGCTCGGCGGGCGGTACGCGCTGACGGCGGCGGTGCGGCACTCGGCCGACGGCGGGGTCTTCCTCGGCACGGACACCACCGACGGCCGGACCGTGCTGGTCAAGCAGGCCACGACGCAGTTCGAGATGGACCGGGCGGGCGCCGACCCGCACCCCGCGCTGCACCACGAGGCGCGGCTGCTCGCCGAGTTGGCGCCGCTCGGGCTCACCGCCCGGCCGCTGGCGCTGATCACCCAGGGGGACTCGCTGCTGCTGGTGCAGGAGCACATCCCGGGCCAGACACTGGACAGTTGGGTGGCGGCCCGACTGAGCCGGGACGGCGCGCCGGACGTGCCCTGGGAGGCGGCGCGGCCGATGGCGCTGGCGCTGGTCGAGCTGCTCGGTGCCGTGCACGCCGCCGGACTGGTCCTGCGGGACCTCTCGCCGAGCAAGGTGCTGGTCCTGCCGGACGGCTCGCTGCGCCTGGCGGATCTCGAACTCGCCTGCGCCACGGGGGTGGTGGCGGGTCCGGCGGGCGCCGACGGGTATCGGGCGCCGGAGCAGTCGAACGCCTGCCCGGCGGCCGATCCGGCGGCGGACCTGTTCGCGCTGGGCGGGCTCTTCTTCCTACTGGCCACGGGGCACGATCCGGTGCTGCCCGAGGGCCTGCCGCTGGCCCGTCCGCTGCCCGAACGCCTGGGCCGCTGGCTGGCCCTGGCGGCGCGGGAAGGCGGGACGGCGGCGCGACTGGCGCCCCTGGTGCTGGGGCTGCGGGCGGCGGCCGCCGGGCAGCGGTGGCCGCTGGAGCGGGTGCGGGCGGCGCTGACCGCAGCAGACCCCTCGGGATCCGAGGAACCCGATGAGTCCGAGGCGTCCGAGGCGTCCGAGGCGTCCGACCAGCCGACGGCCGGCGGGGTGCGGCCACAGCCGCTCGCGCGGGTGCTGCAGGACGGGCTGCGCCATCTGGCCGTCACCGCCACACCCCGACGCCCCGACCGGCTCTGGCCGGCCGCGCCGGGCGGGCAGCACACCGACCCGTGCACCGGGCAGCACGGCGCGGCAGGGCCGCTCGCGGTCCTCGCCCGAGCCCTGGGGACGCTGCCCGAGCTGGAGTTGACGGTCCGTCAGGCAGCTTCCTGGGTCGAGCGCAGGTGCGCGTCCGAGCCGGTGGTGCCGCCCGGCCTGCACTGCGGCCGCTCCGGGGTGGCCTGGGCACTGCTGGACGCCGCCGAGGCGCTCGGGGACGAGGCGCTGGCCGCTCGGGCCCGTCGCCTGGCGCGGCCGATCCCGCCGCGCTGGCCCAGCCCGGACGTCTGCCACGGTGCGGCCGGCGCCGGCTTCCTACGTCTGCGGCTCGGCGAGCCCGAAGCCGCGCTGCGGGTGGCCCGGCCCCTGCTGGCGGCGGCCGAGCAGGGTCCGTACGGCACGGTCTGGCCGGTGCCCGAGACCTTCGACTCCGGCCTGGCCGGCCGCACCCACCTCGACTACCGGCACGGTGTGGCCGGCATCGGCGCCTTCCTGCTCGCCGTCCACCGGGCCACCGGCGACGCCGAGGCCCTGGCCGGTGCCCGGCAGGCCGCCGCCACCCTTGCCGCGACCGTACGGCGGCACGGCGCGGGCGCCTGGTGGCCGCGCAGCGCGGACGACCCGGACTCGGTGCCCGGCGCGCACTGGTGCGGCGCCTCCTCGGGGGTGGGCGGCTTCCTGGTCCGGCTCTGGCGCACCACCGGCGAACCGGCGCACGGCGAGTTGGCGGTGGCGGCCGGGCAGGCGGTGCTGGACCGGCACCGGCCCGGCGGCCCCGGCGGCTGCCACGGCCCGGCCGGCGACGGGGAGTACCTGCTGGACCTCGCGGAAGCCACCGGCGAGGCCCGGTTCCGGCGCGGCGCCGAGGAGTTGGCGGACCTGCTGGCCGCCCGGGCGGTGCTGCGGGACGGGCTGCTGGTGCTGCCGGAGGAAGGCGGCACGGACTGTGCGGCGGGGTACGGCACCACGACGGCCGGCGGGCTCGCCTTCCTGCTGCGGCTGCTGCACGGCGGGCCCCGGCTCTGGGTCGACCCGGTGGCCGGCGCATGAGCACCGCGCTGCGGGTGGTCGCCCCCGCGCTGCGGCGGCTGAGCTTCGGCTTCGCGGCCGACGGCTCGCACGCCGCCTGCCTGGCGGCCGGACCGGACGGTGGCTGGTACGCCGAGAGCTGGCGGCTGACCGAGGGCGCGGCGGCGCGGCCCACCCCGCTCCCGCTCGCCGACCGGCGCTCCGAGAACCTGCGCACGCAGCTGGTCGCGCTGCCGGACGGCCGGGTGCTGGCCGTCCGGCACGAGGGCGAACGGCACGACCTGGTGCTGCTCGGAGCCGAGCGGGAGCAGCCGTTGGCGACCCTGCGGATGCCGGGCCTGCGGCTGCTGCCGGTGCCGGTCCACGGCGCCCCGGACGGCCCGGTCGCCGTGGCCCTGGGCACCGACAGCACGCCCGCCACCCGCGCCTGGCTGGTCTACGCCGACGGCCGCCCGCCGCGCCCGGTCGCCGAGTTCCCCGGTCTGCACGGCGGCGGGGTGTGGCTGGACCGCACCGGCCGGCTGCTCGTACTGGACCGGCTGCAGTCCGGCGTGGTCAAGAGCGTGGTGCTGGACCTGCGGCTCGGCACCGTCACCCCGCTGCTGGAGATCGCCGCGGGCAGCAACGACCGTCTGGTGCTCTTCGACCCCGACACCCGTTTCCTGCTGCTGCGCAGTAACGCCCCCGGCGAGGACCGGCTCGGCTGGGGCGTGCTGGGCAGCGCGGAGCCCGTCCGGTTCCCCGACTGCCTGCACGTGCCCGGGCTCTTCCTGCGCCCGGTGGCGCTCGAGCCCGCCGCCGGAGCGGCCGAGGAGGTCCGGGTGGCGGTGCAGATCGACCACGGCGCCGGCTCGGCGTTGGCGCTGTGGCGGCCCTCGACCGGACGGCTGGAGCCGCTGGCGGTGCCGCCGGGCCGGCTCGGGGCGGTCGGCCACTGGTCGGCGGCCGGGCTGCGGATGCCGTACTCCGCGCCGGACCGTCCGGCGGGGCTGGCCACGCTGATGGTGGACCAGTTGCTCGGCGGCGCCGGGGTGGCGGCTGCGGGCGGGCCGCTGCCGCTGCCGCTGGCACCGCTGACCGGGGCGCGGATGGTGCCCAACCCGGCGGCGCCGCCCGGGCCGGTATTGCCAAGGGCGATCAGGGCTAGCACAGTGCCGGCAGCGGTCAGGGGCGGCGCAGTGCCAGGGGCACCCCGGGGCAGCGCAGTGCCGGGGGCGCCCGGCGGAGCCGGGGTGCCGGCGGCGGGCTGGCGGCTGGACGGCAGTGCCGCGCCGCCCGACGGCAGCCGCTGGCAGCGCGCGCACTGCCTGGAGCTGGCCGGCCCCGCCGGTCCGATCGAGGCCGTGGTCTACGGCGGCGAGGCCTGGCTGAGCAGCCCCCAGCTGGTGCTCGCGCTGCACGGCGGCCCGGCCGACGCCTGGCGGCTGGAGTTCGACCCGGCGCTGCAGCGGATGGCCGCCGAGGGCCTGGCCGTGCTCGCGCCCAACCAGCGCGGCAGCACCGGCTACGGCACCGCGCACGCGATGGCGATCCGCGGCGCCTGGGGCGGTCCCGACCTGGCCGACGTGCTCGGTCTGCTGGAGGGCCTGGCCGGGCAGCGGGCCGCGCTCGGACTCGAACCGCCCGCGCTCTTCGGGGTCAGCTACGGCGCCTTCCTCGCCCTGCTGGCCGCCGCGCTGGCGCCCGCCGACCGGGTGGCACGCTGCGCGGTGGTGGCCCCGTTCCTGTCCGGCGCCCGGCTGCTGGCCGAGGCGACCGCGCCGGTCCGGGCGCTGATCAGCCGCCTGGGCGGCGCCGAGCCGATCGAGGACGAGTTCGGTCCGCGCGATCTGCTGCGGCTGGCGGGCCGGCTCACCGGGCCGCTGCTGGTCGTGCACGGCGACCGCGACGACGCCGTCCCGGTCGGTCAGTCGCGGGCGCTGCGGCAGGAGTTGCTGCGGCTCGGGCGACGGGAGGGGAGCGACTTCCACTACCTGGAGGCGGCCGGCGCCGGGCACGAGGTGCTCGCCGAGGAGGGTTCGGCGGTGCTGCACGAGCTGCTGGCCGGCTTCCTGCGGACCGGGCGGCCGTTGGGGCCCTCTGTCGATCGGCAGGTGTGACACACCGACAGCTGGATAGGTTGTTGTCGTGGTCCGCCAGTAGGGTGACGGACCAACGGGGCTGATCGTTTCGGCAGCCCTGTGCCCGGACCGGTCACGGCGGGCGGTGCCGTGCGGCACCACAGACCTGCACCCACGCACGGAGAAGACGAGAGATGTCCGAAAACCTCACCGACACCAGCGACCACGGCGCCGACGAGGCCACCCCGGAGGACACCCACGGCCGCCACCGCGGCCTGACCGCCCCCGACGACAGCCCGGAGGCCGACCCGCACGGCCGCCACCGGCTGGACGCGGCCGCCAACTGAGCCCACCGTGAGGGCCCGGCGCGCTCAGCGCGCCGGGCCTTCGCCGCACCCGTGGGCTACTCGACGGTAACCCCTGGCCGGGCGATCGAGTAGGGTCCCGGGCACGGGCCGGAAGGGTCGGCCCGGGAACCCCCGGAAGCTGGACGGAGCTGCACGATGACGACCCCCGCGACGACCCCCGCGCCAGAGGTGCTCGCGGCCTTCACCGCCGCGGACGGCTTCATGCCCGAGGACGAGGGCCTGGCGCTGTACGCCGCCGCCGTCGAGGCCGCCGGGCGGACCGGGCTGCCGGTCCTGGAGATCGGCACCTACTGCGGCCGCTCGGCGATCCTGCTCGCCGACGCCGCCCGGCGCACCGGCACCGTCGCGCTGACCGTCGACCACCACCGCGGCTCCGAGGAGCAGCAGCCCGGCTGGGAGTACCACGACCCCACCCTGGTCGACGCCGAGGTCGGCCTGATGGACACGCTGCCGCGCTTTCGCCGCACCCTGCACGCGGCCGGCCTGGAGCAGCACGTGATCGCGCTGGTCGGCCGCTCCCCGCAGATCGCCGCGGTCTGGGGCGGGCGCCTCGCGCTGGTCTTCATCGACGGCGGGCACACCGACGAGCACGCCGGCGGCGACTACGACGGCTGGGTGCCGCACCTGGCCGAGGACGGGCTGCTGGTGGTGCACGACGTCTTCCCCGATCCGGCGGACGGCGGGCAGGCGCCGTACCGGGTGTACCTGCGGGCGCTGGCCGACGGCTTCGAGGAGCTCTCGGTGACCGGCTCGCTGCGGGTGCTGCGGCGGTCCGCGGCCTGACCGGACGGTGAAGAACGGGTGCGCCGAAGTGGTCCTCTCGCACCCTTTTTCGGGAGCCAGCACACCTCGCGTAATGATCGGCCGGTACGGTGACGACGGGCACCCGCGGTACGGACGTCAGCCGTGGGCGACCCGAGTCGCACCACCCACCACGACCGACCACCGAGCGCACAGGCCAGACCTGAAGGCGGGGGCCACTTATGACGGACCAGGGCGACATGACACCGGCGGTCTGGGACCCCACCGCGCGTGACGGCGCGGGCGGCTGGGTCCGGCGCGCGGTGCCGGGCGGTGCCCCCCAGCCTCCCGCCGTGCCCGCGCCCGGGGCCCCGGCCGCTCCGTACCCGCCCGCAGCTCCGTACCCGCCCGCCGCTTCCGCTCCCGGCGCGCCGCCGCGCCCGCCGGTCGCCGGTGCCCCGGCCCCCGGTGCCACCGCGCCGCCGTACCCGGCCGGTGCGCCCGCCCCCATGGCCCCGCCCGCCGCGACGGGTGGTGTCGGCGACCAGGGTCCGCCGCTCGTCGCCCGCCCGTACCTGCCGCCGGCCGCGCCGCCGCCCAGCGCACCGCCCGTCGCACCGCCCGTTGCACCGCCCGTCGCGCCGGGCGGCTACGGCTACCCGCAGCCCCCCAGCGGCTTCCCCGGCCACGCCGCGGGCCAGCAGCCCGGGCGCTTCGGCCCGCCGCCCGTCCCCATGGCGCCGCCCGCCCAGCCCGGCTACGGCTACCCGCAGCCCCCCGCCCCGGCCTTCCCGCCGCAGCCGGCGTACGCCACTGGCGGCCTCGACCTCCCCGGCCGCTACGAGGACGAGGGGGAGGCGGACCGCCCCAACCGCCGCACCCCCCTGCTGATCGGCGCCGGCCTGGTGCTGGTGCTCGCGATCGGCGGCGGCGCCGTGCTCGCCTCGCAGAACTCCGGCTCCAGCGCCCCCACCAACAAGGCCGCCCCGCCGGTCCCGTCCTCGAGCCCGACCACCGCCCCCAGCGGCGCGGCCTCCGACGCCCCGTCAGGTGCGGCGCAGGGTCAGAGCGTCCCGCCCTCCCCCTCCGCCAGCGCCAGTGCCGGACCGGGCGCGCAGGGCGAGGCCAAGGCTCTGGACGACCTGCTCACCCGCGGCGAGGGCGCGAAGGCGCCGATCGGCAGCGCGGTCGCCAAGGTGGAGAGCTGCCCCAGCAAGGCCGACATCGACAGCGCGGCGCAGACCTTCGACTCCGGCGCCACCCAGCGCGACCAGCTGCTCGCCGACCTGGCCAAGCTCAACCTGGCCGACCTGCCGGGCGGCGCCGACGCGGCGCAGAGCCTGAAGTCGGCCTGGCAGACGTCCAGCGACATCGACCGGGCGTACGCTGCTTGGGCCCGCGCGGTCGGCAGCCAGGGCTGCGGGGCCAACAAGACCGCCCCGTCCACCGCCGACAAGCAGAAGGCCGACGGCCTCAACCCGCAGGCCACGCAGGCCAAGAAGGACTTCGTCGCGAAGTGGAACGCCCTGGCGAGCAGCTACGGGCTGACCGGCCGCACCTGGGACAGGATCTGACCGCACCGTGAACCGCACCGCCCCCCTGATCACCCTGCTCGGCGTCTCGCTCGGCGCGCTCACCCTGACCGGCTGCGGCGCCGGCGGCCCGACGGCAGCCGGCCTGGCCTCGCCGCCCTCGTCCGCCCCGGGCCTGCCGACCCCGCAGATGCCGAGCACCTGGTCACCCGCGCCGGCCACCACCGCCGGCGCACCCGCCCCGGCCACGGCGCCCGCCGCATCCGACAGCCCCGCACCGGCGAGCCCCACCGGCAAGCCGCTGGCCGGTCGCACCATCGTGCTGGACCCCGGCCACAACCCCGGCAACGTCGCCCACACCACCGAGATCAACCGCCAGGTCGACATCGGCAACGGCCGCAAGGAGTGCGACACCACCGGCACCGCGACCGACGCCGGCTACACCGAGGCCGACTACAGCCTGGACGTCTCGCACCGGATCCGCGACCTGCTCAAGGCGCTCGGCGCCACGGTGCTGCTCACCCAGGACGGCGACCACCCGTGGGGTCCCTGCATCACCGACCGGGCCGCCTTCGGCAACGCCGCCCACGCCGACGCGGCGATCTCGGTGCACGGCGACGGCGGCCCCGCCTCGGGCAGCGGCTTCCACGTGATCATGCCGGCCAAGGTGGTGGCCGGAAAGGCCGACACCACGGCGATCACCGCCCCCTCGCACCGCCTCGGCCTGCTGGTCCGCGACAGCTTCCACACCGTCACCGGCGAGCCGTACGCCGACTACATCGGCGACCAGGGCCTGGACACCCGCGACGACCTGGGCGGTCTGAACCTCTCCGGCATCCCCAAGGTCTTCATCGAATGCGGCAACATGCGCAACGCCGGCGACGCCCAGCGGATGACCGATCCGCAGTGGCGCCAGCGGGCCGCCCAGGGCATCGCGGACGCCTTCACGGCCTTCTTGACGACCACTGGCTGACCCCTTGTCGAGTGGGTAAGTAGAATCACTGCCCGTCACGCCGTCACGACACACCAGCGAGGGGAACCGATCAGTGAATCTGCGCGCTCTCACCAGGGGAGATGCCGCCATCGCAGGTGCGGCCGTGCTCCTGCTCATCTCGTCGTTCCTGCCGTACTTCTCCTCCACGGTCTCCTGCGGCCTGCCCGGCTGCCCGAGCGAGACCGTCTCCTCGAGCGCCTGGAACACCAACCTGTTCCCGGTGCTGCCCTCGGTGTACCTGCTGGGCATCGCGGCCGCCGCGCTGATCCTGCTGCAGCGCTTCCAGGGTGAGGCGGCCAAGACCCGGCAGATCCTGGGGCTGCGGCTCGACCAGTGGGGCAGCTCCTTCGCGGTGGTGGCGCTGTGGACCGCGCTCTGGTCGCTCGGTGCGGGCTCGGACCACTCCTGGGGCGCTTACCTGGGCCTGATCGCGGTGCTGGTGCTCGCCGGCGCGGCGGTGGCCGGACCCCTGGTTCCGGCGCTGCAGGGCCCGCTGCTGACGGACAAGCCCGCCCAGCCGCAGGGCTACCAGCAGCCCGGCTTCCAGGGCTTCCAGCAGCCCGGCTACGGCTACCCGGGCCAGCAGCAGGTGCCCGGCCAGAGCTTCGGCGGGCAGCCGCAGCAGCAGGGTGGCTACGGCTTCCCGGCGCCGGGGCCGGTCAGGTGGGCCTGGGCGGTCAGCCTGGGCTCGGCGGCCAGCCGGGAATGGGTCAGCCGGGCGTGGGTCAGCCGGGCCTCGGTCAGCCCGGTCAGGACTCGCCGTTCGGGCAGCCGCTCCCGGGTATGGGCGCGCAGCCGCAGCCGCACGACGCCTTCGGCGCGCCGCAGCCGGCCGCCGCGCAGGCCCCGGCGCCGACGCCCACCCAGGCCGCGGTGCCGCCGGTGTCCGCCGCCGAGCAGACCGCGGTGCTGCCCCCCACCACCGCTGCCACCCCCGCCCCGGCCCCCGCGCCCGCCGCGGAGTTCGCGCCGTTCTGGTTCGCCGTGCCCGAGCCGCGCCGCCTGGCCCCCAAGGACGGCTCCGCCGGCCCGCCGGTGGGCGACCTGCTGCCCGGCACCTGGTACCTCGCCGTCGACCAGCGCGGCGCCGCCCTGGTCGCCCAGCTCCAGGACGGCACCCAGGGCCTGCTGACCGACTCCTCGGGCATCCAGCGCGGCTGATCACGGCACGCGAAGGGGGCCGGCGGAATTCTCCGCCGGCCCCCTTCCTCAGCAGCAGGGCTCAGCAGCAGGCTTCTGCCGCCAGGCCGTCGGGCAGGTCCGCCGCGCCGAAGACGGCTACGGTGGCCGGGTCGCCGCCGAGGGCCGCCACGGCGAGGAGCAGTGCGCCGGCGGTCCAGGTGGTCTGCTCCTCGGGCCAGATGGCGTCGTCCTCGAAGACGTAGCCGGTCCAGTAGGAGCCGTCCTGGTGGCGCAGGTGCTGGATCCAGCGCAGGATCTCCACGGCGCGGTCGGACTCGCCCACCGCCCAGAGGGCGAGCGCGAGTTCGGCGCTCTCGCCGCCGGTCACCCAGGGGCGGTCGCTGACGCAGCGCACGCCGAGGCCGGGGACCACGAACCGCGCCCAGTCGGCTTCGATCCGGGCCAGTGCGGCCGGGCCGCGCAGCGCGCTGCCGAGCACGGGGTAGTACCAGTCCATCGAGTAGCGGCCCTTGTCGAGGAACCGCTCGGGGTGTGCGGCCACCGCGTGCTGCAGTCGGCCGGTGGCCAACTCCCAGTCGGGCTGGGGTTCTTCGCGGTAGTCGGCGATGGCGAGCCCGCACCGCAGGGCGTGCAGGATGCTGGCCGAGCCGGTGAGCAGCGCCTCGTCGACAGCCTGCCCGTCCTCGTCCAGCCGCCAGGCGATCGGGCCGCCGGGCAGTTGCAGGCCGACGGTGAAGTCCAGCGCGCGGCGCACCACGGGCCACATCCGCTCGAGGAACTCCTCGTCGCCGGTGGCGAGATGGTGGTGCCAGACGCCAACGGCCACGTAGGCGCAGAAGTTGGTCTCGATGGCCCGGTTGCTGACCCCGGGCGCGCCCTCGCCGTAGTAGCCGGCGAACCAGGAGCCGTCCGGGTTCTGATGGTCCGTCAGCCACTGGTAGGCGCGGTCGGCGGCGGCGTGTTCGCCGGCCGCGTCCAGCGCCATCGCGGCCTCGGTGTGGTCCCACGGGTCGAGGTGGCCGCCGGTGAACCACGGGATCGCGCCGTCGGGGCGCTGTTCGGCCAGGATGCTGCGCACCGTGGCGACGGCCTGCTCGGCGTCCAGGACGCCCGGCAGCAGCAGGGTCTGCGGCGCGGTCCGGGGAGCCGCCACCCCCTCGGGAATGGTCATGCGCCCGCCCGGTTGGGCTTGCTGGCGTAGGCGACGAAGCTCTTGCCGATCAGCGGGTTGAGCGCGGCCTCGGCGGCCCTGGTGAGCTTGCTGATCACCGGGGTGCCGACGATGTCCCAGACCAGCAGCTGGTGGTAGGCCTTGACCGGCAGCGCCTTGTCGTTGTTGACGCCGACCGCGCACTTGATCCACCAGTACGGCGAGTGCAGCGCGTGCGCGTGGTGGGTGCCGTACGGGTCGAGGCCGGCCTCGCGCAGCTTGTCGAGCAGCTCGTCGCCGCGGTAGATCCGGATGTGGCCGCCCTCGTTGGCGTGGTACTCGTCGGAGAGCGTCCAGCAGATCTTCTCCGGCAGCCAGCGCGGCACCGTGACGGCGAGCAGGCCGCCGGGCTTGAGCACCCGGAACATCTCGTTGAGCACGCCCTTGTCGTCCGGGATGTGCTCCATCACCTCGGAGATGATGATCTTGTCGAAGGACTCGTCCTCGAACGGCAGGGCCAGCGCGTTGCCCTCCATCGCCACCGCCGAGGCTCCCTCGGGTGCCTCACCGGCCGCGGCCATCGCGTCGAACCACTTCTTGACCTCGGCGATCTCCTCGGCGTTCTGGTCCAGGGCCACCACGTTGGCGCCACGGCGGTAGCACTCGAACGCGTGCCGGCCCCCGCCGCACCCCAGATCGAGCACCCGGTCGCCGGGGGCGAGCGGGAAGCGGGAGAAGTCGACGGTCAACACTGCGGGGCTCCCATGCGAAGTGGTCAGGCAGAGGGTTGGGAAGGAAGCGACTCGGAGGGTCGGGCTCAGACGTAGCGCCAGCCGGGCCCGGAGCGGGCCCGCCGCCCGGCTCCGGTGGCGATCGCCGCCCGGTAGCGGTCCGCGGTCTGCTCGGCGGCCCGTTCCCAGGTGAAGTGGGCCAGCACCCGCTCGCGGCCGGCGGCGCCGAGCCTGGCGCGCAGTTCGGGGTCGTCGAGGAGTCGGCCGAGCGCGCCCGCCAGCGCGCCCGCGTCGCCCGGCGGCACTGCCAGGCAGGTCTCGCCGTCCGGGCCCGCGACCTCGGGGATCGCACCACCGGTGGTGGCGACCAGCGGGGTGCCGGTGGCCATCGCCTCGGCGGCCGGCAGCGAGAAGCCCTCGTACAGAGAGGGCACGCAGGCCACCTCGGCGGAGCGGAACAGGTCGACCATCTGCTGGTCCGTCAGGCCGGTGCGGAACTCGACGTACGGCTCCAGGCCGAACCGCTTCACAGCGTCCGCGACCGGTCCCTCGCCCTGCTTCTTGCAGACCACCACGAGGTGCGCCTCGCGCTCGGTACGGACCTTGGCCAGTGCCTCGATCAGGTAGACCAGGCCCTTGAGCGGCACGTCCGCACTGGAGGTGGTGACGATCCGTCCGGGCACCACCGGCACCTCGGCCGAGGGCGACCAGAGCCGGGTGTCGGCGCCGATCGGCACCACCGAGACGTTGCCCGGGGCGGAGCCAAGCTGCTCGACGATCCCGGTCTTGGAGCTGCCGGAGACGGTGATGATGTGCTCGAGGCGGGCCGCGACCCGGCGCTGCATCCGGGTGAAGGCGTACCAGCGGCGCAGCGAGAGCCGCTTCAGCCGGGTGGTGGCCGCCGCCAGCTCCAGCCGGCGGTCCTCGGTGACCGGGTGGTGCACCGTGGTGACCAGCGGGAAGCCGTGCCGCTCCAGGCCGAGCAGGCCGTAGCCGAGGGTCTGGTTGTCGTGCACCACGTCGTAGCGGCCCTTGTGCCGGGCCAGGTACTGGCGGGCCCGCAGCGAGAAGGTGAGCGGCTCGGGGAAGCCGCCGGTCCACATGGTGGCGACCTCCAGCAGGTCCACCGGGCCGCGGTACTCCGTCAGGGCCGGGGTGCGGAACGGGTCGTCGGACCGGTAGAGGTCCAGGCTGGGCAGCTCCACCAGGCGCACCGAGCCGGGTCCGTCGACCTCGTCCAGCGCCGGGAAGGGCTGTGCGCCGATCACGTCGACCTGGTGGCCGAGCCGGGCCAGCTCGCGCGAGAGGTGCCGGACGTAGACGCCCTGGCCGCCGCAGAACGGGTCGCCCCGGTAGGAGAGCAGCGCGATCCGCAGCGGACGCCGGTCGGCTGTGGAGGGTGGCTGCCCCGTCATGGTCGGCCCCTTCTGCCCACGCCCACCGGGCCGAGCGTGTGAACACTGAGAGACCTCGAAGATACCGGCCCGTAGCTTTCCATTCGGAGCCGGGGAAGGTGATTCACGCCACGCCGGTTTCCTCCGCGGCCCACGGCCCGTGCGCCGACCGGTCGGTGGGGTCTTGCGCAGGGTCGTCCGGCTGCCGGCCGGGAGTCGGGTCAGGGCCCGGCTCCCGGTCCGGCGCCGTCCCCCGCCCCCGTGCCGAGGCTGCCTCCGGCTCCACCCCCGTAGGAGCCGAAAACAGCGTCGGCACGGGGACCCCCGGGAGGTGGAACCAGACCGTCCGGTCCCCCTCGGGTAGTCGTGTCCGGCGCGCCTGGAAGTGTCGGGCCGCGGTCCGGTCGCCGCCCTCGGCCGTCCATTCGGCGAAGAGCGCCCCGCTCACCGCCACCAGCAACGGCGCCGCCGGGGAGGCCCGCAGCAGGCGCCTGGCCTCCTCGCCGTTGCCGATCCGGCAGGCCAGGTCGACGGCCCGGCCGGTGCGACCGCAGGCGTCGACGGTGACCGGTCCGGCGTGCAGGCCCACGCGCAGCCGCAGTACCTCGCGGGCGTTGCGGTTGGCGGCGCGCAGGTTCTGGTAGAGGTAGGCCGGCCAGTCGTCGAGGAGCTGCCGCAGCGCCACGGTGGGGGCCAGGACGAAGAGGATGCCGTCGCCGCGGTCCTCGCGGTGCACCTGGGACTCGGCGATGCCGGCCCGGTTGAGTGCCTCACCGCAGACCCGGTACAGCTGCGCGCGGACCGCCGGGGGGAGCTGGTCGGTCGGCCGCCCGGAGTCCTGCACCTCCAGGTTGATCACGAAGCCGAACCTCGCCTGGTCAGCCATGCCGTCCCCTGCCTGAGTCGATTACCGGGCCGGCAACCAGCGTGACAACCGCGCGACACTCGCGCTGTAACCGTTTACTCACCCCGCCGCGCTCAATCGACCCGCTCGGCCGACCCGCTCAGCCCTGCGCCAGCAGCCGCAGCGGCTCCAGTTCCAGCACCACCAGCGTGCCCGGCCCGGTGCGGACCAGCCCCTGCTCGCGCAGCAGCCGCAGTGCCTTGGCCACCGCCTCGCGGGTGGCGCCGACCGCTGCCGCCAGCTCGCTCTGCGGCAGCGGCAGGCGGATCTCCACCGGACCGGCGCCGGGCTCGGGCGGGCGGCCGGTGCGGTCGGCCAGCTCCACCAGCCGCGCGGACAGTCGGCGCAGCACGGTCAGCGAGGCCAGCGCCCGCCGCTCGTGGTCGGCGCCGCGCAGCCGGTCCGCGAGCTGGGCCAGCACCAGCGCGGTGGCGTACGGGCGGGCGGCGATGAACTGGCGGAACCGTTCGCCGGGGACCAGCAGGCCGTCCACCGGGCCGAGCGCGTTCACCGAGGCGCTGCGCGGGTGCGGGTCCAGCGCCGCCATCTCGCCGACCAGCTCGCCGGTGCTGCGCAGCCCCAGGATCACCTTGCCGCCCCGCTCGGTGGCCAGCCAGACCGTGCACCAGCCGCTGAGCAGCAGCACCAGGTGGCTGCCGGTCTCGCCCTCGCGCAGCAGTACGGCGCCGGGGTCGAACCGCCTGGTCGCACCGAGCGCGCCGAGCGCCGTCCGGTCGGCGGGAGTGAGCCGTCCCAGGAAGGTCTGACGCTCCCCGAACAGCGCCATCGACCGGCTCCTCACTGGCGGTCCGTCAGTTCGCAGGGGTCACAGTGCGGTTGCGAGGGAGAGTGTAGATCGGGTGACCGGCCCCGGACAGTTCGGTGCGGGCATCGGTTCGATCACGGCCGTACCCGGCGGTTAGAGTCGATCGCCCGTTGTCCGGTTGTCCACCGAAAGGTCCGCGTACCGCCATGCTGACGCCCGCCCGTACCGGCGCCGCCGTTCTCGCCGCCCTGCTGCTGGGCGGCCTCGCCGCCGGCCCCGCGCTGGCCGACGCCTCCGCGACGGCGTCCCCCGTGGCGCCGCCGGCCGCGCTCTACGGCAAGGGCGACCCGACCTACGACGGCGTCTGGCGGCAGTCGCTGGCGCTCACCGCGCTGAGCAGCGCCAAGGTGACGCCGGCCGCGGCGGCGGTGGACTGGCTGACCGGGCAGCAGTGCGCGGACGGCGGCTGGCCCTCGTTCCGGGCCGACACCGGCGCCGCCTGCACGGCCGCCACCGAGGACAGCAACGCGACCTCGCTGGCCGTGCAGGCACTGGTCGCGCTCGGCGGACACCAGGCGGCCGTGGACAAGGGCGTGGACTGGCTCAAGGCGAACCAGAACAGTGACGGCAGCTGGGCGTACAACCCCGGCAACCCCGGTGACGCCGACTCCACCGGCCTTGCGGTCAGCGCGCTGCGGGCCGCCAAGCTGGACCCGGGCACCGTGGCGAAGTCCGGCCGGACCGGGCAGCAGGCGCTCGCCGCACTGCAGTTGGGCTGCGAGACGGCGGCCGACCAGCGGGGCGCGCTGGCCTACCAGGCGACGGCGGGCAGCCCGCTGAGCGCCAACGCGCTGGCCACCGCGCAGGCCACGCTGGCGCTGGCCGGCGGCGCGCTGCCGGTGCCGGCCAGCAGCCCGGACGGGACCGCTCCGAAGGCGCTGGAGTGCGGCGGCTCGGTCTCCCCCGCCGAGGGCGCCTCGGCGTACCTGGCCGGGCAGTTGACGGCCAACGGGCAGCACCTGATGCTGGCCATGCCCGGCGCCACCCCGACGCCCGACTTCGCCGCCACCTCCTGGGCGGTGCTGAGCCTGGTCCGGGCCGGACACCCGACGCAGGCCGCCGGCGCGGTGGACTGGCTGTCGGCCAACGGCGGCTCCTGGGCGAAGGGCCCGGCCGGCCCGGACGCCGCCGCCACCGCGACGCTGATCCTGGCCGCCCAGGCCGCCGGCCGCGACCCGCACTCCTTCGCCGGCACCGACCTGGTCAAGCAGCTCACCGAGGCCGGCCCCGCCCCGAAGGCCGCCGAGACCAAGAAGGCGAGCGGCGGCTTCTCGAAGCTGTGGATGATCGGTGTGGGCCTGCTGATCGGCGCCGGCGGCGGGCTGGCCCTCAGCGTGAACCGCAAGCGCGGCCTGTGACCCGCACCCGCCTGCTGATACCGGTGCTGCTGGCGGCGGCCGTGCTGGCTGCCGCGGCGCCCGCGCAGGCGGCGGCCTACCGGTACTGGTCGTTCTGGCGCTGGACCGGGGCCGGCTGGGCCTACCAGCAGCAGGGGCCGGCGACCTATCTGCCGCCCGACGGCTCGGTGGACGGCTGGCGGTTCGCACTCAGCCCCGACGGCGGGCGGGACGCCGCCCGGCCGGACGGCGGTGGGGAGTTCGCCGTCCTGTGCGCCAACACCCCGGCACGGGACGGGTTCAAACGGGTCGGGGTGCTGCTGGACTTCGGCACCCGGGCTGACGCGCCGTCAACTGCGATACCGCCCATCGCTCGCACCGCCTGCGCCCAGGTCCGCAGCGGGGCCAGCTCGGCCGAGGTGCTGGCCGCCGCGGCCCCGCCGCTGCGCTACGACAGCAACGGCATGCTCTGCGCCATCGCCGGCTACCCGGCCGCCGGCTGCGGCGAGGTGCTGAGCGGCGCCGCCCCGGCGCGGCCGCGCGGCACCCCGATGCTCCCGCTGCCCGCGGCCCTCGCGCTGATCGGCGCGCTGGCCCTCGGCGCCGGGTACCGAGCCCGTCGGCGGTCGGCGTGACCGGCCCCCGCCAGCTGCACCCCGCCGCCTGGTGGCTGTGGGCCCTCGGGCTGGCCGCGGCCGCCTCCCGCACCAGCAACCCGCTGCTGCTCCTGCTGATCGTCGCGGTCGCCGGCTACGTGGTCACCGCCCGCCGCACCGACGCGCCCTGGTCCCGCTCCTATGCGGGCTTCCTGCGGCTCGGATTGGCCGTACTGGCCCTGCGACTGCTCTTCACGCTGCTGCTCGGCTCCCCGGTCGCCGGCACCCACACCGTCCTGACGCTCCCTCAACTTCCGCTGCCCGGTTGGGCCCAGGGGGTCAGGATCGGCGGCCGGGTGACGCTGGAGGCGCTGCTCTTCACGCTCTACGACGGACTGCGACTGGCCACCCTGCTGATCTGCGTGGGCGCCGCGAACGCCCTGGCCTCCCCCGCCCGGCTGCTCAAGCTGCTGCCCGGCGCGCTCTACGAGGTCGGCGTGGCGGTGGTGGTCGCCACCTCCTTCGCGCCGAACCTGATCGCGGACGTCCAACGGCTGCGCGCCGCCCGCCGGTTGCGCGGGCGCCCGGACCGGGGGCTGCGCTCGGTGCTCAGCGTCGGCCTGCCGGTGCTGGAGAGCGCGCTGGAACGCTCGATCTCGCTGGCCGCCGCGATGGAGACCCGTGGCTTCGGCCGCACCGCGCCGGTTCCCCGTGCTGTGGCCCGGGCCACCACCGCGCTCACCCTGGCGGGCCTGCTCGGCCTGTGCGCGGCGGCCTACGGGCTGCTCACCGCCGACGGCGCGCCGTGGGCGGTCCCCGTGCTGGCCGCCGGCCTCGCGGCGAGCGCGGGCGGGCTGGCGCTGGGCAGTCGGCGCACCGTCCGCACCCGCTACCGCCCGGACCCCTGGGCCTGGCCGGAGTGGCTGGTCGCGGGCTCGGGCCTGGCGGCCGGTGCGGGCGTGATCCTGCTGGCCGGCCGCTTCCCCGCCGCCTTCGCGCCCTCGGTGGTCCCGCCGACCGCACCGGGGCTCCCCCTGCTAGCCGCCCTCGCCGTCCTGCTCGGCCTGCTGCCCGCAGTGGCCGCACCTCCACCGCCCGTTCTGCTTGGGAAGGCCGACCGCCCGTGATCACCTTCGACCAGGTCTCGGTGCACTACCCGGACGCCGCCGAACCCGCCCTGAGCGGCCTGGACCTGACCGTCCCCGAGGGTGAACTCTGCCTGCTGGTCGGCCCGTCCGGCTCCGGCAAGTCCACCCTGCTCGGCGCGGTCAGCGGCCTGGTCCCGCACTTCACCGGCGGCACCCTGCACGGCCGGGTCACGGTGGCCGGCCGCGACACCCGCGAGCACCGGCCGCGCGATCTGGCCGACCTGGTCGGCAGCGTCGGCCAGGACCCGGGCGGGCACTTCGTCACCGACACGGTGGAGGAGGAACTCGCCTACGGCATGGAGTCCCTGGGCCTGGCCCCGGCCGTGATGCGGCGCCGGGTGGAGGAGACGCTCGACCTGCTGGGCCTGGCCGAGCTGCGCAGCCGCCCGCTCGCCGCCCTCTCCGGCGGGCAGCGGCAACGGGTGGCGATCGGGTCGGTGCTCACCGTGCACCCGAAGGTCCTGGTGCTGGACGAGCCCACCTCCGCGCTGGACCCGGGCGCGGCCGAGGAGGTGCTCGCGGTGGTGCAGCGCCTGGTGCACGACCTCGGCACCACCGTGCTGATGGCCGAACACCGGCTGGAGCGGGTGGTCCAGTACGCCGACCAGGTGCTGCTGCTGCCCGGCGACGGCCGACCCCCGGTCCTCGGCGAGCCGGCCGCGGTGCTCTCGCAGTCCCCGGTGGTCCCGCCGGTGGTGGGCCTGGGCCGGCTCGCGGGCTGGTCGCCGCTGCCGCTCTCGGTCCGCGACGCCCGGCGCCTGGCCGCCCCGCTGCGGGCCCGGCTGGCCGAGGCCGGTCCGCCGGTCGCCCCGGCACGGCCCACCGGTGACCCGGTCGCCGAGACCACCGGACTCACCGTCCGGCGCGGCCCGGTCCCCGCCCTTCGCAACGTCTCGC
The DNA here is from genome assembly GCF_000744785.1 of Kitasatospora azatica KCTC 9699. NCBI lineage: Bacteria > Bacillati > Actinomycetota > Actinomycetes > Kitasatosporales > Streptomycetaceae > Kitasatospora > Kitasatospora azatica. The sequence goes on along the minus strand of NZ_JQMO01000003.1, from coordinate 4,366,861 downwards.
TGACCCTGCACCCCGGCGAGATCACCGCACTGATGGGCCGCAACGGCGCCGGCAAGTCCACCCTGCTCGGCGCCCTGGCCGGCCTGCACGCCCCGACGTCGGGGAGCGTCCGGGCCGGCGGGCTCACCCCGCACCGGGCCCGTCCGCGCGACTTGGTGCGCCGGGTCGGCCTGGTCCCGCAGGACCCGCGCGACCTGCTCTACGCCGAGACCGTCGCCGCCGAATGCGCCGCCGCAGACCAGGACGCCGGGGCCGCGCCGGGCAGCTGCCGGGCGCTGCTGGACCGGCTGCTGCCCGGGCCGGCCGAGCAGACCCACCCGCGTGACCTCTCCGAGGGCCAACGCCTCACCCTGGCACTGGCGGTGGTGCTGACCGCCCGCCCGGCGCTGCTCCTGCTGGACGAGCCCACCCGTGGCCTGGACTACCTGGCCAAGGCCCGCCTGGTGGAGATCCTCGACGCGCTGGCCGCCGCCGGCCACGCGATCCTGCTGGCCACCCACGACGTCGAGCTGGCCGCCGAACTCGCGCACCGCACGGTGGTGTTGGCCGACGGCGAGATCGTCGCGGACGGCCCCTCGGCCGAGGTGGTGCTGGCCTCTCCGGTCTACGCGCCACAGGTGGCCAAGGTACTGGCCCCCGAACCATGGCTGACGGTCCGTCAAGTCAGTGACGCGCTCGGGACGGTGGCCGCGCAGTGACCCGACTCGGCCCGCGTTCGACCGCCGTCCTGGCGCTCACCACGCTCTTCGGCCTGGCCGCCTTCGGCTGGCCGCTGCTCGCCTCCCCGCACTCCGCGCTGGTCGGCCACGCCGGCGACGCGCCCTGGCTGTTCACCCTGCTGCTGCCACTGCTGCTGGCCGTGCTGGTCGCCCAGATCGCCGAATCCGGGCTGGACCCGAAGACCGTCGCCCTGCTCGGCGTGCTCGCCGCCGCCGGCGCGGCGCTGCGTCCGCTGGGCGCCGGGACGGCGGGTCTGGAGCCGATGTTCTTCCTGATCGTGCTGGCGGGGCGGGTGCTCGGCGCCGCCAACGGGTTCGTGCTCGGCGCGGTCACCATGCTGGCCTCCGCGCTGCTCACCGGCGGTGTCGGGCCCTGGCTGCCGTTCCAGATGCTCGCGATGGGGTGGGTCTGCCTGGGGGCCGGCCTGCTCCCGGCCCCCGGCACGCTGCGCGGCCGCCGCGAACTGGTGCTGCTGGCCGGCTACGGCGCCGGCTCCGCCGTGCTCTACGGGACGATCATGAATCTGCAGGGCTGGCCCTACATCGGCGGCCTGGGCAGCTCGGTCGCCTTCGTTCCCGGCGACCCGCTGACCGCCAACCTCCCCCGGTTCGCGGGCTACTGCCTGACCACCTCGCTCGGCTGGGACCTGCCCCGCGCGGCGCTGACCGCCGTGCTCTGCCTCACCGTCGGCGCCCCGGTGCTGCGCACCCTGCGGCGCGCCACCCGCCGCGCGGCCTTCACCGCACCGACCGGGTCTGGCTGACCAGGGCCGAGGTGGCCCGGTCCAGCAGCTCGCACAGGATCGTGTACTCGGTCGGTCGGAACGACTCGGTGAGCTCGCTCTCCAGCGTGAACACGTCCTGGTAGGCCCGCTTCAGCACTGCGCGACCGGCCTCCGTCAGGTCCGTGACCAGCACCTTCGCATGTGCGGGCGAGGTCTCGCGGCGGATCAGGTCCTTGTTCTGCAGGGTGCCGAGCACCGTGGCCATGCTCTGCTGGCTGACCCCGCAGGACCGGGCCAGCTGGGCGCCGGAGAGCCCGGCCTCGCGGGACAGGGTGAGCAGCACCGTGTACTGCGTCATGGTGAGTCCGTAGCCGCGCAGGACTGCCTCGTGATGGGCCATCAGCGCCTGCTCGGCCCGGCGGATCCGCGTGCACAGGTGCTCCGCCCCCGGGATCTGAGTCATGGGCTCAGGATACTGATCCAGTGGCCGCTCCCGGCCCATTGGGCGCAGGCTGGAGGTACCACGGTCCGGCACCGTATCCGGACCGGCGAAACGACGGAGGTGCCACTGCCATGGCCACCTTCATGGACGTCCACCACGGCATGACCGGCATCACGGCCGAGCAGCTCGCCGCCGCCCACCGGGCCGACCTGGCCATCGAGAAGGAGGAGAACGTCCACTTCAAGCAGGCCTGGGCCGACCCGGACTCGGGCGTCGTCTACTGCCTCTCCGAAGCCCCCTCGATGGAAGCCGTGCAACGCATCCACGAGCGCGCCGGCCACCGCGCCGACGAGATCCACCCGGTGCCGCTCTCGGTCTGACCGCCGACTGAGCGCTGACCCGGCGCTGGCTCAGCGCCCGCCAGCCGGACCTGGGCGGGCGGGACGTCGTGCGCCCGGGCGACGGCGAGCACCTGCCGTCGCTCCGGGTGGGTGCGCCCTGTTCCCGCCCCTCGCCGGCGATGAGCTGTGCCACGGCGTGGTATGCAACAGGGGTGCCCACTGAGAAGACCACCGCCTTCGACGCCGTCCTGTGCGACCTGGACGACGTGATCCGCTTCTTCGACCACTCCGAACTGGCCCGCCGGGAGGCCGCCCTGGGCCTGCCGGCCGGGCGCACCATGGCAGCCGCCTTCGCGCCGCCACACGGGCGGGCGCTGGTGCTCGGGCAGTTGACCAAGGAGGAGTGGACGGCCGCCATGGTCAACGAGCTGCCGAAGGAACTGACGCCCAGTCAGGCCATGGCGCTCGCGGGCGCCTTCATCGAGGCACCGTCGCACGCCGACCGGACGGTGGTGGACCTGCTGCGCCGGGCCCGGACCCGCTACCGCCTGCTGTTGGTCACCAACGCCACGCCCTGGCTGGACCAGGACCTCGCCCGCATCGGCCTCGCGGACCTGGCCGACGAGGTGGTCAACAGCTCCGCCGTCGGCGCCGCCAAACCCGACCCGCTGATCTACCGGATCGCCGCCGACCGCGCCGGCGTCCCCGCCGAGCGCTGTCTCTTCGTGGACGACCGCCTGTCGAACGTCGAGGCCGCCCGCGACCTGGGCATGAGCGGTCTGCACTACCGGGGGCCGGCCGAGCTGAGCACGCTGCTGACCTGAGCGGATTCCCGTTTGACGATGCCCCTAGGATCACGTCGAACAGTCAGCTGAAGGTATCTCGGGGGTGTCGGCACCATGGGTGTCATCGTTGGTGCGGTCATAGCGGTCCTGGTGCTCGCCCTGGTCGGCTGGGTGGCCCGGATCCACAACCGGCTGGTGCGGCTGCGCAACCAGACCCAGGCCTCGTGGGCGCAGATCGACGTGCAGCTCAAGCGGCGGCTCGACCTGATCCCCAACCTGGTGGAGACCACCCGGGGGTACGCGGAGCACGAGCGGTCCACCTTCGAGGCGGTCGCCGCCGCGCGGTCGAGCGCCGCGGTGGAGGGGCTAGGCGCTACCGACCGGGCGGCCGCGGAGCAACTCCTCAGCAGCAGCCTGGCCCAGCTGCTGGCGCTCGGTGAGGCCTACCCGGCGCTGAAGGCGGACGGGCGGTTCGCGAAGCTGCAGTCGGAACTGGCCACCGCCGAGGACAAGATCGCCTACGCCCGGCAGTTCTTCAACAGCGCCGTGCAGAGCTACAACACCGCGCTGGAGACCTTCCCCGCCAATCTGGTGGCCGGGTTCGGCGCGCACGCGCCCAAGGAGTACTTCGAGGCCGAGGCCGCCGCGCAGGAACCGGTGCGGGTCGAGTTCTGATGTCCTTCGTCGCCCAACTCAACTGGGCGGGCGCGGCGTTCACGGTGCTCTGGCTGCTGGGCCTCGGCGCCGCGCTACTGCTCACCCGCAACGGCACCGTACGTCCGCAGCCCGCCTCCCAGGAGCTCGGCCCGCAGCCCGAGTCGCCGGCCGTGGTCAGTCTGATCGGCAGCGGCTGGCGGTCGGTGCGGCACGCCGCCGCGGCCACCCTGCTCGACCTCGCCGCGCGCGGGGCGCTCGAACTGCGCCAGCCCGGCAACGATCCCGCCCAGAGCACCATTCACCTGACGAACCGTCAACTCCCCCAGCTGACACCGTACGAGCAGCGGGTGCTGGCGCGGGTCGCGGAACGGGCCGGCAGCGCCGGCGCGCCGATCGGCGCGATGGCGTTCCGCGGTGAGAAGAGCGCGAACACCTGGAACTCCGCGCTGCGCCGGGAGATCGTGGCCGAGGCCCGGCTGCGCGGGCTCTCCCGACCGCGGCTGCGCACACCGCTGGTCAACACGATGCTGCTGACCAGCCTGCTGCCGGGCGCGCTGTTCGGCCTGGCCGTGGTGGTCGGCGGGCACGGGGTGCGGGCGGCGGTCTTCGTCGGCGGGGCGCCGGTGGTGGCCCTGTGCGCGCTGCTGGTCCGCTTCGGCCTGGTGGAACGCTCCACCGAGGCGGGGCTGGTCCGGGCCGGGCACTGGGCGGGCCTGCACTCCTGGCTGCGCGCCCACGAGGAGTTCGCCCAACTGCCGCCCGCCTCGGTCGCCCTGTGGGACCGCTACCTGGCCTACGGGACGGCGCTCGGCGTGTCCAGCCGGACCAGTCGGCTGCTCGGCTTCGACGACGGTGACCGCCGCCGGGTCTGGTCGGACTTCGGTGGCCGCTGGCGCCAGGTCCGAGTCCGCTATCCGCTGCTGTGGCCCGGTTACGGTGCCACCGGGCGGCGACTGTTGCGGACGGCGGCCGCGACCGCGGTCATCGCGGTGGGCCTGCTGGCATTCGTCGCACTGCGCTCGGCGGACTGGGCCGCGACCGGCCTCGACGACCCCGGCTACGCCTGGCGCCGGCCGGGTGTGGTGCTGGCCGGCGGCTGGCTCGCGCTGCTGCTGCTCGCGCTCGCGGTGGCCGGGCGGTTCACCCGGCTGACCTTCTTCCTCAGCCTGCTGGGCTTCGTCGCCCTGTACGCCCGGAGCATCCACGGCGGTTTCGCCCACCCGCTGGCCTCCGGCAGCCCGCTGCTCGGCGAGGGCGTCGCGATCGCCGTCTTCGGCGCCGCCACCCTCGGCTACCTCGCGCTCTTCCTGCTCGACCGGCGCCGCCCGGTCACCGTGATCGGCGAGGTGCTGCGGCTGGAGTCCAAGCTGGGCAAGAAGGCCCCCCGCTTCCTCGCACTGGACGAGGGCCGTGGTGATCGGACCGTGGCCTGGGCGCTGCCGCGCGGCACGGCCGGCTACCTGCCGGGCAGCAGGGTACGGCTGTCGGTCTGCCGGGCCACCCGCACCGTCCGCTCCATCGAACCCGCCAACCACGGGTCCTAGAAGGACCGCCCCTCGTTGTGCGGCACGTGCGCGGCGGGGGTGGGGTCGGGGCGCTCGTGCGGGTCGCCGCACAGGTTGTTGCTGAGCCGGGTGAGCAGGTCGGCCAGGTCGGCGAACTGCTTCTCGTCCCAGTCGCCGAGCAGTTGGGACAGCTGGGTGCGCCGGGCCTCGACCAACTGGACGGCGACCCGCTCGCCCGCCTCGGTCAGCCGCATCGGCAGCCCGTTGCGAAACGCCAACCCCCGGCCCTCCACCTCGCGGGCCGCCGCCTCGATCACGCCGGGCGGCACGATCTTGCGCTCCGCCAGTTCGGCCGGTTCCACCGCGCCCTGACGGTGCATCTGCAGCAGCAGCCAGCTGGAGGCCGGCTGCAGGTCCAGGCCGGCCTCGGCGGTGATCCGCCGGTACAGGTCGCGTCGCGCCTCCCGGCTGCTCAGCACCGCCAGCGCCCGGCCGATCTCGTCCACCGAGCTGCGCTCCACCGGGTTCATGCCGATCGACTCGCCGAGGTCCGGCGCGGTCACCGAGGCCCGCAGCGGCTGTTCCTTGATGAAGAGGGAGAGCACGAAGGCCGCCAGGGCGATCGGCGCGGCGTACAGGAAGACGCGTGAGATCGAGGTCGCGTACGCGTGCAGCACGCTGTTCGCGACGGCCGACGGCAGGGTGTGGATGACGCGCGGGTCGGCGGTGATGGTGCCGGGGCTGAAGCCGGCCGGCAGCTGGACTCCGCGCAGCGCGTCGGTGAGGCGGTGGTTGAGCCCGGTGGTGAAGATGGTGCCGAAGATCGAGACGCCGAAGGAGGCGCCGATCGAACGGAAGAAGGTGGCGGCGGCGGTGGCCACCCCGAGGTCCTGGTAGCCGACCGAGTTCTGCACGATCAGCACCAGCACCTGCAGCACCAGGCCCAGCCCCAGGCCGAAGACCAGGAAGTACAGGCTCATCACGGTGGTGGAGGTGGTCTCGGTGAGCCGGGAGAGCAGCAGCAGACCCACCGTCACCACGGCCGTGCCGGCGATCGGGAAGACCCGGTAGCGGCCGGTGCGGGCGACGATCTGGCCCGAGCCGATCGAGGTGACCAGCATGCCCAGCACCATCGGCAGCATGTGCACCCCGGACATGGTGGGCGAGACGCCCTGCACCACCTGCAGGAAGGTCGGCAGGTAGGTGAGCGCGCCGAACATCGCGAAGCCGACCACGAAGGAGATCACCGCGACCAGGCTGAAGGTGCGTGAGGCGAACAGCCGTGGCGGCAGCACGGCCTCCTCGGCCCGGCGCTCGACCAGTACGAACAGGACCAGCAGCAGCACGCCGAGCACACCCAGGCCGATGATCTGCCAGGAGCCCCAGTCGTAGGTCACGCCGCCGAGCGAGGTCATCAGCACGAAGCAGGTGGCCACCGAGGCGATCAGCACGATGCCCGGGTAGTCGATCCGGTGCTTCTTCTTCACCTCGACGCTGTGCAGCACCAGCGCGATCGCGACCAGGGCCACCGCGCCGATCGGCAGGTTGATGTAGAACACCCAGCGCCAGGACAGTTGGTCGACGAAGAAGCCGCCGAGCAGCGGGCCGAGCACGCTGGTGGCGCCGAAGACGGCGCCGAACAGGCCCTGGTACTTGCCCCGGTCGCGCGGTGGCACCAGGTCGCCGACGATCGCCTGGGTGAGCACGATCAGGCCGCCGCCGCCCAGGCCCTGCAGCGCGCGGAAGGCGATCAGCTCGCCCATGTTCTGCGCGATGCCGCAGAGCGCCGAGCCGATCAGGAAGATCACGATGGAGGCCTGGAAGAACCGCTTCCGGCCGTACATGTCGCCGAGCTTGCCCCAGAGCGGGGTGGCGGCGGTGGAGGCGAGCAGATAGGCCGTCACCACCCAGGACAGGTGCTCCAGGCCGCCGAGGTCGCTGACGATGGTGGGCAGTGCGGTGGAGACGATGGTCTGGTCGAGCGCGGCGAGCAGCAGCGCCAGCAGCAGCGCGCTGATCGGCACCCAGAGGTTGTGGACCGGCTGCTGCTGCGGGACCAACGGTGCGGTTTCGGTCGCCGGTTCCGCCATGGCGGGGCCTCCATCTGATGCGCCGTCCGGGTCTCGTCCCTCATCGTGTCAGATTTGTCCGATTATGTGATGGGCGGTTGGGCCATTCGTAAGCCAGGCGGCACTGTTGGGCGGAATCTCTCTGCTGCATAATCGGGCGCGTTCACCGCCCCCACATGTGCAGGAGGACCGGTCCATGCCGGGATTCGACCAGCCAGGCCACGGCCCGGATCCCGATGTGACCGAGACGGCCGTCCTCCCGCACGTCGAGGGCCCGCCGCTGGTCCGCCCGTACGTCGCGGCGCCCGCGACGGGGGTCGAGCAGGACCCGTTCGGCACCACGGTGCTGCCGCCGATGCCCGCCGCCCCACCGGCCGCTCGGACCACCGCGCTGCTGCCGCCCGCCCCGCCCTCGGCCCCACCGCGCGAGCTGGGCCTCTTCCCGATCAGCACCGACCCCGCGCCCACCGGCCGAGCGGCCGCGCGCAAGACCAAGCACCGGCGCCAGGGCCTGATCGCCGCAGCGGGCGCCGGCGTGGTGCTGCTCGGGGTGAGCCTGGCCTTCGCGGTCTCGCCCGGCGCGGACAGCAACCGGCAGGCGTTGCCGGTGCTGCCGACGGGTGCGCCCGAGCCCACCCCGAGCAGCCAGCCGAGCAGTGCCGCGGCCTCCGCCTCGCCGGCCAGCGCCCGGCCGGCCAGCAGCGCACCGGCCACCTCGGCGAGACCGACCACGGCGGCGCCGAAGCCGAAGCCGTCGCCGACCACGGCCGCCGCTCCCCCGCCGCCGTCCGCCAGCCCCACCCCGCCGGCGCCGACCACGCAGGCACCGCCGACCAGCGCGCCGCCGAGCCCGAGCCCGTCCCCCAGCGCGACCCCTCGGACCCTGCAGTACAAGGACACCGGGCCGGACGTGGCGAACCTCCAGGAGCAGCTCTTCGCCGTCGGCTGCTTCGACAGCAACTTCACCTCAGGGACGTACGACAAGGCGACCCGCCAGGCGGTGGGGAACTTCCAGAACTGGAACGCCCTCTGGCAGGAGCCCTGGGGCGTCTACACCCCCGCCACCCGCACCGCCCTCACCTCCGGCAAGAGCTGCTAGGGCCTGTCCGGCCCTAGCCCGTCACCGCCCCGACCAGGCTCACCGCCGACAGCACCAGCATCGCTGCCGCCGCCACCCGGATGATCACCTTCATCGGCACGTGCTTCAGCAGCTTCTGTCCGCCGACGATCGCCAGTCCGCCCACCGCGCACAGGGCGAGCCAGGCACCCAGGCCCACGGCCAGCGGGTCGGTGTACTTCGCGGCCAGGTTGGCGGTCATGATCTGGGTCAGGTCGCCGAACTCCGCGACGGCGACCACCAGGAAGCTGGCCCCGGCCACCTTCCAGAAGCCGTTGGAGGACGGCGGCTTGGCCGCGTGCGCCTCCTCGTCGTGCTTGTGCAGCAGCAGCATCAGGGCGCCGGCCAGGAAGAGCAGGCCGGTGACGCCCTCCACCCAGCGGTGCGGCAGCAGGGCGAGCAGGCTGCCGGCGACCAGCGCCAGGCCGACCTGGACGGCCATCGCGGCGGCCACGCCGGCGAACACGTAGGCGGCGCGGTAGCGGGTGCCGAGCATCAGCGCGGCCAGCGCGGTCTTGTCCGGCAGCTCGGCCAGGAAGATGATGCCGAAGCTGACGGCGAACACGGTCAGGCTCATCGTGGTCAAGGGTCCCTCGGGTCGGGCTGCCGGGCGGCCCGGCTCCGATAAAAAAAGAGACCCCGGCCCGACAGCGCTGGTCTCAGTTCACAGCACTGCGGCCGAAGGTCTCGCCAACACACAAGGTGTCCCGGGCGCCGGGCTCCTGCACGAGCGAGCCAGTATGTCGACGGTCCGGTGGAGGGCTACTCCCCTTCAACTCCTCCACTGTACCGGACGACGTACCAACCCCCGCCCGACCAGTTCCAGCACCACCACGATCGCCACCGCCTCCACCGCGAGCAGCGCGACCAGGACGAAGAGCTGCACGGCGCCCGCCGCCACCGGTGAGGCCCCGCCGAGCAGCATCCCGACGAAGGCGCCGGGCAGCGTCACCAGCCCCACCGTGCGGGTCTGGTCCAGGGCCGGCACCAGCGAGGTGGCGGCCGCCGGGCGGCAGATCTCCAACCGGGCGTCCCGGTCCTCGAAGCCCAGCGCCAGGGCCGCCTCCACCTCGCCGTGCCGCTGGGTCAGCTCGTCCAGCGCGCGCCGACCGGCGAGCGAGGTGGCGGTCAGTGCGCCGCCGATCAGGATGCCCGCCACCGGCACGATCGACAGGCCCTGCCAGGGCAGCAGTCGGGCGCCGAGCAGCAGGACGAGCACGGGAAGCACGCCGGCTCCGATCGGCGCGGCCGCCCAGGCCCACGACCAGCCGGGCTCCTCGGTCATCCGCCGCCCGGCCGTGCGCACCGCGACCGAGAACATCAGCAGCACGAACAGCGCGGTGAGCCAGAGCGAGTGCACCACCCAGGTGATCACGAAGGAGACGGCCGCCAGCTGCGCCACCGCCCGCACCCCGGCCCGCAGCACGTCCCGTCCGTGCCCGAGTCTGCCCCAGCCGGCCACCGCGACGGCAGCGGCCAGCAGCACCGCCATCGCCACCCCGAGCAGCGGGGTGACCGGCAGCAGTTGGGTGGAGCTCGCGCTCAGATCCAACTGGTGAACCACATGCGGTCCTGCCAGTCGGTCATCGGGATCACCTGGGCGGTGTAGAGCGGCAGGAAGTAGAGGAAGCAGCCCATGATCGCCAGCACGATCCCGCCGGCCGCCAGCCCGCCGTACAGCCGTCGCCGGGGCGGGCAGCCGGGCGGGCCGAGCAGTGCGCCCAGCAGCTGCGCCACCGCCAGGCAGAGGAACGGCACCAGCACCACCATGTAGAAGGAGAAGATGGTGCGGTGCTGGTAGGCGAACCAGGGCAGGTAGATCGCGGCCACCGCGCAGAGCACCGCGCCGGAGCGCCAGTCGCGGCGGAAGAACCAGGCCCAGAGCACGTAGAGCAGCGCGAAGCAGGCCGTCCACCAGAGCAGCGGGGTGCCGAGCGCCAGGATCTGGGTGGTGCAGCCGCCGGGGGCGGTGCAGCCCTGCTGGCCGGTGCCGACGGGCTGCCAGTACATGCTGACCGGGCGGCCCTGGACCAGCCAGCTCCACGGGTTGGACTGGTAGGTGTGCGGGGTGGTGAGCGTGGTGTTGAAGTGCCACATCTCGGACTGGTAGTGCCACCAGCTGCGGAAGGCGGCCGGGCCAAAGCCGGAGCGGTGGTCGGCCCACTGCCGGTCGTAGCCGCCGGAGGTGGCGAACCAGCCGGTCCAGGAGGCGAGGTAGGTGAGCGCCGCGACGCCGACCATCGAGCCGAAGGCGGGCAGCGCGTCCCGCCGCAGCATGCTGCGCAGCGGGTGGCGGGCGCCGGCGGCGCGCCGCCCGGCCTGGTCCCAGAGCACGGTGAGCAGGCCGAAGGCGACCAGGATCGGCGCGCCGGTCCACTTCACCGAGCAGGCCGCGCCGAGCAGCAGTCCGGCGGCCAGCCGCCAGGGGCGCAGGCCGAGCCGGACGGTGTCCCCGTCCACGCCGTCCGGTGCGAGCCGGGCCCGGGTGTGGTCGCGGTCGATCAGCAGGCAGCCGAAGGCACCGAGGACGAAGAACATCAGCACACCGTCGAGCAGCCCGGTGCGGCTCATCACGAACTGCAGGCCGTCCACCGACATCAGCAGCGCGGCGGTGCAGCCGACCAAGGCCGAGCCGAACAGCCGGGTCCCGATCCGGGCCAGCATCAGCACCGAGAGGGTGCCGAGCAGCGCGAGCATCACCCGCCAGCCGAAGGGGTGCAGGCCGAAGACGAACTCGCCGAAAGCGATCACCCACTTGCCGAGCGGCGGATGGGCGATGAAGGCCGGCGAGTCGCCGAGCGGGATGACCTGCGGGACGGCCAGGATCTGCTCGTTGGCGTTGGTCGGCCAGGTGCCCTCGTAGCCCTGGTGGAGCAGCGACCAGGCGTCCTTGGGGTAGTACGTCTCGTCGAAGACGAAGGCATTCGGGTAGCCGAGGTTCCAGAACCGCAGCACGCCGGCGAAGAGCGCCACCGCGATCGGCCCCAGCCACCCGCCGTTGCGCAACAGCCAGGGCACCCGGCGGTCCAGTTCCAGCAGTACGGACGACCGAACGGCCGCCGACTGGGCATGCGCCCCACCCGCCGGCCGTTCGATCACTGCCGTCTCTGCCATGACCCCACCGTTGTCGACTCGTCGATCACCGCCGACGCTGGGTACGGGCGGTCTGCCCTGTCACCCTCTCATGCCGCCGTCTGGAGCTCGCGGACCGGCACGGGGACCGGGGTCGGACGCTCGGCGACGTTGTCCTGAGCCGGGGTCAGGTACCGGCGCAGGCGCAACGCCAGGGTGATGATCAGCAGCGTGCAGCCGGTCATCGCGGCCAGGTAGAGCGGCCAGGTGCCGGAGCCGACCAGCAGCACGCCGACGGCCGGGCCGACCGCGATGGCGGTCTGCTTGACCAGTGCGAAGGCGGAGTTGTAGGTGCCGAGCAGCCGGGTCGGGGCGAGGTCGGCGACGATCGGGCCCAGGGTCGGGGCGAGCATCGACTCGCCGACGCCGAAGAGCACGTAGATCGAGACGATCGCGACGGTGGCGGCCGCCGCCTCGCCGCGGATCAGCCCGGCCAGCAGGGCCATGCCCCAGGCGCCGAGCCAGACCACGCCGGTGGCGGCCATCGCGGTGGTGCGGCGGCGCTTGGCGGTGATCCTGACCATGAACATCTGCAGCAGCACGATGGTCACCGCGTTGGCACCGATCGCCAGGCCCAGGGTGGCCGGCGCGGTCTTCACCGTGTCGGTGGCGAAGGCCGCGACGCCGGACTCGAACTGGCCGTAGCAGGTGAAGAAGATCAGGCCGGCCAGCAGGCACAGGCGCAGCATCGCCTTGTCGGCGAGCAGTGCGCGCGGCCCGGTGGGCGCGTTGCCGTCGATCACCAGGACCGGCGCCGGACGCGGGATCCGCGCAGTGCCGGTGACCAGCGCCAGGCCCAGGAAGGTCGCCGCCTCGATGGTGAACAGCCGGGTCAGGCTGGCCGGGTCGGCCACGTCCACGATCTGGCCGCCGACCAGCGCGCCGATCCCCATGCCCAGGTTGACCAGGGTGAACTGCAGCGCGAAGGCGTGCGAGCGGGTCTTGGCGGTGGAGCAGCGGACGATCATGGTGGCCAGCGCCGGCTGGCAGGTGGTGACCCCGCCGCCGAACAGGAAGGACGCGACCAGCAGCCCGGCCGTCCCGCTCGCCTGCCCGAAGGAGAAGGCGCCGACGGCGGCCAGCGCGCAGCCGGCCAGCAGCACCGGGCGCGGCCCGTACCGGTCGATGCCGCGACCGGCGAACGGCAGCACCACCAGTGCGGCCAGCGCGAACACGGTGAAGACCAGCCCGGCGGCGAGCGAGCCGAGCCCGCGCACCTGGTCCACGTAGATGAACATGTACGGCATCGTGAACCCGCTGCCGAAGGCGCTGAGCGCGTTGCCGAGCTGGACCCGGCGCAGGGTGCCGCCCGCGCCGTACTTCTGCTGCTTCATGGAGACACCCCTTCGTCGTGCTCGGCCTGCCGTACGTCAGTACTTCAGAGCGCAAGATTTCAGAGCTAAACTCTACTGAGCGAAACAGTATTCCGTCAAAGGCTTAAGCAGGGCAGCCGAGCGTGGGAGACTGGCCCCATGAGCGCACGCAAGCCCGCTGGCCAGCCCGCTTCAGGGGCCGCCACCGAGCTGGACATCACCGAGCAGGTGGCCGTCTACCAGCGGGAATTCCCCACCGTGGACCCCCAGGTGGAGACCATCGTGTCCTCCCTCTCCCGGGTCGCCCGGCGGATGTCGGTGGCCTACGGCCGGCAGCTGACTGTGCTGGGGATCACCAGCGCCGAGTGGGAGGTGCTCAAGGCGCTGGTCGTCTCCGGCAGCCCGTACCGGCTCGGCCCCGGCGAACTGGCCAAGCGGCTCGGCCTCACCCCCGCCGCGATGACCCACCGGATCGACCGAATGGTGGCCGAGGACCTGGTCACCCGGGAGCGCGACGAGGCCAACCGGGTCCGGGTGATCATCGAGCTCACCGGGAACGGCCGGGACAAGTGGCTGGAGTCGATGCGGATGGCGGCGGTCTTCGAGGAGGAACTGCTGCAGGACGTGGCACCCGAGGAGCGCGCGGTGCTCTCCGAGCTGCTGGTGCGGATGCTGCGCCGGATCGAGGACGGGACGCCCTGACTTCCCGATCGTGAGTGGCGAGTCTTGGGCGGCCCCGAGTGTTGAGTGGCGCAGGGGGCCGGACGGCGGCAGGGTGGCTCCTTGGGGGGCGACAGAAGTCAGTCCGGACCACTTCCGCCCTGGAGGCGACACCCATGCCCGTGGTCAGCAACCCGTACACGCCCGGCACGCCGTGCTGGGTCGACCTGATGGCCCCTGACCTGCAGGCGGCCATCGACTTCTACCGCGACCTGTTCGGCTGGCAGGGCGAGAAGGGCCCCGAGGAGTTCGGCGGCTACGCGGTGCTCATGCTGAACGACAAGCCGGTGGCCGGCATCGGCCCGGCGATGGCGATGGGCGACAACCCGCCGCCGCCCACCGTCTGGACCACCTACCTGGCCAGCAACGACGCGGACGCCACCGCCGCCAAGATCACCGCCAACGGCGGTGATCTGCTCTTCCCGGTGATGGACGTCGGTACGGTCGGCAGGATGCTGGTGGCCAAGGACCCGACCGGCGCGGTCTTCGGCGTCTGGCAGCCGGTGGACTTCTTCGGCGCGCAGATCGTCAACGAGCCCGGTGCGGTGATCTGGAACGAGCTCAACACCAGTGACACCAAGGCCGCCACCGCCTTCTACGGCCCGGCGCTGGGCATCGACCTGGTGCCGATGGAGGGCATGGAGGGCTACCTCGGCCTGAACGTCGAGGGCAAGGTGGTCGGCGGCGCGCAGAGCCTGGAGAACCACCCGGCCGGCACCCCGCCGCACTGGGCCACCTACTTCGCGGTGGACGACGTGGACAGCACGGTGGACGCGGCCGTGCGGGCCGGCGGCTCGCTGATCGTCCCGGCGATGGACACCCCGGTCGGGCGGATGGGCGCACTCAGCGACCCGCAGGGCGGGGTCTTCTGGGTGATCAAGCCGGAGATGCCCGAGGGTTCCTGACGGCAGGTCGGTCGGGATGGGCCGTGGCCCCGGAGCGCGATCGCTCCGGGGCCACGGTGTTCTTCGAGGGCGGGGTGCTGCTCGGGGGGGGGTGGGTCAGCAGGGGCCGTTGTCAGCCCAGACGCCCCACTGGCCGCTCAGGCTCGGGTCCTCGTTCGTGGTCCACCACTTGTTGGTGTAGTAGTGGCCCTTCCAGGAGACCTTGGTGCCGGCGGTGGCGTACACCGCACTGGCGGACCAGCTCGGCGCGGTGCAGCTGCCGGGGGCCGGGGTGGTCGGGACCGGGGTGGTCGGGACCGGCGTGGTCGGCACGGGGGTGGTCGGCGCCGGAGTCGTCGGCACGGGGGTGGTCGGGACCGGGGTGGTGGGCGAGGAGGAGGTCGGCGGGGCCGGGCAGTTGGCGGCCGAGCCGTTGGTCGCGGTCACCATGGTGTCGAACAGGCCGGTCTGGGTGCCCAGGTCGTAGAGCGAGAAGGCGAACGAGCCGCCGAGGCCGTTGCAGTGCAGGTAGTCGGCCTTGGCCTGGATCGACTTGGCGTTCTCACCGCTCCAGAAGGTGGTGCCGTCGTAGAAGTAGGCGGCCTTCGCGGTGTCGTCCCAGTAGGTCTGCGCCGGGTTGTCCACGAAGCCGTTGAGCTCCTTGTACATCCGGATGCCGTTCACGTTGCCCGACATGGCCGCACCGGTGGCGGGGCCGGTCGCGCTCTGGAACAGGCCGTGGTCGGCGCCGGCCGGCACACCGGTCCAGCCGCGGTAGTAGAACGGCACACCCATGTTGATCTTCTTGGCCGGGAAGCCACCCGGGATCCCGTACTCCTTGTCACCGACCGTCCAGGCCTTGACGGCCTCGTCGATCGAGTACTTGGAGCTGCCCGGCTTGACCGGGGTCATCGGGTCGTTCGGGTCCGAGTAGAGCGCGGCCTGGTGGTTGGTCGGGCCGGTCGCGTCCCAGGCGCCGTGCATGTCGTAGGTCATGACGTCCAGGAACGTCAGGTACTGGCCGATCTTGTCGGTCTCGTAGTTCTGGATCTTGTCCTGGCCGGCTCCGACCGCCGCGCTCAGCGCGTAGGTCTTGTTGTCGGCCTTGCCCTGGGCGTCCAGCTCGGAGCGGAACTCCGCGAGCAGCGCGGTGAAGTTCTGCTTGTCGGCCGCGGATGAGTGGTTGCCGGTGTGGCCGCCGCCGCCCGGGTACTCCCAGTCCAGGTCGAAGCCGTCGAAGATGCCGGCCGCCGAGCCGGGACCGCCGAAGCCGGCGTCCACCGGGAGGTTGCCCTTGATGAACATGTCGATGCAGGAGGAGACCAGGTTCTTGCGCGAGCTGTCGGTCGCGGCCGCGTCGGAGAAGAACTTGGAGTAGGTCCAACCACCGATCGACATCAGGATCTTGAGGTTGGGGTTCTTCGCCTTCAGCTTCTTCAGCTGGTTGAAGTTGCCGGTGATCGGCTGGTTCCAGGTGTCGGCCACGCCGTCCACGCTGGTGTCCGCGCCGTAGGACTTCTGGTAGTCGGCGAACGCGTCGGCGGCGCCGTCACCGGCGTTGGGGTTGTTGTCGTCCTGGGACGCCGCCTTGGTCGCCTCGAAACACTTGAAGGTGGTCGGGTCGATATTGGCGAAGTCGTAGATCATGTAGTCCAACTTCCCGGCGATGCCGGTGTCCTGGACCGTCTTGGGGTAGTAGGCGTTGCCGTAGACCGACCACTGGTCGAAGTAGGCCACCTTGATGCCGCCGCTGGTGGCGGCAGCGCCGGTGGTGTTGGTGGCGGCCGCGCTGGCGGTGCCGCCGGAGGTCAGGGCGAGCGAGGCGCCGAGCAGCAGTGCGGCGCTGGTGCCGACGGCCAGGGCCGCGACGCTCTTGGGGCGGCGGCGCTTGCCGGCCGGCCCCGCGGTGTTCGCGGTCTCCCGCGCGACAGTACGAGAAAGCATGGTTGCGTGACTCCTGGTTGTGGGGGCCGGCATGCCCGGTTGGGATGCGACCGGCGAGGTGGGACTCGCGCGGCCATGGGCATGACAGTGGGGAATCGTGCAGCGTGCGATCGGCGCCGAGCGCCCCAGGACCGGCGTCAGTGGTCGAGACCTCTGACGCCGGCTCAGGGGCTCCCTGCACCTGCGGATTAAAATGGACTAGACCAGGTGGGCCGTCAAGGGCCGCCCGGCAGCCTTGAGCCGGCGTTAAGGTTCGGGTCGTCGCCACTCGGCTGCTGGCCTGCGGCTAAACCTCCGCACTCGAATCAAGGTCCGTCTTAAGACGTACCCCGGCTGCATCTCGCGGTGCACAGTCGCCCCTTCCGGCTCCTCCTCACGCCGCTCGAACCCGGCTGACCTGCTGACTAGCGTGGACCTGTCCCGCCCGTCCACCCCCTCGCCCGAGGACCACAGATGATCGAAGCCGTCGGCCTCACCAAGCGCTACGGCCCCAAGACCGCCGTCCAGGAGCTGAGTTTCAGCGTCCGCCCCGGCATCGTGACCGGATTCCTCGGCCCCAACGGCGCCGGCAAGTCCACCACCATGCGGATGCTGCTGGGCCTGGACGCGCCCAGCGCCGGCCACGCCACCGTGAACGGCCGTCGGTACGCCGACCACGCCGCGCCGCTGCGCGAGGTGGGCGCGATGCTGGAGGCGCGCGCCATCCACACCGGCCGCTCCGCCTTCAACCACCTGCTGGCGCTGGCCGCCACCCACGGCATCCCGCGGGCCCGGGTCGACGAGGTGATCGACCTGGTCGGCCTGCGCGAGGTGGCCCGCAAGCGGGCCGGCGGCTTCTCACTCGGCATGGGCCAGCGCCTGGGCATCGCCTCGGCGCTGCTCGGCGACCCGGCCACGCTGATCCTGGACGAGCCGGTCAACGGGCTCGACCCCGAGGGCATCCTGTGGATCCGCAACCTGCTCAAGTCGCTGGCCGCCGAAGGCCGTACGGTGCTGGTCTCCTCACACCTGATGAGCGAGATGGCGCTGACCGCCGAGCACCTGATCGTGATCGGTCGCGGCCGGCTGATCGCGGACACCTCGGTGGCCGAGTTCACCGCCAGTGCCTCGCAGGGCGGGGTGCTGGTCCGCACCCCCGACGCCGCGCAGCTGACCGAACTGCTCACCGCGCTGCCGCAGGTGACCGTCGACGCGGACGAGGACCCGCAGCGGCTCGTCGTGGCGGGCGCCGACAGCGAGCAGGTCGGCCGACTGGCCGCCGCGCACGGGGTGGTGCTCTTCGAGCTGACGCCCCGTCAGGCATCGCTGGAGGAGGCGTTCATGGAGCTGACCCGGGACGCCGTCGAGTACGAGGCGGCCATCGCGCCGGCCGAGCTGGTCAAGGAGCCCGTCGCATGACCACCGTCACCGCCATCCCCGCCCCGTCCAAGTCCGGCGGCGGCGTCACGCTGCCCCGGGTCGTCCACTCCGAGTGGATCAAGTTCCGGACGCTGCGGTCGAGTTACTTCACCCTGCTGGCCGCCGTGGTGTTCATGGTCGGCTTCGGTCTGCTCGCCTGCTACGGCGCGATCGACCACCTGAACCACCCGGAGGCACACGACCGGGCCTTCACCATCGACGCGGCGGACCGCAGCCTGCGCGGCTACCTGGCGGCGCAGCTGGCCGTCGGCGTACTCGGGGTCCTGGTGGTCAGCGGCGAGTACAGCACGGGCATGATCCGCGCCTCGCTCTCCGCCGTCCCGCGCCGCCTCCCGGTCCTGTGGGCCAAGGCGGCGGTGTTCGGCGCGGTGACCCTGGTGGTGACCACCGTGACGGCCTTCGTCGCCTTCTTCGGCGGCCAGGCGGTGCTGTCCAGCAACAACGTGCAGACCACGCTGTCCGCCGCCGGCGTCACCCGCACCGTGATCGGGGTCGGGCTCTACCTGACCGCGGTCGGCCTGCTCGCGATCGGCATCGGCGCGATGATCCGCAACACCGCCGGCGGCATCGCCGCCGTCTTCGGCACCCTGCTGGTGCTGCCCGCCCTGATGGAGGCCCTGCCGGCCAACTGGAACAGCCACATCAGCCCGTACCTGCCCGGCGCCGCCGGCCAGGCGGTGGCCACCCTGCACGCCGACCCGGGCACCCTCGCGCCCTGGACCGGCTTCGCCGTGATCTGCGGCTACGTCGCGGCCGCGCTGATCGGCGCCGCCGTGGTGCTCAAGCGGCGAGACGCGTGATGACCGCGGCCGGCCGGCTTCGTTGCACAATGGCGCGATGACTTCGGCCGAGCTGCTCCCGGCAGCCCTCGGGCGGCGCTTCCCCGGCGCCGCCCGAGGGCTGGCCGCGCTGCGCGCCTGGCGGCCGAGCGAGCGCCACCCCACCGCCGTGGACTTCGGCGGGGTGCTGGTGCTGCTCACCCTGACCACCGCGGTGCACGGTCTCGGGGCGCACCCGCTGACCATCGCGCTGGAGGTCGCGCTGATCCTGCCGCTCACCTTCCGGCGGCGGTACCCACTCGGCGTCTTCTCGGTGATAGCGAGCGTCGCCTTCGCGCAGTGGCTGGTCAGCCTGTGGATGCACGACCCGGGGATGCCCGCCGACATCGCCGTTCTGATCGCGCTCTACACGGTCGCCGTGAAGTGCCCGATGCGCTGGACCCTGCCCGCCTACGCGGTCTGCGAGCTGGGTGTGCTGCTGGCCGCCGAAGGCTGGCGGCCCGAGTTCCCGGTGCCCAACCCGTTCGAGGCCTTCCTTCGGGTGGTGTTCTTCCTCTCCGGCGGCACCACCGCCGCCCTCGTGCTCGGCCTGAACGTGCGGGCCCGGCGGGCCAAGCTGCTGGCCCTGCACGAGCGGGCCCGCGAGCTGGAGCGCCAGCGCGACCAGCAGTCCGCGCTGGCGGTCGCCGAGGAGCGCAGCCGGATCGCCCGCGAGATGCACGACATCGTCACCCACAACCTCTCGGTGATGGTGGCGCTCGCCGACGGCGCGGTCTACGCCAACGAGCACGCCCCCGCGAAGGCCACCGCCGCGATGCGCCAGTCCGCCGAGACCGGCCGGCAGGCGCTCACCGACATGCGGCGCTTCCTGGGCGTGCTGCGCGCCGACGAGCCGGACGCGCTGCGCCACCCGCAGCCGGGCCTCGGGCAGCTCGCCGCCCTGGCCGCCCAGGTCCGGGCCGCCGGGCTGCCCACCGAGCTGCGGCTGAGCGGCGACTTCGCCGGCATCTCGCCCGGCGCGCAGCTGACCGTCTACCGGCTGGTGCAGGAGTCGCTGACCAACACCCTCAAGCACACCGCGCCGGGTGCCCGGGCCGAGGTCACCGTCGAGTGCACGCCCGGGACGGTCCGCGTCGAGGTCCGCGACGACGGCCGCGCGCTGCGCCCGCCCGCCGAGCCGGTGAACGGCGCCGGCCACGGGCTGGCCGGAATGCGCGAGCGGGCCGCCGCCTACGGTGGCAGCCTGACCGCCGGACCGCTGACCGGCGGCGGCTGGCGGGTGTCGGCCACCCTGGACGTCGGCATCGACAGCCTCCCCCACCCCGAGCAGGAGCCCGCACCATGACCATCCGCGTCCTGCTGGTGGACGACCAGCCGCTGCTCCGGGTCGCCTTCACCCTGGTGCTCGACTCGCAGCCCGACCTGACGGTCACCGGTGAGGCCGAGGACGGCGCCGAGGCGGTCCGGCTGGCCGCCGAACAACAGCCCGACGTGGTGCTGATGGACGTCCGGATGCCCGGCATGGACGGCATCGAGGCCACCCGGCGGATCGTCGAGGAGTCCCCCGACACCAAGGTGCTCATCATGACCACATTCGACCTCGACGAGTACGCCTTCGCCGGGCTGCGGGCCGGCGCCTCCGGCTTCCTGCTGAAGAACGCCCAGCCCGCCGAACTGCTCAGCGCGATCCGCAGCGTGGCCGCCGGGGACGCCGTGGTGGCGCCCCGGATCACCCGCCGCCTGCTGGACCAGTTCGCCTCCCAGCTGCCCGCCGACGGCGGCTCGCCGGACCGCGCGGAAGCCGCGATCGAGGCGCTGACCGCGCGTGAGCGCAGCGTGCTGGTCCAGGTCGCCCGCGGGCTGTCCAACGCCGAGGTGGCAGCCGAGCTCTACCTCGCCGAGGCCACCGTGAAGACCCATGTCAGTCGGATCCTGCTCAAACTGGGGCTGCGCGACCGGGTCCAGGCGGTGGTCTTCGCCTACGAAAACCGTTTGGTCCGGCCCACCTGACCACCGCAGAATCGCGGGATGACCGACTCCCCAGCCGTCGACCCCACCGCCGGCCCCACCCTCGACCCGGCCGTCCGCCGCCGCCTCGCGCTGCGCAACAGCCGCCGCATCCTCAGCGGCGAGCGCCCGCTCACCATCCGTGAGCGCCTGACCGCCCTGGCCGAGCTGGACGCCGCGGACGAGCTGCCCGACTTCTACGCCGAGGGCGGCGCGGTGGCCCGGTTGGAGGAACGCGTCGCCGCCCTGCTCGGCAAGGAGGACGCGGTCTACGTCCCGAGCGGCACCATGGCCCAGCAGATCGCGCTGCGCCACGGCGCCGAGCTGACCGGCCACGACGCCGTCGCGCTGCACCCGATGAGCCACCTCGAACGCTGGGAGCGACACGCCTACAGCCAACTCAGCGGCCTGCGCGGACTCTGGCCGACCGACCAGCCGGGCCACTTCACCGCCACCGAACTCGCCGACCTGGGACAGCCGTTCGGCACCATGACGATCGAACTGCCGCTGCGTGACCCGGGCTTCCTACTGCCCAGCTGGGACGAGCTGGTCGAGCTCACCGCCGCAGCCCGCGCCGCCGGCGCCCGGGTGCACTTCGACGGAGCCCGGCTGTGGGACACGACCCCGCACTTCGGCAAGCCGCTTGACGAGATCGCGGCCCTCGCCGACAGCGTCTACCTGTCGCTCTACAAGACCCTCGGCAGCAGCCACGGCGCCGTCCTCGCCGGCGATGCCAAGCTCACCGCCTACGCCCGCACCTGGCGCCACCGGCACGGCGGCACCCTCTGGCAGAACTGGCCCGCCGCCCTGGGCGCCCTGGCCGGCCTGGACCAGTTGCTCCCCCGGATCCCCGACTACGTCACCCACGCCAAGCTGGTCGCCGAGGCCCTCAGCACCCTCCCCGGCGCCCGGATCAACCCCGACCCCCCGCACACCCACGAGTTCCAGCTCTACCTCCCCCACCCCGCCGAAGCCCTCACCGCCGCCAACCTCGAACTCGCGCAGACCGAGCACACCTGGTTCGCCTCCGGCTGGACGGATGTCGCTCCGGGCCTGGCGATGACCGAGATCTCGGTCCGGGCGAGCGGACTTGAGTGGACGGCGAGCGATGTGGCGGAGGCGGGACGGCGGGTGCTGGGGCTGGCCGCTCAGTAGGTGTCGATGGCGGTGAGGTCGATG
This sequence comes from Kitasatospora azatica KCTC 9699, assembly GCF_000744785.1. Lineage (NCBI taxonomy): Bacteria > Bacillati > Actinomycetota > Actinomycetes > Kitasatosporales > Streptomycetaceae > Kitasatospora > Kitasatospora azatica. The sequence continues at coordinate 4,345,124 of NZ_JQMO01000003.1, read as the reverse complement.
TCGATGGAGTAGGGCTCGGTGACCTTGAGTCGGTTGTGGCAGACGTCAACCCCGATGTAGGTCTGGCTAGCCGGCTCCAGCTCGAAGACGTAGACGACAGGTCGGCCTCGCTGGTCTTCCTCAACCCGCCAGAAGTGCGGGATGCCCGCTCGGGCGTACTTCTCGGGCTTGATGTCGCGGTCTCGCCGGACGGACTCCGGTGAGACCACCTCAATGGCGAGAAGCACGTCTTCGGGCAGGAAGGTCGAGTTCTGCCCTCGTGCAGCCACCGCTGACGCCCGGACCACCATGATGTCCGGCTCCGGGCGGTCGAACTTGCCCAGTGTCACTGTCATCTCGCGTGCCACACGGAAGTCCGGCGGCGCCGCAGCCCGCAGGCCATCCTTCAGCAGATCAATAGCGATCATGTGGTAGTACTTCTGCGGGCTCACCAGCACCAAGCTCCCGTCGAGCAACTCCGTGTGCGGCGGGAGGTCGGGCAGGCGATCGAGATCCTCGGCGGTGAAGCCTTCTACCGGCGGGATCATCCAGTCGGGTACGGCAGTCATGGTTCCTCCCATGGGGCGATCCTGGCCGACACAGCCAGCGTATCGGGCGGACTTTCCCCACGGACCACCCTTCCGAGTGAGCCCCGCCCTCTCAGTAGCGCAGGGCCCGAGCCACCGAGGCCGCCACCGTCCCCGAGAGCGTTCGGTGGCTCACGGCGGTGGTCGAGCCGGTCTGGCCCGCCGGCACGCTGTCGACGTTGAGCACCACGGTGTCCAGCAGGTTGCCGCTCCCGTCCTTGAAGTCGACCTGGACGGTGTAGCGCTCGGCCTGGGACTGGTGGTTGGTGATGGTGACCGGGACCTGGGCCTTGCCGTCGGAGGTGGTGCTGACCTTGCCGAGGGTGATGTCGGCGGTGGCGTCCAGGCCGCCGGTGGCGCTGGCCAGGGCGGAGGAGGCGGCGGACCGGGCGGAGGCGACGGCCGAGGAGGCGTCGGAGCCCAGCGCGCCCGTCGCCGACTGCAGGGCGGAGGCCGCGCCGGAGGCGGCTCCGGAGGCGGCCGACTGGAGCACCGACTGGGCGGCGCTCGCGACCGAGGAGGCCTTGCTGCTGGTGGTCGAGGAGCAGCCGGCCAGCGTGGCGCCTGCGGCCAGCGCCACCCCGATCGCGAGGGCGAGCGGGGCTCGGCGGCGGTCGCGGGGGGTGCTGGTGGCGCGGGGCTGGAGCTGGCGGTCCATGGGGGCCTCTTCCGTCGGGGCTACCCCGCCCACCCTCGACGCGGTCGGGGCGGCCCGCCAGCCGGGGGAGGCAACCGGGTGACCCGGCGTCAGATGCTCAGGTAGACCGCGCTGCCGATGCCGGCGAGCATGCAGTAGATCGCGAACGGCGTCAGGCTGCGGCTCTCGAAGTACTTGGTCAGGAACTTCACCGACACGTAGCCCGCGACGAAGGCCGCGATCGAGCCGGCCACCAGCGGGCCGCGGACGCCGGCGTTCTCCGGCTTGAGCAGCTCCGGGAGCTTGAGCACCGAGGCGGCCAGGATGACCGGGGTGGCAAGGAGGAAGGAGAACCGGGCCGCGTCCTCGTGGTTGAGGCCGCGCAGGATGCCGGTGCTCATGGTGACGCCGGAGCGGCTGATGCCGGGCAGCAGCGCGAGGATCTGGGCGGCACCGATCCAGGTGCCCTGACGGTAGCTCAGCTTGGCGATCCGCCGGTCCGACTCGATGTCGGCGTCGACGCCCGGGGTGTGCTCGACCTGGGCCCCGGCCCGGCGGCGGCCGCCGCCACCGCGCTTGAGCCGCTCGGCGCCGAGCAGGACGAAGCCGTTGAGCGCCAGGAAGACCGCTGCGGGGACCGGCTTGCCGAGGGCGGCGCGCAGCGCGTGTTCGGCGACCAGGCCCGCGACGCCGACCGGGATGGTGCCGACGATCAGCAGCCAGGCCAGCTTCTGCTCGCTGGTCTCTATTCGGCGCTGGCGTATCGAGCTGACCAGTCCGCCGACCACCCGGACCCAGTCCTTGCGGAAGAAGACCACCAGGGCGAGCGCGGTGGCCAGGTGCAGGCCGACCAGCACGGCGAGGTAGGGCGACTTGTCGGCGGTCATGTCCAGGTCCTTCTGGATGTTGCCGCCGATCAGCGCCGGGATCAGGATGCTGTGCCCCAGGCTGGAGACCGGGAAGAGCTCGGTGACTCCTTGCAGCAGGCCCACGCCGATGGACTCCGGGTAGGTCAGGGACATCGCACACCCTCAAGCGTCGCGGTACGGGTCGTCGGAGGGCGACAGCGTACCGAGGTGTGCCGACACAGCCTCGGGCCCCTCCCCGCGAGAACGTACTACAGATCTGTAGACGCCCAGCGGGCAGGGGCTCGAGTTCACCTGCTCGTCATCCAATGATCATTTCGGACTGGTCGCTCAGGACCGTCGACTCAGCAGCCCGCACTCAGGAGCCCGCACCAGGACCGCTCACTCCGGTTCGCTCTCCATCGCCGCGTCCGCCGCCTCGCGGACCCCGCGCTCGCGCTTGCCGACCACCGCGTAGGCCCCCGCCGCCGCGGCCGCGAAGGCGAGCGCGCCGAGCCAGGGGCGGTTGAAGGTGTGACCGCTCAGGTGGTCCAGCGAGTAGCGGCCGGGGCCCGCGATGCCCAGGGCCAGCCCGCAGACGCCGAGCAGTGCCGGGTACTCGAAGCCGCCCTTGGTGGCGAAGAAGCCGTGCGGGAAGTGCACCGAGATCGCCCCGGCCATGGTGCCCGCCACGATCGGCCCGGCCACCGGGGTGGCCAGCCCGGCCGCCAGCAGCGCGCCGCCGCCCGCCTCGCCGAGTCCGGCCGCCAGCGCGCTCTGCCCGCCCGGCTTGAAGCCCATCGACTCCATCGCCTCCGCCGTGCCCTCCAGTCCACCGCCGCCGAACCAGCCGAAGAGCTTCTGCGTACCGTGCGAGAAGAGCACGCCGCCGACGGCGAGGCGCAGCGCGAGCAGGCCCAGGTCCTTCCGGCCGCCCTGATCCGCGCGGCAGGCATGTGCGCGGGCGTGTGTGCGGCTGCCATGTGCACGGCTGGCATGTGCGCGGCTGGCATGTGTGCGGGTGACGCAGCCCATCGTGTCCTCATCTCTCCAGTCCCCGTCCCAATCCCAGCCGACCGCCGGTCGCTCCTCGACCCGGCGCGGCCATCCGGGGGATGCGGGTCGGGCGGCGCAGCGGCGAGGATGGGAGCCATGAGCGAGCAGTTCGAGCTGGACGGCAGCACCGCGCGGGACCGCACGAACCTGTACGCCGCCCTCGGCGCGGCCGTGAACGGCCCCGGCGGCTACTACGGCAGCAACCTGGACGCGCTCGCCGACTGCCTGCGCGGCGGTTTCGGGCCCACCCCGCCGTTCACCCTGGTCTGGCACGACTTCGCGGTCGCGGACGGCTCGTCGGCGCTGCCGCCGGGCTATGCGCGGTCGGTGGTGGACCTGCTGCGCGAGGCGGGCGTCACGGTGCGCCTCTCCTGACCCCCCGGCCCGGCTCGATCATGCTGTGGGGATGTCGGAGCTCAACCTGAACAGCACCTTCGTCACCTTCTTCGCCGTGGTCGGCCCGCCCAAGGTGCTGCTGTCCTATGCGCACCTGAGCCGCAGCCGCAGCAGGCAGCAGATGAACCGGCTGGTGGCGCTCAGCTCGCTGCTGGCCGCGGTGGTCGGCGTGCTGATGGCCTTCCTGGCGGACACCCTCACGTCGTTCTTCCACGTCAGCGACGAGTCGCTGCAGCTGGCCGGCGGGGTGATCTTCTTCCTGTACGCGGTCGGGCTGGTGCTGGGCATGCATGTGGGGCCGACCGAGGACTACTCCGACGAGCTGCGCAACCCGCTGGCCGAAGGCCTGCGCGAGCTGATGCTGCCCTATGTGGCGAGCCCGCTGGCGATGACCGCGGTGCTGGTCGAGTCGCTCACCAAGGACACCTGGGGCTGGCGGTTCACGGTGTCCGGCGCGTACCTGGCGGTGGTGGCGATCAACGCGGCCTGCGTGCTGCTGCTGGCCCCGCTGCTGCGGCGCACCCAGCAGACCTCGCTGGAGGTGCTCTCCCGGCTGCTCGGCCTGCTGCTCGCGGCGGTCGGCGTGGAGCTCTTCCTGAACGGCCTGGTGGGCCTCGGGGTGCACCTGACCAGCTCCGGAGGCCATTAGGAGCTGCTTCCGGGGCCTAGGAGGGCGGGGTGACCGGGCGCCAGGGCACGGGGCTGGAGAGGATCATCGAGCTGCTCGGCTGCCCGTACGCGGCGAGCCGGTCGATCAGCGCCTCGAACTCGGCCATCGCCGGTACCGCCACCAGCAGCACGCAGCAGGCCCCGCCGGTGACCCGGTGCAGCTGCAGCACCTCCGGCCATTCGGCCACCGCCGGATCGCGCAGCACGCAGCGCGGGCCGTAGCACTGCACCTGCACCAGCGCGGTGACCGGCAGTCCGGACCGGGTCAGGTCGACATGCGCGTGGTAGCCGCCGATCACCCCGTCCGCCTCCAGCCGGCGCACCCGTTCGGCGACCGCCGGGGCGGAGAGGCTGACCCGGCGGGACAGCTCGTTGTAGGAGAGCCGCGCGTCGGCCTGGAGCTCGGCGAGCAGTCGGCGGTCGAGGGCGTCCATCACGGCTCCGGTTGTCGGTCGAAAGGGGCGGCGGGGCAAAGACCTCGCGAACGGAATCCGAGATCCCGGATCCGGTGCCCGACGCCCATTCAAGACCTCGGCGCTCCGCCGGACAATAGTGCGCATCCAAGCCGATAGGGGGAACGTCACCATGGGCACGCCCACCGTCCACACGCCGAACCTGGCCTTCGAACCCGAGGCGGAGGGCACCGGCGCCACACCGTACGAGCGCTACGCCCGGCTCGACGTGCTGCACACCCTGCAGCAGCCGCGCAGCAAGGTCGACGCCGAGCTCTCCTTCATCATCACCACCCAGGTGATGGAGCTGCTCTTCGACCTGCTGCGGCACGAGTGGACCCTCGCCCAGCGGGCGCTGCGCGAGGACGACACGACCGCTGCGCGCGTCGCGCTGCGCCGCGGCAACCACGTGCAGGACGTGCTGAACAACTCCTGGGACCTGCTGGCCACCATGACGCCGGTGGAGTTCAGCGCCTTCCGCCCGGTGCTCGGCGAGGCCTCCGGCTTCCAGTCCTCGGCCTACCTGCACCTGGAGTTCCTGCTCGGCAACAAGTCGGAGCGGCTGCTGGCCATGTACCAGGGCTCCCCCGCCGTGCACCAGGAGCTGGCCGCCGTGCTGCGCGGGCCGAGCATCTACGACGACGTGCTGGCCCTGCTGGCCCGCCGCGGGCTGCTGGCCGAGGTCGAGCCGAGCAGCGGGCGGTACCGCCCGGACGAGGCGGTGGCGGCCGCCTGGCTGACCGTCTACACCGACCCGGCCCAGGCCGAGCTGGCCGCACTGGCCGAGACCCTGTTGGACACGGCCGAACGCGTCACCCGCTGGCGGCAGCGCCACTACGCTTCGGTCAAGCGGACGATGGGCGCCAAGCCCGGCACCGGCGGATCCAGCGGGCTCAGCTGGCTCAAGGCCGCCGCCGAGCAGGACGTCTTCCCGGAACTGTGGACCGTGCGAGGAGAACTGTGACCGTATCCGTCCCGGCCAGCCGTGCGGAGTGCGCCGCGCTGGACGCCGTCGACCCGCTGGCCGCGCTGCGCAAGGAGTTCACCCTTCCCGCGAACGGCATCTACCTGGACGGCAACTCGCTCGGGGTGCTGCCGGTCCGGACTCCGGAGATCGTCCGCCGCACCGTCGAGGAGGAGTGGGGACAGGGCCTGATCACCAGTTGGAACGCGGCCGGTTGGACCGAGCTGCCGTTCGTGCTCGGTGACCGGATCGCGCCGCTGGTCGGCGCCGGTGCGGGCGAGGTGCTGGTCTGCGACTCGGTCTCGGTCAACCTGTTCAAGCTGCTGACCGCCGCGCTGCGGTTGCGCCCGGGACGGCGCACGGTGCTCGGCGAGCGGGACACCTTCCCCACCGACCTGTACATCGCCGAGGGCGTCACCGGGCTGTTCGAGGGCGGGCGCAGCGTGCTGCTGGACTCGCTGGACGACCTGGACGCGCACCTGGACGACAGCGTGGCCGCCGTGGTGCTCTCCCAGGTCGACTACCGCACCGGCGTGCTGCTGGACATGGCCGAGATCACCGAACGGGTGCACCGCGCGGGCGCCCTGATGATCTGGGACCTGTGCCACTCGGCGGGCGCCCTGCCGATCGACCTGACCGCCTGCGACGTCGACTTCGCGGTCGGCTGCACCTACAAGTACCTCAACGCCGGACCGTGCGCGCCCGGCTTCCTGTACGCCGCGCCGCGCCACCACGCGGTGGCCGAGCAGCCGCTGACCGGCTGGTTCGGGCACGCCGAGCCGTTCGCCTTCACCCCCGAGTACCGGCCGGCCGACGGGATCGGACGGTTCCTCACCAGCTTCCCCTCACTGCTGGCGCTGGCCGGGCTGCGGGCCAGCCTGGAGATCTGGGAGCAGGTGGACCTGAACCAGGTGCGGGCCAAGAGCCTGGCGCTGACCGGGCTCTTCATGGACCAGTGCGCGGATCTGGAGGTGGTGACGCCGGTTCAGCCCGAGCGGCGCGGCAGCCAGGTGGCGATCCGGTTCCCGGACGGCTTCGCGGTGGTGCAGGCGCTGATCGAGCGCGGCGTGATCGGCGACTTCCGCGCTCCCGACCTGATGCGCTTCGGGTTCACCCCGCTGTACAGCTCGTACACGGACGCCTGGGACGCGGCGCAGGCACTGCGCGAGGTGCTGGCGAGCGGCGAGTGGCGGGCGGAGCGGTTCGGGCGACGGGGCGCGGTTACCTGACCGCTCGTCACCGTCAGGTAACCACCTGGGGAGCGAGCTCCCGACCTGCGGCCGGGCCTGCCATGATGCAGCCATGACGACCAACGGGGGGTCGGCTACCGAGCCGACGAGCTGGCCGCTGAAGGCACCGGAGCCGACCGGCAGCGAACCGCCCGCGCCGCAGCCGGAGACCGCGCAGGCCGACCCGGTGCGGCCGGTGCCGGTGCGGCCGGAGCCGGTGCAGCCGGAGTCGGTGCAGCCCGGTGCCGGGCGGCTGATCGGCGGCCGCTACCGGCTGCTGGAGCGGCTCGGCTTCGGCGGCATGGGCACCGTCTGGCGGGCGCACGACGAGACGGTGGACCGCGATGTCGCGGTCAAGGAGCCACGGCTGCCCGAGCAGTTGACCGAGGGCGAGCGCGAGACCGCCTACCTGCGGATGCAGCGCGAGGCCAGGGCCGCCGCCCGGGTCGACCACCCTTCGGTGGTGACCGTGCACGACGTGGTGACGGTGGACGACAGCCCGTGGATCGTCATGGAGCTGGTCCGCGGGCGCTCGCTGGCCGAGGTGCTGCAGGAGGGCACGGTCTCGGCCCAGGAGGCCGCCCGGATCGGGCTCGCGGTGCTCGGTGCGCTGGCCACCGCGCACGAGGCCGGCGTGCTGCACCGGGACGTCAAGCCCGCCAACATCATGGTCGGGCGGCACGGCCGGGTGGTGCTGACCGACTTCGGGATCGCCCAGGTGGAGGGCGAGCAGCGGCTCACCGAGACCGGGGCCTTCATCGGCTCGCCCGAGTACATCGCCCCGGAACGGGTGTTGGGCCGTCGGCCGGGCCCGGAGTCGGACCTGTGGTCGCTGGGCGTGGTGCTCTACCAGGCGGTCGAGGGCGTCTCGCCGTTCCGCCGGCAGACCACCCCGTCCACCCTGCAGGCGATCGTGTTGGCCGAGCTGCCGCGCGCGGCGAACGCCGGCGAGCTGGGCGAGGTGCTGGCCCAGCTGCTGCGCAAGGAACCGGAGGTACGGCCGAGCGCGGCCGCACTCAGCCAGGCCCTGCGGGCGGTGGCCGAACCGCCGGCCGCGGCGCCGCCCCGGCGGCAGGCCTCGCCGATTGAGCCGGCCAGCCCATCGGCGGCGCCCGAGCGCGCCCGGCAGCTGCTGCGCGGCAGTCGGCGAGCCCAACTGGGCCTCGGCGCAGGAGCCCTGGTGGTGGCGCTGGGACTGGTCTGGGCGATCGCGGACCCGTTCGGCGGCAACGAGCTGCCCACCGGCTGGAAGACGTACCAGGAGGGCCGGCTGAACGCCAGCCTGGCCGCGCCGGCCTCCTACGTCCGCAGCGTGGACGACGGTTCGGTGACCTACGCCGACCCGACCAAGGTGTTCACCGTCAAGTTCAGCAAATGGACCGGGGAGAACGCGAGTTCACTGGCCTGTGCCAATCGGGACCTGGCCTGGTACAAGGACCACTACTACCAGGAGCCCAAGCCGGACGGCACCGTGGCGGAGGTCCAACAGCAGGGCAAGGGCGCCGGCTTGCTGGACGTCCACTACCACGACACCTCGGACTACGAGCACCCGAAGGACCAGCGCTCGCTCACCCTGGACCTGGTCAGCAAGGACGGCACCGGTTACAAGCTGGAGCTCGCGATGCCCTCGGCCGCCGAGCAGGCGGCCGAGGGACAGCGGATGTTCGACCAGCTGCGGGCGAACCTGAAGATCAGCGGCCTGTAACGCCTGTTCCGTCGGGCTGGACGACGGGCCCTGGACGCCAGGCCCTGGGCGTGGGGCCGCGCGTTCGGGGCCGCGCGTTCGGGGCCGCTGGGACGGGTGTTAGCGTGCCCGGCGGAGCCGCCGCAGACCGGGCGGCCCCGCGGACTACCGCTGGACTACCCCGAAGGCTGTCGAAAACCATGGCCAAGTTCCTGTTGAGCCTGCACGTGCTGGCTGCCGTCATCGCGATCGGCCCGGTGACCGTCGCCGCGAGCATGTTCCCGCGCAAGGCCCGAGCGGCACTGGCCGAGGGCGCCGACGGCACCGACCTCGCCGCAGTGCGACTGCTCTACCGGATCACCCAGGTCTACGCGGCGATCGGGGTGGCCGTGCCGGTGCTGGGCATCGGGACGGCGCAGGTGATGGGCGTGATGGGCAGCCCCTGGCTGATCACCTCGCTGGTGCTGACCGTGATCGCCGCACTGGTGCTGCTGGTGCTGGTGCTGCCCCGCCAGGAGGCGGTGATCTCGGCGCTGGCCGGGGAGGCGGACGCGGACTCCGCGAAGGCGCTCGGCGGGCTGAAGCTGCTCACCATGAGCACCGGGATCTTCTCGCTGCTCTGGGTGGTCGTCACGGTGCTGATGGTGGTGCGCCCGGGGTCGACCACCAGGGCCTGAGCTCGAGCTGACGGATCGTCAGAACGTGGCAGGGCGGTTGAGCCGCACCCCCGCCCGCTTGACGGCCCGGCCGACGATCGCGGTCTCCACCCGGTCGGCGCCGAGCGGGCCGAGCACCTCGGTGGTGAAGCGGAACAGCGCCGCGTAGTCCGGGCAGAAGACGGTGGCCATCAGGTTGTGCGGCCCACTGGTGGCCAGCACACCGTGCACCTGCGGGTGGCCGGCGAGGAGCCTGCCGGCCTCGGCGAGGCGGCCCGGCGGGAGCGCCAGCCAGAGGTTGGCGTCCACCGCCAGACCCAGCAGGCGCGGGTCGATGGTGGCGTGGGTGCGCAGCAGGCCGGCCGCGTCCAGCCGGTGCAGCCGGCGGCGGACGGTGGACTCCGGCGCGCCGACGGCGGCGGCCAGGGCGGCCTGGGAGCGGCGGGCGTCCTCGCCGAGTTCGGTGAGCAGGGCGTGGTCCAGCGGGTCGAGCTCGATCCGGTGCGGCGGGGTCGGGGTCGGCCGTGTGGGTGTGAGTGCGGCGACCTCGTCCGGGGTGAGCAGGCCCGCCTGCCACTGGCCGGCGTCCGCGAAGAGGTGCAGCACGGCGTGCACGGTGGTCTCGGTGACGGCGTCGGTGCCCGGGAGCTGGTGGTAGAGCAGGCGGTCGCGGCCGGCGCGGTCGGTGACCACCACCGCGCTCACCTCCTGGCCGCCGAGCATCACGTCCACGAACGGCACGTCCGGGCGCGCGGCCAGCGCGTCGGCGACGGCCGCGACCCGGCCGCGCAGCACCCGCACCCGGAGCAGCAGCGCACCGACCGCCTCGTCCTCGGCGCGGGGCATCAGTACGACCTTCAGCACGCCGCTCTCACGCAGCCGGGCCAGCCGGCGGGTCACGGTGCGGACCGAGACGCCGAGCACGCCGGCGATCCGGCCCGGTTCGGCCCGGCCGTCCAGCTGCAGGGCGCAGACCAGGCGGCGGTCCAGGAGGTCCAGGAGGCTGGCTGGATCCGTCACATCAGGGTGCACTGCTGTCCGATCTCCGCTGGTTCTGAATGCTGGAGCGTCTGCTTCCTGCTGTTGAACGGTACTCGTTGTCCATGACGAACTCCATCCTCACCGAGACAACCGCGGCGGTGCGCGAGGTCGGCGCCTGGCTGGTCGAGCGGCACCGCGCCGAGCCGGTGGCCGCCCGCACCCGGGACGAGGCGCTGGCCGCCTTCGCCGCGATCGACGGCCCCGCCGCCGCGCTGCTGCGCGAACGGCTGACGGCGCTGCGCCCGCAGGCCGGCTGGGTGGCGGAGGAACTGGACTCCGCCGTGCCGGTGGACGGCGAGTGGTGGCTCTGCGACGCCACCGACGGCGCCGTGCAGTACCTGCTCGGCCAGCCGCACTGGGCGGTGACGGCGACCCTGCTGCGGGACGGGGAGGCGGTGCTCGCGGTGGTGCACGCGCCGTTGCTGGGCTTCACCTACACGGCGGCGCGGGGCGAGGGCGCGTGGTTGAACGAGCGCTTGGTCAGCCCGTCCACCCGGGAGCTGGCCGCCGCCGTGGTCGCCACCAGCCAGCCCCCGACCGTGGGTCGCGACCCGGCGGCGCTGCGCCGCGCGGGCTCCTCGCTGACCGCCGTGCTGAGCGGCGGCGTCCTCGCCGTCCGCAACCTCGGGCCGACCGCCCTCCAGGTGGCCCAGGTCGGCTCCGGCCACCTGGACGCCTTCTGGGAGTTCGGCCTCGACGGCCCCAACCTCCTGCCGGGCGCGCTGATCGCGAGCGAAGCGGGCGCGCTGGTGACCGACCACTCGGGTGCGCCGTGGCTGCCGCACGCCTCGGCCGGCTTCCTGGCCGCGCCGCGGGGGCAGCATGCGGAACTGGTCCGCCTGCTCGGCTGAGGAGTTCCGGTGCTCAGGGCTGGTTCCAGGCCGGGTGGTTCGGGTCGTCGGCGCGGACCAGGATGTCCGCGGCCTCGGCGGGCTGGACCTGCGACTCGTAGCGGGCGAAGGCGGGCAGGGTCCACTGGTCGGCGCCGGGGGTGCGGCGGGCCAGGGCAGGTGCGGACATCCTCAGATGAACCGTCAGGTCGAGCGGGAACCACCGCCCGAGCAGCAGCGCCCCGTCCAGCAACAGCACGGTACCGGGCGGGAGTTCGAGATACGGGCTGCGGGTGGACCGGTCCGTGACGGGGTCGCGCAGGTCGGGCAGGATCCGGCCGCTGCCGCCGGGGTCGAGCGGTGTGAAGACCTCGCGGAAGAGCGCGTTGTCGTCCAGCCACAGGTCGAAGTACGCATCGGCGTCCTGGTGCCCGTACTCCAGCCGCAGCGAGGCAGGCCGCAGGAACCCCTGTGCCCGCACCCGCTGCACCGAGCGCCCGCGCAGCCGCAGCTCCTCCGCGAGTGCCTGCGCCAACCGTTCGGGCTGCGCGGCCGGCGCGCCGTCCACGGCGACGCGCGGCCAGACGCTGCCGTCGGCCGGGGTCAGCGCCTCGACGCGGTCCGCGAGGGCGGTGGTGAGCCGGGTCCAGCTGATCGGGTGCAGACGCATGCACCCATCATGCTGGGCGGCCGCGCCCGACTGTCGCTCCGCCCTTGGATAACGCGGTGATACGACACGGAGATCACGGCAATAAGGCCCGGCAACACCATGGACACACAGCAACCGAACAAGCCCCCGGAAACTCCAACGGGGTGACGGAGGCCGGAAGTTCCGGCTCCGGGAAGAAAGGGAACAGCAGAATGCTCGTCAAGAAGCTCGCCGTCACCGCGGCCGTGGCCGGTGCCCTGCTCACCGCCGGCCTGGCCACTGCCACCTCGGCCTCCGCCATCAACTACGACTGCTCCTCCGGCACCGTCTGCCTGTACTACAACTCCTCCTCGCACGGCTACGGCGCGGTCTTCCAGCAGTACGTGGACATCGCGAACTACTCCAGCCCCTACAACTTCACCTTCTCGGCCGGCAACAACGGCAGCGCGGGTGCGGGCGTCTCGGTGAAGAACAACGCGGCGGCGGTGGACAGCTGGTACAGCGGCAACTTCGTCGTGTACTACAACAGCAACTACAGCTGCAGCTTCGCCTGCCAGACCATCCCGTCGATGGCCACGGTGGACCTGAGCGCCACGATGAAGAACAACAACGCCTCGGGCGCCTTCCGGTAACCCCGGACCCCAGCCCGCAGAGCACCGACATTCGCACGGCACTGACATGACAGCGGGCTCCGGCCATTCGCACTGGCCGGAGCCCGCTGCACTCCAGTGCCCTCCAGCCTACCCGCCCGCCCCGGCGAGGACTCGCCGATCCGGAAGAGAGAACGTCTGATGTCCAGTCACTCTCGTCGCACCGCTGCCCTCCTGGCCCTGCCGTTCCTGCTGGCGGGCTGCACGGCCGCCGTCGCGGACTCCAACCCCGGTGGCGCCTCGAAGCCGAGTGCGGCCCCGGCGACCCCGCCCGTCCTGCCCAGCACCGCCCCGACCGTCGCCACGATCCCGACGCTCGACTCGGCCAACGACCAACCGCTGCCGCTGGACGGCTACTTGATGACCCCGGCGCAGTTGGACAAGGTGCAGAAGGCGCAACAGCGGCTGATCACCGGCTGCATGGCGCGGTTCGGCTTCACCTTCAGCCCACCGACCTCGATCCCGATGCCGCGGGACAGCGGCGCGCCCGACAGCCGGACGGACGGACGCTACGGGCGGCAGAACGCCGCGCTGTCCGCGAAGTGGGGCTACCACGCGGAGGGCGGGACGCCGGCGAGCAGGGAGAAGCCCGGTGCGGCCGACGCACTGCTGCCGGCCCAGGAGGTCGCGGCGCTGCGCGGCACCTCCGATCCCAACCAGCGGTTCGGGCCCGGCGGGCAGCTGATCAACAGTCAGAAGGTGCCCGAGCACGGCTGCGTGGGTGAGGTGAACCAGCAGTTCACCGGGTCCGTCACCGGCCTGGTCGGCGACGCGCAGTTCGCCAACGACGTCAAGTTCGCCACCCTGGACGCCTCCCAGCAGGACCAGCGGACCAAGGCGGTCTTCGCCACCTGGTCCCAGTGCATGGCGCGCAGCGGCTACGACTACCCGGACCCGGTGAAGGCCGCCGGCGACCAGCAGTGGTTCAAGGGCCCGCTGCCCGACCAGCACGAGCTGCAGGTGGCGACGGCGGATGCGGCCTGTCGGCACGAGAACAACGTGGTGGGCACCTGGTACGCGGTGGACTTCGCGTACCAGCAGGCGACCATCGCGGCCAACGCCGAGAAGATGGCCCAGGTCAAGGCCGGCCTGGAGCACCAGGTGCAGCTGGCCACCCAGACCCTGGGGTGACTGAGCGCTTGCTCAGCCCTTGCCAGCTGACTGAGCGCTTGCTCATCTCGGTGGCGCCACCAGCCCCAGCTCGTACGCGGTGATCACCAGCTGCACCCGGTCCCGCGCCTCCAACTTGCTGAACAGCCGCGCCACATGGGCCTTCGCGGTAGCCACACTGATGAACAGCTCGGCGGCGATCTCACTGTTCGACAGCCCGCGTCCCACCAGGGTCAGCACCTCCCGCTCCCGCTCGGTGATCCCCTCCACCGAGCGGGTCGACCCGTTGGCCCGCCCGGCCGCCGGCTCCGGGCGCCCGGCGAACTCCGCGATCAGCCGGCGGGTCACGCTCGGCGCGATCAGCGCGTCGCCGCCCGCGACCACCCGGATCGCGCCGAGGATCTCCTCCAGCGCCATGTCCTTGACCAGGAACCCACTCGCGCCGGCCCGCAGCGCGCCGTAGACGTAGTCGTCGTCGTCAAAGGTGGTGAGCACCACCACCTTGCTCAGGCCCTCACCCGCCGTCACCTGGCGGGTGGCCTCGATGCCGTCCATGCCGGGCATCCGGATGTCCATCACCACCACGTCGGGCCGCAGCTCGCGCGCCAGTTGGACGGCCTCGGCGCCGTTCCCCGCCTCGCCGACCACCTGCAGGTCCGGCGTGTCGGCGATCAGCACCCGCAGCCCGGCGCGCACCAGCGGCTGGTCATCGGCGAGAACCACCCGAAGCACTACTCCACCCCCATCGTCTGAGACGTCGTCCGAGACACCGTCCGAGCCATCGTCCGGTCCGGCGGCAGGGGCAGCCGCGCGGCCACCCGGAAGCCGCCCTCGGGGCGCGGCCCGGCCTGCAGCGAGCCGTGCAGCAGCGCCACCCGCTCCCGCATCCCGACCAGCCCGTACCCGCCACCGCGCGCACCGGGCTCGGCGCCGCGCCCGTCGTCCGTGATCTCCACGGCCAACTCCTCCTCCCGCTGGTCGACCTCCACCCAGCAGAACGTCGTCCCGGCGTGCCGAACCACGTTGGTGATCGCCTCCTGGACGATCCGGTAGGCGGAGAGGTCGATCTCGGCCGGCAGTGGGCCCAGCTCACCGCGCCGACGCACCTCCACCCGGACGCCGGCGGCGGTGGTCCGCGCGGCCAGCTCCTCGAGGTCGGCCAGGCCGGGCGCCGGGTCCAGCGGGGCGGCCTGCTGCGGCCGGCCCGGCTCGGCCTGGCGCAGCGCGCCGAGCATCCGGCGCAGCCCGGAGAGGGTCTCGCGGCTGGTGGCCTCGATCGCGCTGAGCGCCTTGCGGGCCTCCTGCGGCTGGGTCTCGATCACCCGGCTGCCCATCCCCGCCTGGATCGCGATGATGCCGATGCTGTGCGCGACCATGTCGTGCAACTCGCGGGCGATCCTCAGGCGTTCGGCGGTGACCGCCTGGGCCGTGGCCTGGCTGCGCAGCGCCTCGGCGTGGGCCCGGCCCTGGCGCACCGAGTTGCCGCTCAACCAGGCGACCAGGAAGAGCAGCACCAGCACCCAGACCCGGGTGTTGTCGACGTGCAGGCCCGGCCCGGGGAAGAGAACCGGCGTGGTGGACAGGTTGTAGTACGCCATGGCGACGGCGACCAGACCGACGACGGCCAGCGAGGTCCGCCGCCGGTGGCCGACCGCGACATAGTGCAGCGCGACGATCGCCCCGGCGGCGTACCCGAATTCGATCACCTGGGTGTGCATGTCGTACGAGAGGTGGACCGCGCCGGCGAACGTCAGCAGGAAGGCCGGCAGCGGGTGGCGGCGCAGCAGCGTGGCGGCCGCCGCCGTGAGCAGGATGTTCAGCACGGTCGCCCAGTTCTGGCCGGGATCGACGGCCCACCAGGTCAGGCCGCTCGCCCAGCCCCGTGAGAACTGGGTGCCGACCTGGCCCGCGTACCAGGCGAGCAGCAGCCAGACGCCCGGCGGGATGCGCTTGATCAACGGCGGTCTCGGCATGGCTGACATGCGCCGATGGTAGCCGTCCGACCTGCGGCGGAGCATTGGCCCGGGGGCTTACTCCCCCGGGCTGACGGGGCGTCGGGGAATGTGGCTGCCGGCCCGATGCCGGGCGGGGTGCGGCACCGGCAGCGTTGTCCCCGTGATCGAAGTCAACGAACTGACGAAGCGTTACGGGAAGACCACGGCCGTCAACAGCCTGAGCTTCACCGTCCACCCCGGCCGGGTCACCGGCTTCCTCGGCCCGAACGGCGCCGGCAAGAGCACCACCCTGCGCATGGTCCTCGGCCTCAACGACCCGACCAGCGGCAGCGTCACCGTGGACGGCGTGACCTTCCGCGACCGCCCGCGCGGCCTGCGCCACATCGGCGGCCTGCTGGACGCCGCCGACGTGCACGGCGGGCGCAGCGCCCAGGCCCACCTGTCCGCGCTGGCCCGCAGCAACCGCATCCCGCAGCGGCGGGTGGCCGAGGTGCTGCAGGAAGTCGGCCTGGCCGACGTTGCGCGCCGACGCATCGGCGGCTACTCGCTCGGCATGCGCCAGCGGCTCGGCATCGCGGGCGCCCTGCTCGGCGACCCGCCGGTGCTGCTCTTCGACGAGCCGCTCAACGGCCTGGACCCCGAGGGCGTGCTCTGGGTGCGCGGACTCTTCCGGCGGCTGGCCGCCGAGGGGCGTACGGTCTTCGTCTCCAGCCACCTGATGACCGAGATGGAGAACACCGCCGACGACCTCGTGGTGATCGGCCGCGGCCAGCTGATCGCGGCCCAGAGCCTGGCCGAGTTCGCGGCCCGGGGTACCCGGTTGAGCGTCCTGGTGCGCACCCCGCAGAGCGCCGAGCTGCGGGCGGCACTTGAGAGTGAGGGCGCCGGGGTCCAGGTCGAGCTGCAGGCCGAGGATTCCCAACTCCTCACCGTCACCGGCCTGTCCGCCGTCCGGATCGGCGAACTCGCCTTCCGGCGGCGGATCCTGCTGCACGAGCTCGCCACCCGCTCGGCCTCGCTGGAGGAGGCCTTCATGGAACTCACCGCCGACCGCGTCGACTACCTGGCAGGAGAAGCCCGATGACCACCCCAGCCGAGCCGCTGGCCCGCTTCCGGGACCTGCTGGCCGCCGAGTGGACCAAACTCTGGTCGCTGCGCTCCACCCGCTGGGGCTACGGGCTGAGCGCGCTGGCGGTGATCGGGTTCAACGTGAACGGCGCCTACGCCGACTACACCAACTGGCCCGGCTACAGCCTCGAGGTCAGGACCCAGTACTTCTTCCCGATGTGGGCGATGCACGACGCGTTCAACCGGAACTCCATGATGATCATGATCCTCGCCGTCGGCGCCCTCGGCGCGATGGCCGTGGTCACCGAGTACGCGAGCGGACTGATCCGGACCACCTTCGCCGCGGTGCCGGCCCGCCGGTCGGTGATGGCGGCCAAGGTGCTGGTGGTGACGGCGGTGATGACGGCCTACGGCGTGCTGGTCTCCGGGTGCTCGTTCTGGCTGACCCAGGCGGTGCTCTCCGGTCGGCACGTCGGGCTGTCGATCGGCTACCCGGGCGCACTGCGGCTGGTGGTGGCCTCCGCGCTGGTCGCACCGGTCTGCGGGCTGGCGGGGATGGCCGTCGGCACGTTGATCCGGACCAGCGCGACCAGTGTGGTCTCGGTCATCGTGCTGCTGGTCGTGGCACCGCTCAGCATCCCGGTCAACCACTACTGGCAGGCCGTCATCTCCCACGCACTGCCGTTCAACGCCTGGCGGCGCCTGTTGGAGGGCAACCCGCCGCCCTGGTTCCACGAGCAGTACCCGACCACCGGGACCGGCGCCTGGACGGTCCTGGCCGCCTGGGCCCTGGTCGCGGTCGCGCTCACCGTCCTCCCGGTGCACCGCCGGGACCTCTAGCCCAGGCGCGACACCGCCGCCCTGGCCGCCGCCAGGGCTTCGGCGTCCAGCGCGGCGGTGCGGCCGCACAGCGCGTTGGTGGTCTCGACGGCGGCCAGCGCGAGCAGGCCGGGGATCAGGTCGACGCTGCGGCGGGCCAGCCAGGCGGTGCCGCGGGTGGCGAGCCACCACAGGTCGGCGGCCCGGGACGGGGGCGGGGGCGCCAGCAGGTCGGTGGGCTCCGGGCCGAGCCGGTGGCCGGCCGCGGCGAGCAGGGCGTGGTAGTGCCGGGCGATCAGCAGGTGCCCGACGGGGCTGGGGTGCAGGCGATCGGCGCTGAGCAGCGCGCGGTCGCTCAGCCACGGGAGCCGGGCCAGGTGCAGGTGCACCGCCTGGTGCCGGTCGGACAGCTCGTGGACCACGGCGTTGACCGCCGCCATCCGGCGAGCCAGCGGACGGGCCAGCGGGCCGGGCAGGCCCAGCAGGGCGCCCGGATCCGGCAGGCAGGCGGTGAGCAGTACGGCGCCGGCGGCCCGCAGTTCACCCAGGGTGGTGTCGAGGGCGGCGGCGGTGCGGGCGATGTCGAAGCCCGCGCGCAGGGTGTCGTTGCCGCCGACCACCACGGCCGCGAGGTGCGGGTCCAGCGCCAGCGCCGCCGGGAGTTGACGGTCCGTCAGATCGGCTGCCTGGGCGCCGCTCAGCGCCAGGTTGTGGTGCTCCACCCGCACCGGGGCGGCGGCCAGCGAGGGCGCGAGCAGTGCGCTCCAGCCCCGCCAGCCGCCCTCGGCGGGCGACCCGACCCCCTCGGTGAGCGAGTCCCCCAGCGCGACGAAGCGCAGCGTGCGCAGCCGTGGGCCGGGCGCCAGGACGGCCTCGGGTCGGGTCGGCGCGGTCATCTGCTGCTCCCGAGCGGCTCCTCGGCCGGCGACGCAGACCTCCCGGCACCCTCGTGCACCGCCAGGAAGGCCGCCACCGCGGCCTCCCAGCTGTACCGCTCGGCCCGCTCCCGGGCTGCCTCCCGACGCTGCCGCTCCGGGCGCTCCAGCAGCTCGCCGACGGCCTCGGCGAAGCCGTGCCCGGAGTCGTCGGCCGCCACCCCCGCCGAGCCGATGATGCTCGGCAACGCGGAGGAGCGGCTCGCCGCCACCGGAGTCCCGCAGGCCAGCGCCTCCAGCGCCGCCAGCCCGAAGGTCTCGATCGGCCCGGGCGCGAGCACCACGTCGGCGGCCGCCAACAGGCCGCTGAGATCGGCTCGTTCGGCGACGTGGCCGAGGAACCGGACCGGCAGCCGGTCGCGCCGGGCCCGTGCTTCGAGGCGCTCGCGCAGCGGGCCGGCGCCGGCCACCACCAGCACCGCGTCGCTGCCCGAGCGGCGCAGCTCCGCCAGCGCCTCCAGGGCCCGCCCGGGCCGCTTCTCGGGCGAGAGTCGGGAGCAGAGCACCAGCAGTGGCTGCCGGTCCTCGGCGTACTTGGCCCGGACCGCCAAGTCCCTTCTGGACGGGTGGAGTTGCTCCAGGTCCACGCCGAGCGGCGCCTGCACCAGGTGCTGGACGCCGAGCCGGCGGAACTCGGCGGCCGCCCAGGCGGTGGTGCAGATGACGGTGTCGTAGGCCTGCGCGGTACGGGAGTTGAGCCGGTCGGCGAGGGTGCGGGCGAGCGGCTCGGGCAGGCCGCGGGTGCGCAGCAGCCCGGTGGCGTTCTCGTGCGAGACCATCGCGGCGGGCACCCCGTGACTGCGCGCCCACCGTCCGGTCCAGCGCAGGGTGGTGCGGTCGGAGACCTCGAGGCGGTCGGGGGCCAGCTCCTCCAGGGTGCGGGCCACCGCCCGCCGGTCGGCGAGCAGCCGGTAGCCGCCGCTGGCCGGCAGCACCGGGCCCGGCAGGGTCACCACCCGGCCCTGGTCGGTGAGTTCGTCCCGGTACTCGGGCCCGGGGATGACCAGCACCGGCTGGTGCCCGGCGGCCAGGTAGCCCGCGCCAAGGTGGCGCAGCGCGGTGCGCAGACCGCCGGAGACGGGGGTGACGAAGTTCGCCAGTCGGACGATCCGCAGTGACCCGCTCATACCGGCTGCTCCTCGACCGGCGCCACGATCGGTGCGGACTGGGCCGGCACGGGCAGTACCGGGGCGGGCAGTACCGGCGCGGGGAGCACCTGCGCGGCGAGCACCTGCGGGTCGAACTGCTCGCCGCGGTGCTCGGCCACCACCTCGGCGTAGTGCCGCAGCAGCAGGTCGCCCACCGCGTCCCAGGTGCGCGCCCGCACGTCGGCCCGTCCGGCCCGTCCGTACGCCGTCCGGCGGGCGGGGTCGGCGGCCAGCTCGGCGACCGCCTCGGCCACCGCGCGGGCGTCCCGCGGGGCGACCAGCAGGCCGGTCCTGCGGTGGCCCACCAGGTCCAGCGGCCCGCCGGCGGCCGGCCCGACCACGGGGACGCCACTGGCCATCGCTTCCTGGATGGTCTGGCAGAAGGTCTCCAGCGGACCGGTGTGCACGAACAGGTCCAGGGTGGCGTAGCAGCGGGCGAGTTCCTCACCGGTGCGGCGGCCCAGGAAGACCGCCCCGGGCAGCAGCTCGCGCAGTGCGCCCGAGCTCGGCCCGTCCCCGATCACCACCAGCCGCACTCCGGGCAGTGCGGCGACCCCGGCCAGCAGGTCGACCCGCTTCTCGGGGGCCAGTCGGCCGACGTAGCCGACCAGCACCTCGCCGCCGGGGGCCAGCGCGCGGTGCAGCGCCTGGTCGCGGTGGCGGGGGTGGAAGCGCAGTGAGTCGACGCCGCGCGGCCACAGGTGGACCCGGGGGACGCCGTGCGCGGTGAGGTCCTGGGCGGCGGGGGTGGAGGGGGCCAGGGTGCGGGCCGCGGCCCGGTGGATGCTGCGGATCCGGTGCCAGGCGGTGGCGGCGCCGAGGCCGCCGCCGACCCGGTAGGCCTGGGCGTAGCCGGCCAGGTCGGTCTGGTAGACGGCGACTGCGGGCAGGTCGAGGCGTCTGGCCTCGGCCATTCCCCGGGCACCGAGGATGAAGGGGCTGGCGAGGTGGACGACGTCGGGCCGGTGCGCGGCGAGTGCCGCGCCCAGCCGGGAGCTGGGCAGGGCGACCCGGACCTGCGGATATCCGGGCAGCGGGACGGAGGGGATTCGGACGACGGGCAGTTCGGTGGCGTCCGGGCCGAAGGAGTGCGCCGGGCAGCTCGAACCGCGAGCCGGCGCGGGGGTGATCACCAGGGGCTGGTGGCCACGACGGACCAGGTGCTCGGCGGTGCGGAGCACGCTGTGGGCGACGCCGTTGACTTCCGGCGGAAAGGACTCGGTGATGATGGCGACACGCATGCCATCGTTGTTGCCGGGCTGGACGTGCGCTGGGCCAAAGGGATCTGTCGCACAGGCGAACGGTTGCCAGCGCTTTACCTCTTTCTTATCTCAGCTGCCCCGCGGCGCCCTCATAATCGATCAAGACATGACAAAGAATCATGACAAACCCGCGCACAACGGCTAGCCAACCGACCAGTAACCGACTTACCGTCAGGTTTCCCACCCACCCCTCGGAGTGAGGAGCCTGGCCTTGCCCCCACGCTTGCGCCTCAACCTGCCCCCACGCCTGCGGCTCGCCCTCGCCGCCACCCTGGCGGCCGCCCTGCTGGCCGCCGCCCCCGGCGCCGCGACCGCGACCAGCACCCCCGCCGCAGCGGCCCCCGACTACTGCGCCGCCCAGTGCAACGACATCCTGCCCCCCGGTGAGAACGGCAACGCCACCCTCGCCGACATCATCGGCAACCGGCTGTTCGGCACCCGTCCCGCGCACACCGACGACCAGCTCGGCCCGTACACCGCGCTCGCCTCCGCCTACCCGAACCTGACCAACGCCCAGCTGGCCGGCTTCTTCAACGACGCCTCGTTCGGCGTGCCGGCCGCCCAGGTGGCCAGCACCAGCAGCCCCCGCCCGGACGTCACCATCGTGCGCGACAAGGCCACCGGCGTGCCGCACATCACCGGCCGCACCCGGTACGGCACCGAGTTCGGCGCCGGCTACGCGGCCGGCCAGGACCGGCTCTGGGTGATGGACCTGTTCCGGCACGTCGGCCGCGGCCAGCTGTCCGGCTTCGCCGGCGGCGCGGCGGCCAACCGGCAACTGGAGCAGAGCTTCTGGCAGGCCGCACCGTACACCGAGGCCGAACTGCAGAGCCAGATCGACGCCATCGCGAACCAGGGCGACCGGGCCCGCCAGGCGCTGGCCGACGCACAGGCCTACCTGGACGGCATCAACCAGTACATCTCCCAGTCCTACAACGGCCGTTACTTCCCCGGCGAGTACGACCTGACCGGGCACATCGACGCGATCACCAACGCCGGCTCGATCGACCCCTTCAAACTCACCGACCTGGTCGCACTCGCCTCGGTGGTCGGCGCGCTGTTCGGCGCGGGCGGCGGCGGCGAGTTGGCCTCGGCCCAGGTCAAGCAGGCCGCCGAGGCACGGTACGGGACGGCGCTGGGCGACCAGCTGTGGCGCTCGCTGCGCGAGGCCGACGACCCGGAGTCGGTCAGCACCCTGCACGACGGCCAGTCCTTCCCGTACGCGCTGCCGCCCGACGACCCGCAGGGCGTCGCGATGCCGGACCGGGGCTCGGTGGTGCCCGAGCGGCTGATCTACGACGCGACCGGCTCCGCCAACAGCGCCACCACCAAGGCCCCCGGCGTGCTGCCCGGCAACCTGCTGACCGCCAAGCACGGCATGTCCAACGCGCTGCTGGTCTCCGGCAAGTACACCGCCAGCGGACACCCGGTGGCGGTCTTCGGCCCGCAGACCGGCTACTTCGCGCCGCAGCTGCTGATGCTGGAGGAACTGCAGGGCCCGGGGATCAGCGCCCGTGGCGCGGCCTTCGCCGGCCTGAGCTTCTACGTGCAGCTGGGCCGCGGCCAGGACTACGCCTGGAGCGCCACCTCGGCCGGCCAGGACATCACCGACACCTACGCCGTGCCGCTCTGCAGCACGGACGGCTCACCGGTCACCACCGCGGCCGACTCCTACCTCTACCACGGCGTCTGCACCCCCTTCGACAAGCTCTCCCGGCAGGACGCCTGGTCCCCGACCACCGCCGACTCCACCGCGGCCGGCTCCTACACGCTGGTCATGTACCGCTCGAACTACGGCCTGGTGACGGCCCGCGGCACGGTCGCCGGCAAACCGGTCGCCTTCACCTCGCTGCGCTCCACCTACCGCCACGAGGCCGACTCGATCATCGGCTTCCAGATGCTCAACGACCCCGGCGCGGTGCACGATCCGGCGGGCTTCCAGCAGGCCGCGCAGAACATCAACTACACCTTCAACTGGTTCTACGCGGACTCCCAGCACACCGCCTACTACAACTCCGGCAACAACCCGGTCAGGGCTCCCGGCGTCGACGCCGGGCTGCCGGTGCTGGCCGATCCGGCCTACGAGTGGCAGGGCTTCTCCCCCGCCACCAACACCGCCCAGTACACCCCGCCGGCCCAGCACCCGCAGTCGGTGGACCAGGACTACTACATCTCCTGGAACAACAAGCAGGCCGTCAACTTCGGCGCCTCGGGCTTCGGCAACGGCTCGGTGCACCGCGGCAACCTGCTCGACGACCGGGTCAAGGCACTGGTCGCCAAGGGCGGGGTCACCCGCGCCTCGCTCGCCCACGCGATGGAGAGCGCGGCCGTCACCGACCTGCGCGGTGAGGACGTGCTGCCCGAGCTGCTCCAGGTGATCGCCACCTCTCCGGTCACCGATCCGCAACTCGCCGCAGTGGTACAGAAGCTGCAGACCTGGCGGAGCGACGGGGCGAAGCGGACCGAGACCTCGGCCGGCAGCCACGGCTACGCCGACGCGGACGCGATCCGCACCATGGACGCCTGGTGGCCGCTGCTGGCCCAGGGCGTCTTCCAACCCGGCCTCGGCGACGGCCTGTTCGGCGCACTCACCGGGGCACTGCAGATCAACGAGTCCCCGTCCGGCGGCCAGAGCGGCCCGGCCAACGGCGGGGTGAGCGCCAACGAGTCGATCCCGCACAAGGGTTCCTCCTTCCAGTACGGCTGGTGGAGCTACCTGGACAAGGACCTGCGCACCGCCCTGGGTCGGCCGGTGGCCGGTCCGCTGGCCCAACCGTTCTGCGGAGGCGGCAGCCTGACGGCCTGTCGGAGCGTGCTGCTGAGCACCCTGCAGCAGGCGGCCACCCAGACCCCGGCCCAGGTCTACCCCGGCGACGGGGACTGCTCGGCCGGTGACCAGTGGTGCGCGGACACCATCATCCAGCGGCCGCTGGGCGGGGTGACCGACGCCAAGACCACCTGGCAGAACCGCCCGACCTACCAGCAGGTGGTGGAGTTCCCGGGCCACCGCTGAACCCCGGCCGGACGGCTGAGGGGGTGCCGCCACCGCGACACCCCCTCAGCCGTAGGCCCGGTCAGACCAGCCGTAGGCCCGGTCAGACCAGCCGTAGGCCCGCGTCAGACCAGCACGTCCGCACGCTGTCCGCTGTCCTGCCCGGCGGGCGACTGCGGGGTGCCGACCGGCAGGTGGCGCAGCAGGGCCAGGGCCAGCACCGCGCCCGCCACCATCAGCACGGCCGCCGCGATCGCCGCCGCCTGCATGCCGCCGGCGAACGCGTCCCGGGCCGCACCCAGCACCAGCTTGCCGGTCTCGGCGGGCAGTTGGGCCAGCGCGACCTCGGTGCCGCCGAGCGAGTCGCGGACCTGCGCCAGCGCGTCGGCCGGCAGATCGGCCGGCAAGGCGGCCTGGACGTCGGCGCGGTAGACCGCGGTGCCGATGCTGCCCAGGATCGCCATCCCGAGCGCCCCGCCCAGTTCGGTGCCGGACTCCAGCAGAGCGGAGGCGGTGGAGGCCCGCTCGGCCGGCGCGGCCGCCATCACCACCTCGCTGACCTGCGACATCAGAGCGACCGCGCCGGAGGCGTAGACACCGGCCGCGACCAGCACCACCCAGAGCGCCGAGTGCGCGTCCGCCAGGGCCAGCGTCCCGAAGCCGAGCGCCATCAGCAGGAACCCGCCGGCGATCACCTTCGCCTTGCCGATCCTGGCGCCCAGCGCGGCCGCCGCCGGCGCCACCGCGCCGACCGCGACGCTGGGCAGCACGCTCCACAGCGCCGCCTCGAGGGTGCTCATGCCGAGGACCAGCTGCAGGTACTGGGTGACGAAGATGGCCATCCCGACCACGCCGAACATGCCCAGCACGTTCATCGCGACCGAGCTGGAGAAGCCGCGGCTGCGCAGCAGGGCGAGGTCGATCAGCGCGCCGGGGTGGGTCCGCTGGCGCCGCACGAAGACCGCGCCGGCCAGCAGGCCGAGCAGGATCGCGCCGGCCGGCAGCGACTGGAAGCCGTTCCGGGCCAGCTCCTTGATGCCGTAGATCAGCGGCAGGATCGCGGCCAGCGAGAGCACCGCGCTCGGCAGGTCGAAGCGACCGCCCCGTAGCCGCGGGGTCTCGGGCAGCAGCACCGGGCCGAGCACCAGCAGCAGCGCCATCGCGGGCAGGTTGATCAGGAAGACCGAGCCCCACCAGAAGTGCTCCAGCAGGATGCCGCTGAGCACCGGGCCGACCGCGATGCCGCCGCTGGTCACGGCCGTCCAGACGGCGATGGCCCGGCCGCGCTGCCTGGCGTCCGGGAAGAGGTTGCGGACCATGCCCAGGGTGCTGGGCATCAGGGTGGCACCGGCGATGCCGAGCACGGCGCGGGCCGCGATCAGGGTGCCCGCGCTGCCGGCGTAGGCGGCCAGGGTGGAGGCGGCGCCGAAGGCCAGCGCGCCGGAGAGCAGCAGTCGGCGGCGGCCGATCCGGTCGCCGAGGGCGCCCATGGTGAGCAGCAGGCCGGCCAGCACGAAGCCGTAGATGTCGAAGATCCACAGCTGCTGGGTGCTGCTGGGGTGCAGGTCCTGACTGATGAACGGGACGGCGAAGTAGAGCACCGAGACGTCCATCGAGACCAGGAGCAGCGGAAGCATCAGAACGGAGAGCGCGAGCCAGGCGCGACGATTGGCCATCGGAGTTCCCCCAGGCAGGTACGAGCAGCTGGAGCGTACGTCGTACGCCCTTCGATGTGTACAGGGTACGCATAGTGCACTGGCTCTGGCAAGGCAGTTCTTGACGGGCCTGGGTGGCAGACCTTTAGGCGCACTAGTACAGTTCTCCCCATGACCGTCGAGCTGCCGCCCAACACCCCGCCCTATCTGCGGATCGCCGCCGAGCTGAGGGGACGGATCGCCAGTGGGGCACTGCGCCCCGGGGACCGGGTGCCGTCGACCCGCCGGATCACCCAGGAGTGGGGGGTCGCGATGGCCACCGCGACCAAGGTGCTGACCACGCTGCGCCAGGAAGGGCTGGTCCGCTCGCAGCCCGGGGCGGGGACGGTGGTGGCGCCCGAGGCGGACCGGGTGGCCGCGCTCGCACCCGGCTCCCCGCCTGCCGCGACGCCGACCACCACCACGCCGCCTGCCGCCACGCCGACCACCACCACGCCGACGGCAGGCGCGCCGGCGCCCGGCGCGCCGCGCGAGGTCCGGCGCCGGGAGCCCCGGGAGAGCGAGCCCGGCCTCTCCCGCGACCGGATCGTCCAGGCCGCCGTCTCCGTCGCGGACGCCGAGGGCCTGCCCCCCGTCTCCATGCGCCGGGTCGCCACCGAGCTCGGCGTCGCGCCGATGGCGCTCTACCGGCATGTGGCGAGCAAGGAGGAGCTGGTCGACCTGATGGCCGACCGGGTGCTCGGCAGCGTCGCACTGCCCCCCGCCGAGCTGACCGGCTGGCGCCCCCGGCTGGCGGCGATCGCCCGCGTCCAGTGGTCGGTCTACCGCCGCCACCCCTGGCTCGCCCAGTCCATCTCGCTGACCCGCCCGGTCCCGCTGCCCGGCGCGATCCGCCACGGCGAGTGGGTACTCAGCTCGCTGGAAGGGCTGGGCCTGGACGCCGGCACCCGGCTCAACATCCACA
Organism: Kitasatospora azatica KCTC 9699; assembly: GCF_000744785.1. Taxonomy (NCBI): domain Bacteria; kingdom Bacillati; phylum Actinomycetota; class Actinomycetes; order Kitasatosporales; family Streptomycetaceae; genus Kitasatospora; species Kitasatospora azatica. The sequence continues at coordinate 4,318,892 of NZ_JQMO01000003.1, read as the reverse complement.
TCATGATGTTCGCCCTGGTCCGCGGGATCGCGGTCAACCTGGACCTGGAGGCCGCCGACCGGCGCCGCACCACGATGACCGAGGAGGAGTGGATGGCCACCCAGGAGGGCGCGCTGACCGCGCTCCTGTCGGGCGGACAGTACCCCTCCTTCGCCCGGGTGATCGCCGAGCTGGTCGACGGCGACTTCGACTTCGACCTCGACCTGCTCTTCGAGTTCGTACTGGCCCGCACCCTCGACGGCCTGGCCCAGCTGCTGGAACCCGCTGGCTGACAGCACCTCACCCGCCCGGCGGCCAGCGGTTGCCGGGCGGGGTGAGGTCGGTCGACGCTGGCTCCGACGACCATCTGCCGACGCACCGTCAGGACCAGCTCATGCCGCCGTTCCACGCGTACCGGACCCGCCTGCCCGGCGAGTCGCCGCAGTACCAGGCCGCTCGTGAGGAACTGCGGCTCGCCGAGGTCGAGTTGATGCACCATCAGGAGCGGGTCGCAGCGCAGCGCCGAGCGCTGCCGCCCGGGCCCGCAGTGACCGACTACACCTTCCTGGAGGGCCCCGCCTACCTCGACCAGGGCGACCTCCCGGTCCGCCCCGTGCAGCTCGGCGAACTCTTCAGTGGTCCCGAACGCGCCTTGGTGGTCTACCAGTTCATGTACGGCAAGCGGCAGCGGAACCCCTGCCCGATGTGCACGCTCTGGCTCGACGGCTTCAACGGCATCGCCCACCACCTGCAGCGCAACGCCGACCTCGCGGTGGTCGCCGCCGCCGACCCGGAGCCGCTGCGCGCCCACGCCCGGCGCCGCGGCTGGGAGCGGCTGCGGCTGCTCAGCTGCGGGGCCAACACCTTCAAGTACGACTTCGGCAGCGAGGACGAGCAGGGCAACCAGGAGTCCACCGTCTCGGTCTTCACCCGGGACGCGGACGGCACCATCCGCCACCGGTACTCGGCCCGGCCCAGGATGGCGGAGGACATCGACCAGCGCGGCATCGACCTGCTCTCCCCGGTCTGGAACCTGCTCGACCTCACCCCGCAGGGACGCGGCGACTGGTACCCGAGCCTGGACTACTGAGCCCGGACTGCTGAGCCCGCACTGCTGAGCCCGCACTTCCCAGGCCCTTAAGCGCTCCCGGGCGTCACCACTACTGCCAGCGCGGCCAGCACCGCCGCCAGGGCGAAGGCCCACGGGTAGCCGGTCGCCCCGATCAGGGCCCCGGCCAGCGGCGGAGTCAGCGAGGCGGTCAGGTTCTGGCCCGTGTTGTGCACGCCCAGCGCCCGCCCCGCCCAGGCGGGCCCGGCCAGTTCGGCGGTGGCGGTGAAGGAGAGTCCGTTGGTGCTCGCGGTGAGACCGCAGGCCAGCACCAGGGCCAGATCCGTGAGCACCGACGGCCGGCAGACGCAGAGCGCCGTCACCCCCATCAACACCGCGGTGGCCGCCGCCAGTTGCCGCATCGGCCGGAGCCGGCTGCGCACCCGGTCCGACCAGCGACCGGCCGCCACCCGTGCACCCGCCCCCAACAGCTGTCCCACCGCCATCAGTTGACCGGCCGCGGTGGACTGCCAGTGCCGCACGTCGATCAGCAGCACCAGCCCGAACGCGCCCGCCGTGAACTGCGGCCAGACCAACAGCGCCCCGGCTCCGTGGATCCGCCAGAGCGTCGGTGTCCGGTACGGCGACCCGGACCGGGCCGCCGGCTCCCGGCGGCCCGGCCGCTCCGTGCGCGGCGGGTCCACCAGGAGCAGGGCGAGCAACACCGCCACCAGGCCCATCAACCCCGCCGTGAAGAGCAGCGCCCCTGAGGTCCCCGCCGCTGCCGCCAACGGTGGCCAGGTCGCCGCCGCCAGCCCGAGCCCGAGCGGGGTCGAGGTCTGCCGCAGGCCCATCGCCAACCCGCGCTCCCCGACCGCGAACCAGCCCATCACCAACCGCCCGCTGGCCGAGAAGACCGAAGCGCACGCGGCGCCCGCCACCACGAAGACCGCCCCGAGCAGCACCGCACCGTGCACCGCGGCGGCCCCCAGCACCAGCACCGCGCCCAGCCCGAGCCCGCTGCCCAGCACCACCCGCTCCCCGTACCGATCCGCGAGCGCACCCCAGGCGACCAGGGAGAACAACAACCCGACCGTCGGACAGGCCACCACCACCCCGGCCCGGGCCAGCGACAGGTGCTCCGCCCCACCGCGCAGGACCGGAACCAGGTACGGGACGCCGTAGACGAAGAGACAGGCCGCTGTCTGCGCGGCAATCCCGAGCGCCAGCATCAGCCACCGCCGCCGCGCAGCCGTCGCCACCTCGACCCGCGCCGTCGCCGCCATACCGCTCCCCCTCCATCGCCCGAGATATCCGTATGCGGAGGCTCGGGTCGAGGGCCTACCGTAACCGCGGTGAGAGCATCCTCGCGGCCACTCCTCCTGCTGGACGTCGACGGCCCGCTGAACCCGTACGCCGCCTGAGCCGGCGGCCGCGGACTCGACGACGGGTCAGGCGAGCAGCACCGGAATGTCCGTCAGGAGCGTGGCGACGGTCTTCTTGCTGACGCCCCAGTCGAACAGCTGCCCCGGGATCTCCGCCGCCGCGTGCACCACGGTGCCGGTCGCCGTCCGGTCCACCGACACCCGCAGTACGCCGCCGAAGGTCCGTGCGTCGGACGGGATTCGAGCGGTCAGCGTGCAACCGTCCGGGCGCTGTTCCACCCCCTGGAGGAGCAGCCGCTTGCGCGCCAGCGAGCACAGCACCGCCACCGTGACCCGCCCGATCGGCAGCGCGAACTCCTCGGTCCGCGACTTCCCGGTCTGCAACCCCCACCGCAGCGCCCGCTCGCGCCCCCGCTCCGCGCCCCGCAGCATGGCGCCGCCGACGATCAGGGCGCCGGCCCAGGACCCGAGGAACTCCTCCGCGCTTTCCCGCGGCGCACCGGCCCGCATCGCACAGGTGGCGATCGTCGCCGCCACGGACGGATCGGCGACCAGCGCCTCGAACCGGCACTCGTCCTCCCAGGAGACGGCCGGAGCCGAGGGCCCCGCCGCGGGCTCGGACAGACTGCTGCTCGTGGCCTGGTCGCCCACTGACGTCAACCCCTACGGTCCTCGATCGCCTCGGCGGGCAGCTCGCCCGCAACGCCGATCATGCCAGCACCGCCTCGGCGCTCCGCCGACGGCTGCGCATGGGGTGACTGCGAGAGTTCCACGCTCCCGGCCACTACCTGGTAACCGCGCACCCATCCCCGGTCTGGCACCCCATCCGCCCCCCACGGGGAAGGGCAAGTCAACTCTCGTCATGAGAGCTAACTTGCATGAAGCGAACGGATCGCCTACCTTCATGAGAGCCAACCCCCATAAGGGGGGCGGCCCCTCTTCGCTGGAGGTTCAGATGGCAGAAGTCTCAGTGGTCGGCCCGGACGGTGGTGAGTCGATCCAGCTCGGCCCGACCCTGATGCGGATCCTGGAGGACGGCAGCACGACCGGGCACCGCCTGGGCGTCGGGGAGATCACGCTCGCCCCGCACACCGCCGGGCCGCCGCAGCACCGCCACGCCCGGCACGACGAGGGCTTCTACGTGGTGTCCGGCGCGGCCCGGTTCACCGTCGGCAAGAGCGAGTACGACGCGCCCGCCGGAACGCTGGTCATGATCCCGCCCGGCGCCCCGCACACCTTCGCCAACCCGACCGACGGCACCACGGTCCTGCTCAACACCTTCACCCCGGACCTGTACGTCAACTACTTCCGCGATCTGCGCGACATGATCGCCAACGGCCGGCCGCTCACCCCCGAGGTGACGATCGAGGCGATGAGCCGCTACGCCACCGAACCGGCCACCGACTTCGCCTGAGCATCCTCCACACCGGACACCCGAATACCCGCATGCCCGAACTCCCGCATACGGACACCCGAGGGAACCCATCACCATGACCAGCTCTGCTCCCACCAGCACCACCCACACCATCGACCTTCCGAGCGGCCTCGCCGTCACGATCCAGGAGTTCGGCGAGAACACCGACGGCACCGGCGTGCTCATGCTGCACGGCGGCGCCGGGCCGCGCTCGATGGCGGGGTTCGCCGCCGGCATGTCGCAGCACGCCTACGTGGTCGTGCCGACCCACCCCGGCTTCGACGGCACGCCCCGGCCGGAATCCACCGACACCGTCGCCGACCTGGCCGGCGCCTACCTCGACCTGCTCGACGCGCTCGACCTGAGCGGCGTCATGGTGGCCGGCAACTCGGTCGGCGGCTGGATCGCCGCCGAGATGGCGCTGCGCGACAACGCCTCCCGGATCTCCTGCCTGACCCTGCTCGCCTCCACCGGCATCTCCCCCGAGCCCCCGCTGCAGTTCGCCAACCCCGCCGAGCTCGGCCCGGTCAAGACCGGCGAACTGGCTTTCCACAACCCGCAGTTCCGCCCGAACCCGGCCACCCTCGGCCCGGCGCAGCTGGCCGCGATGGCGGCCAACCAGCGCACCCTGGCCGTGTACGCGGGCGACCCCTTCTGCTGCGATCCGAAGCTGCGCGGGCGCCTGCACCGGGTCAACGTCCCGGTGCTGGTGATCGCCGGCGAGCAGGACGGCATCGCCCCGCTGGAGTACGAGCGCGCGCTGGCCGACTCCTTTCCCCGCGCCACCTTCCGGCCGATCTCGGAGGCCGGGCACTTCCCGCACATCGAGCAGCCCGCCGCGGTCTTCGGGGCGATCGGCGACTTCGTCGCCACCGAGGTCAAGCCCAACGGCCAGTAGCCCATGGCCGCCGGCATCGCGCCCCCGGCACATCGGCCCCGGTCTGATGCGGGTACTCGACCGGCTCGCCGTCCTCGGCGCCCAGACCCTCACCCCCAGCTGACGAGGTGTCAGCTACTGGGGCGCGGCATCCACGAGCCTGCGCGCCTCGCGAATGATCGCCTGCTCGTAGTAGTCCCGCTCGTCGGGGTAGTCCTCGGACGCGCTGGCGAGTCCCATGAAGATGGCCAGTTCAGCGGGATGGTCCGGGTGCGGGTCCCATGCCCGCCATCCGATCTGCCAGGCGCCGGACTCCGGTGAGACGGTGCCGGCCAGGATCTCCGTCGCGATGAAACGCGCCAGTTGGAACGCATCGGTCGGGTCTTGGGGCCGAGAGACACCCAGCTCGTCCATGGCATCCAGAAACAGGTCGCGCGCTTCGTCTGAATCACCAGAGCGCACATATGCGAGGTCCACGAGCGATGGGCTGCCGATACCCGCCGCCAAGGCTTCAGCAGCGATTGTGGGAAGGTCCTCGGTAGCCTGGTTCTGGAGTACCAAGCAGAGCAGCGCCTCCCGGAGGGGCTTCATCGCATCCATGCGCCGCTCGATTCCCTCGGTGAGCGAGCAGCGTACCGTGCGGGCGTCCTGACAAGCGGGCAACGTCCTGACCGCGCCCTCCCAACGGTCGCCGGCCTTCACCGCCGCCGGACACGCAGCACTCCGGTCAGCATCGGGAGGGTGAACTCGCCCTGGGCCGTCTCCGGTTGGCTCGCGAGGAAGGCGCGAATCCGGCCGAGCGCGGTCTCTCGTTCCTCGTCCGGCATCACGAGCATCCCCGCGCGCGTTGCGAGTGTCGCGACGAGGGAGTCGGCGGTGCGGCACTGTCCGTGCGGGAAGTCGGCCTGCTCCGGCGAGTCGAATCGGGCGGCGCCGCTCTTCGGAGGGTGCAGGTCCGCCGTCGCGGCGCGCCAGTTGCTGCGCGTGTCACGCGGGCCGATGGCCGCACTCCCGCTGACCCCCTCGAGTCCGGCAGCCCAGTCGACCCGGTCGTCCATGACGTTCCACAGGCCGGCCAGAACTCCGCCGGGTGCGAGGACCCTGGCGATCTCGGGTCCCGCGACGGCCATGTCGAACCAGTGCATGGCGTTGCCGGCCAGCACGGCATCGACGGACCCGTCCGGCAGCGGTATCGCCTCGGCGCTGCCCGGCAGGGCCCGGACGGCCGGCAGCGCGCCACGAAGCTCGGCCAGCATCGCCGGGTCGGGCTCGACCGCGAGGACTTCGGCACCCAAGGCCAGCAGCGTGGCGGTCAACTTGCCGGTTCCGGCGCCGAGGTCGAGCACCCGCGGGCCGGGCGCCGGCTCGAGCGCCCAACGCACCGCGGCCTGCGCGTAGTCCGGACGGTGCTCGGCGTATGCGGCCGCCGCCGCGCCGAACGACGAACTGTGAAGCAGCCGTTCGTCCTTCCGCCAGTGCTGCTCGGTGCATGCGCCGCCGGGCGCGTAGTCCTGGTGGTGCTCTGTGTCCTTGTCGGTCCGCATCATCACAGCTCCTTGGTTCAGGCCACGAGAAGGCGCAGGCCGAGCTCGGCCGCGTCGAGGGCGACGAGGTCGCGGTTGCGTTCGCCCCAGCGGCCTGAGGAAAGGTCGTCGCGGAGCCTGCTCACTGCCCGCTGCTCGGCCTGCAGTCCGACCCTGGTCCATACCGATACGGCGCGGCGCACGTGTTCGTCCAGGTACGCCTCGGGCCGGCGCCAGTAGGCCTCGAAGAAGCCGTCGGCGCAGTCCCACGGGATCAGCACCGGCTCTATGCGGGCCCCGATCGCGCCGGCCAGCTGGTCCACCGAGGGCCGGCCGGCGACCAGGCCGGCGACCTCGGGCAGGTAGTCGCGGCTGAGCCAGAACCGGTGGCGCCAGCCCGTGTCACTGGCGTCGTGCGTGAACACCACCACGCGGCGGGCCACGCGCCGCATCTCGCGCAGCCCGGCGATCGGGTCGTGCCAGTGGTGAACGGTGCTGAACGCCATCGCCGCGTCGAAGGACTGGTCCGCGAACGGGAGGCGCTCCGCACGGGCGGCCACGCACGGCGCCGCGCCCGCCGGACGCTGCGCCCGCATGACCGCCGACGGTTCCACCGCCGTGACGTCGCGGTCGGGGGGCTCGTAGGACCCGGTGCCGGCGCCGACGTTCAGCACCGTCCGGGCGTCCCCGAGCGCCTCCCAGACCCTCGCGGCGATCCGCGGCTCGGTGCGCCGCGTCGCCGGATACGCGGACCCGATGGCCTCGTACAACTGCGCGCCGAACACCTTCAGTTGCTCCTCCGGCGTCGTCCTGATCCCCATGGCCCGCGCCTCCAGTTCCCGGTCTATGGCCGTCACCATGGCCGCAGCACGCTCGCGCTGTTCCACCAGCAGGCCGCGCAGCCGGTGCAGATGCGCGACCGCGTCGGTGGTCGGGTCGTCCACCAGATCCGCGATCTCGCGCAACCCGAAGCCCAACCGCCGATAGGCGAGCACCTCCCGCAGTCGCTCCACGTCCCCCGCCGAGTAGGCCCGGTACCCCACCGCGGTCCGCGCGGACGGCTGCACGAGGCCGATCTCGTCATAGTGATGCAGCGTGCGGACGCTCACCCCGGCCAGCTCGGCCACCCGTCCCACCGTCAGTTGCTCTTCCACACCACCGACAATGGGCCATGACGCCACGTGAGGGTCAAGCACCTCCCTCCCGGCACCGCGCGTGGCCGACCACGACCGAGTTGAGCGCGCCGACGCCGGAGTCCCGGTACCGACGAAGAGCCGTCCTCGTCCCGAAGCGACGCCCCTAAGCTCGGCCCCATGAGGAGTACTCCCGCCCCGCCCCCGTTGACCTGCCGCGAGGTTGCGGAAGCCGAGCGAGCACTCGGAATCTCATTTCCGGAGGAGTACCGCTCGTACGTCCTGGGAGTGAGTGCGGGTGGAGTTCTGCCGCGGCTTGAGCACACGGATCAAGGCTGGTGGTGGGCCGGGAACCGCAACAGGCGACGCGACCTGTTGGCCACGCCGTTTCCGCACCCCGCCTCCTATGCCCAGGCGGATGCCGAACTTTCAGAGCGGGAACCCCGGTTGGAGGACTTCTCGGACGATCTGTCCTACGCGGCTGCCTGGCACGCCTGGGATACGGAGTGCGAGGAGTTCGAAGACCGGAAGACGGCGGGCGCCGTGATCGTGCAGGAGAACGGTTGCGGCTTCAGCACGCTGCTGGTGATGACGGGCCCACTGGCCGGCACAGTGTGGTGGGACGGGCGGGCCACCTGTGATCAAATCGTCTCGCTGTCGCTTCACCACGGCGACAGCGGCAGGCCTGCGACCCTGAGCGAGTGGATCAGGCACGGGTCCTGGGATCTGCTCCCGCCCGGCTGGGGGTCGCGCTGAGGTCTCTCGAACCGGCCGGGAGCGCTGGTCCGCGCCGCATCCACCGGGGCTCCCATGATCGGTGGTACCCACGTCGCGGTTGATGCCTCGGACCGGTCTCTGAGCGCGTCCCACAACGCCAGCCAGGCGCCAACACCGTCAGAAGCCAACACACCGGAGGCACCATGAAGATCCGACACGACGACCCCGAGCCGCTGGACCACGAGCCGCTGCTGCTCGGTGAGGGTCCGAGCTGGGATGCCGAGAGCGCCACGCTGAGTCTGGTCGACATCGCCGGGCGGGCGCTGCTGATCGTCACCGACCAGGGCACGACCCGGATACCGGTGGCCGACGACATCGGCTGCGCCGTGCCGTGGCGCACCGATCAGTGGCTCGCCGCGGTCGGCACCGATCTGCTCGCCGTGAGCCGGGACGGCAGCGTCGGCGAGGTCGCGAAGCTGCCCGCCGATCCGGCCACCCACCGCGCCAACGACGGCAAGTGCGATCCCGCGGGCCGGCTCTGGGTGGGGGTCATGGCCCGCGACGCCGCAGCAGGAGCCGGCCTGCTGTGCGTGGCGCGCGAGCACGGGCGGGTGGAGACCGTGCTGACCGGCCTGACCATCCCCAACGGGCTCGGCTGGTCGCCGGACGGCACCGTCATGTACGTGACCGACAGCGTGCCCGGCACCATCACCGCCTACGACTTCGACCCCGGGAGCGGCAGGCTCGGGGAGAGCCGGACGCTGATCACCATCGACCCCCGCCTCGGTGCGCCCGACGGGCTGACCGTGGATGCCGAGGGCCACCTCTGGACGGCGCTCTGGGACGGCGGCGCGGTGCTGCGCTTCGCCCCGGACGGCGCCCTGGTGGGCGTACTGGAGCTTCCAGTGGCGCGGTTGACCAGTTGCTGCTTCGCCGGCCCGGACCTGACCGAGCTGATCGTCACCACCGCCTCGATCGGCCTCGACCAGGAGGCGCTGGGCCGCTACCCGGCCTCCGGCTCGACCTACCGCGTCCGCACCGGGATCCGCGGTCTGCCCGCGTCGCGCCTGACCGACAGCTGACGCCTCCTCACCGAGCTGACTGAGAACGGCGGGTGGCGTTCCTGGGCGCCCAGCACTGCGAGTAGACTGGGAGCGCTCCCAAACCCCGCTCGGAGGCTCCGAACGCCCATGGCCGCCATCCGCCGCTACCGTCCCGGGGACCGGGACGCCGTCTTCGACATCTGCATGCGCACCGCCGAAGCCGGCGGTGACGCCCGCGGCGTCTACCGCGACCAACAGCTGCTTCCGAACATCTTCGCCGCGCCGTACACGGTCCTCGAACCGGAGCTGGCCTTCGTCCTCGACGACGGGGACGGACCGGTGGGCTACGTGCTGGGTACCCGCGACACCACGCGCTTCGTCCGCGACTTCCGCGAGAAGTGGCTGCCCGTGGTCGCCGCCCGGCATCCGCTGCCGGCCGGCGAACCCGGCACGCCCGACGAGGTGATGGCCACGCTGCTGCACCGGCCGGAACGCATGCTCGTTCCCGAGCTCGCGGACTACCCGGCCCACCTGCACATCGACCTGCTGCCCGATTACCAGGGACGGGGCTACGGCCGCGCCTTGCTGACCACGCTGTTCGCCGCCCTCGACGAGGCCGGAGCGGCACGGGTCCACCTGGGCATGGTCACCGCGAACACGGCCGCCCGCGGCTTCTACGACCGGATGGGCTTCCACGAGATCCGGGTGGCCGATCCGGGCGTCCTGACCTACCTCGGCCGGCCTACCAGCCGACCGGGGGACTGAGCCCGGTTGCCGTCCGGGGACCCGGTGGAGGGACGGCGCGCCGGCGGCGTCCCTCCACCACTCACCACCGTTGCGACCAACCACTCCTGACCTGCAGTCAGTTGGCGCCCAGCTTCAAGCGGGTCAGGCCTGTCAGGCCGATTCCCGGACCATCAGGCGACACGGCACCGTGTGGGTACCGGGGTTCGGCCGGGCATCGATGGCTTCCAGCAGCCGCAGGGCCGCGATGCGGCCGATTTCGACCAGGTCGACATCGACGGTGGTCAGCGGTGGGCGGCTGGCGAGTGCCATGGTGTCCCAGTTGTCGTAGCCGATCACGGCGACATCCTCCGGTACCCGGACTCCGCGCTCGCGCAGCGCGTCCGTGACACCTCGGGCGATCTGGTCGTTGCCGCAGAAGAAGGCGTCGGTGTCCGGGGCGGAACGCAGCACCGAGTCGGTGGCCCGGCGGCCCCATGCCTCGCTCCAGTCGCCATAGTGCACCCGGCCGGTCGACAGGGACAGGGACGCTTCGCTCAGCAGCGACTCGGTGTAGCGGGCGCGGTCGTGTGCCGCCGCGTGGTGGGCCGGTCCGGTCACGTGCGCGATGCGGGTGCGCCCGACGCCCAGCAGGTGTTCGACCGCCAGGCGGCAGCCGCCCTTCTCGTCGCTGACCACCGAGATGTCGGAGGGGCCGGTGGACGGGGAGAGGGCGTAGACGACCGGTACGTCCTGCACGTCTTCCAGCGGGGGTCTCGGGTCGGTGCGGCGACCGGTGACGATGATGCCGTCCACCCGGCGGTCCATCAGGTTCCGCAGGTGGTGCTGCTCCCGGATGGCGTCCCCCCGGGTGTCGCACAGGAGCACGGATATCCGGCCCGCCCCGAGTGCGTCCTCCGCGCCGAGCAGGACCGGCGTGCTGAACCGGCCTATGCCGTCCGTGGTCATCAGACCCACCGTCCAACTGCGTCCGCTGTGCAGGCTCTGCGCCTGCTGGTTCGGGCGGAAGTCCAGCGCCTGAACCGCGGCCATCACCCGCTGCCGTGTCTCCGGGCGCATCCGGCCGCTGCCGCTGAGCGCCTTCGACGCCGTACCGACACTCACCCCGGCCAGGGCGGCGACGTCCGCGAGCCTGGCTCTCGTCCCGACGGACGGCCGGACATTTTCGGACACGAGGAAACCCTTTTCTCAGTTTCGATGGCGGGCCTCATGGTGCCACAACAGTGGCGTGCTGACGAGACGTTGCACGCAAAAATGCTTCGCTGTCAGCACTCTTGACGCCCTGGTTGGTTCCGCCTACGTTTCCGGCTGGAAAAGGTTTGCGCAGATGCCGATGTTGCCGTTCCCCGTCTGCGTTGTCCGCCCTGTGCCACCCGGCGTTGATCCTGGGAGGATCATGTCCCGCAGCACCTCCACCCCCGCAGCCCCCGCCACCCCGACCACCCCCGCCACGCACGGTCCGGTCCGGATCGGTGCCCAGGCCCGCACCGCGCAGCGGCCGACTGTCGACCCGGTCGTGAGCGGGGGCTTCTGGTACGACCGGCGCCGGACGGTCGCCCGCGTGGCCATCCCCCAGGGGCCCGGCCTACTCGAGTCGGCCGGCAATCTCCACGACCTGCGGCTGGCGGCCGGCGCCGCCGACGGCCCGTTCCGCGGCGACTACCCCTTCATGGACTCCGACGTCTACAAGTGGCTCGAGGCCGCCTCCTGGCAGCTCGGTCAGGCCCCCGACGGCGAGCACGGTGCCGCCGCGGAGGCATCGTTGGCCGAGCACATGGAGAAGATCATCGCCCTGGTGGCGGACGCCCAGCAGCCGGACGGGTACCTCAACAGCTGGTTCCAGTCCGGGAAGGGCGACGGTCCGTTTCTGGACCTGCGCTGGGGTCATGAGCTGTACTGTGCCGGTCACTTGATCCAGGCGGCCGTCGCCCACCACCGGGCCACCGGCGCCGACAGCCTGCTCCAGGTGGCCCGCCGGTTCGCCGACCACATCGACGCGACGTTCGGCACCCCGGACAGCGGGAAGCCCGTCGACGGCATCGACGGCCACCCCGAGGTGGAGACCGCGCTCGTCGAGCTGTACCGGGAGACCGGTGAACGGCGCTACCTGGACCTGGCCGGGTACTTCGTGGACCGCTTCGGTCACGGGCGGCTCGGGGGCGAGCGGTACTGCCAGGACCGGGTCCCGCTGCGCCAGGCGGACAACGTGGAGGGCCACGCCGTCCGCCAGCTCTACCTGCTGGCGGCGGCCGCGGACCTGGCCACCGAGACGGGAGACGACGAACTGGGCGCCGCCGCAGCCAGGTTGTGGCACGCCATGGTCGCCACCAAGACCCACCTGACCGGCGGCGTCGGCGCCCACCACGACGAGGAGGACTTCGGCGACCCCTACGAGCTACCCAACGAGCGGGCCTACTGCGAAACCTGTGCCGCCATCGCATCCATCCAATTCAGCTGGCGGATGGCCCTGTTGACGGGACAGGCCCGCTACAGCGACCTGATCGAGCGGACCCTCTTCAACGGCTTCCTGGCGGGCATGTCGCTGGACGGAGAGCGCTGGCTCTACGTCAACCCGCTGCAGGTGCGCGACGGCCACACCGACACGGGCGACGACCAGTCGGCCCGCCGTACCCGCTGGTTCCGCTGCGCCTGCTGCCCGCCGAACGTCATGCGGCTGCTGGCCAGCCTCGAGCACTACGTGTCCGCGTCCGACGGCTCCGGCCTTCACCTGCACCAGTACGTCTCGGGACGCTACCGCGGGGAGACGGACCGAGGGCTGCCCATTTTTGTGAACGTTAACACTGACTATCCGTGGCAGGGCCGCATCACCGTGACCGTCGAGGAGTGTCCGGACATGCCCTGGACGCTGTCTCTGCGCATACCGCAGTGGTGCCGCGACTACACACTCAGCGTCGACGGCGTCCCCTCGGCCCGCACGCAGAACGAGGCGCCCGCGCAGGACGGCTGGCTGCGGGTGGAGCGCGTCTGGACCGCCGGGGACGCCCTCGTGCTGGACCTGGACCTGCCGGTCCGCCTGGTCGAGGCCGACCCGCGGGTGGACGCCGTCCGCGGCTGCGTCGCGATCGAACGCGGCCCGCTGGTCTACTGCGTCGAGCAGGTGGACCACCCGGGCGGCGGGCTGGACGACGTCGTCCTCGACCCCAGCCGCCCGCTGTCCGCCAAGGACCGTCCCGACCTGCTCGGCGGTGTCGTCACGGTGGTCGGCGCGGGCTACCGGCGCCGCCTCGCCCCGTCCGGCTGGTGGCCCTACCAGGACCGCACGGACGCGGAGCGCGGCGACCACGCGTCGCCCGTCGGCACGGGCGAGCCGGTGGAGCTCACCGCCGTCCCCTACTACGCCTGGGCCAACCGCGAGGACGGCAGCATGCGCGTCTGGCTTCCCACCGACTGAATCCCCCGCTCAGGACGCACCCCGCCTCCGAGGCATCCGCACCTCTCGGCACCGCCCGCACCGCAGCGTCCCCTCCGCAGCGTCCCCTTCCGGACCGTCCCCACCGCACCGAGCCCACCCACAATGAGGTCATCCCGATGAGACAGACCCGGCGCACCGCGATCGCAGCCGCCCTCCTCACCGTCACCGCGCTCGCCTCCGCGACCGCTTGTTCCAGCGGCTCCACCGTCCAGGGGTCCTCGTCCGACAAGGGCACCTTCACCTTCTGGGACCCGTACCCGCAGTTCGACGCCACCTCCGACTGGGGCAAGCGCGTCGCCGCGTGCGGCACCCAGGCCGGCGTCACCGTCAAGCGCACCTCCCTGGACACGACCGACCTCGGCAACAAGGCCCTGCTCGCCGCCCAGCAGGGCAATTCGCCCGACGTCATGCTGGTGGACAACCCCGTGGTCTCCACACTGGTCGAGGCCGGGATCCTCAACAAGATGAGCGATCTGGGCGTGGACACCGCGTCCGTCCAGCAGAACATCATCGGTGCGGGCGCCATCGACGGCGCCGCCTACGGACTCCCGATCGGTGCGAACACGCTGGCGCTCTACTACAACAAGTCGGTCCTGGACGCCGCCGGCGTCGACCCCGCCTCCGTCACGAACTGGGACTCCCTCAACTCCGCGCTGGCCAAGGTCAAGGCGGCCGGCAAGAAGGGCATCACCTTCTCCGCGATCGGCACCGAGGAGGGCAGCTTCCAGTTCCTGCCCTGGTTCTGGGGCGCCGGCGGTGACCTCACCCACCTCAACGATGCCAAGGGCGTGGCCGCCCTCTCGCTGTGGAAGGGCTGGGTCGCCGACGGCTCCGCACCCAACGACGTGCTGAACAACACCCAGACCACCAGCTGGCAGGAGTTCGCCACCGGCCAGTACGCCTTCGGCGAGAACGGCACCTGGCAACTGGCCAACGCGGCGAAGGCCGGCTTCCCCTACGGCGTCATCAACATCCCCGCCAAGGACGGCGGACCGGCCCCCGCCCCCACCGGTGGAGAGTTCGTCACCGTTCCGGTGCAGAAGGACACCGCCCGCTACGCCGTCACCAAGCAGATCGTCTCCTGTCTGACCGATTCGGCCAACCTGCTCGGCACCGACACCACGCTGTCGTACATCGCCCCCACCCAGGCCGTGCAGGCCCAGCAGACCCAGGCCAACTCCGCCCTCACACCGTGGGTGAGCGCCGTGGCCGCCGCCCGGGGCCGAACCAGCAACGGCCTCGGCTCCAAGTATCCGGTCATCTCACAGCAGTTGTGGACGGCCGTGCAGGGCGCGCTGTCCGGAGGCCAGGGCCCGCAGGCTGCCCTGGACGCCGCGCAGAACGCCGCCGCGAACCACAAGGGCTGACCCGGAGCCTCGTCTCGGGACCACCGCGCGTCCTGGACGCCGCCACCGCTCAAGGAGCTTTCCGTGACTCTCGCCCACACCGACCGCCCGCCGCGGTCACCGGTGGCGTCCAGGGCGACCCACCGAACCCGCGACGCGCGGGCCGCCGTTCGGCGCCAGCGCCGACGCACCCAGCTCACCGCGTGGGCCTTCGTCGCCCCGCTGGTCGTCTACCTCGCCGCCTTCTACCTCTACCCCCTCTACCGGAACCTGGATCTGAGCCTGCACCACTACACGGTGCGCTCGTTCGTCGACGGCAACGCCCCGTTCTCGGGGTGGGCCAACTTCTCCCAGGTCCTGCACGACCCGACCTTCTGGCCCGCGCTGACCAACACCGCGGTCTTCACCCTGGCCTCGCTCGCGTTCCAGTACGTGATCGGCCTGGCCCTGGCCGTGTTCTTCAACCGGCACTTCCGGCTGGCCGGCATCCTGCGGGCGCTCTTCCTCGTCCCCTGGCTGCTGCCGCTGATCGTCTCCTCGTCGACCTGGTCGTGGATGCTCAACAGCGAATCCGGCATCGTCAACCACACGCTGCACCTGGTGGGGATCGCCCCCGTCGACTGGCTCACCTCGCCGCGCTGGGCCCTGACCTCGGTCATCATCGCCAACATCTGGATCGGCATCCCGTTCAACCTGGTCGTCCTCTACAGCGGCCTGCAGAACGTCCCCGCCGAGCTGTACGAGGCGGCGTCCCTCGACGGCGCCGGCGCCTGGCAGCAGTTCCGCCGCATCACCTTCCCGCTGCTGCGGCCGGTCTCCGCCATCACCCTGCTGCTGGGCCTCGTCTACACCCTCAAGGTCTTCGACCTGATCTGGATCATGACCAGGGGTGGCCCGGGGAACTCCTCGTCCACGCTCGCGACCTGGTCCTACAAGCTCGGATTCGGCACTCTGCTGCCCCAGTTCGGCCCCGGAGCGGCGGTCGGCAACATCCTCATCCTCATCGCGCTGCTCTTCGGCCTGCTCTACATCCGCGTCCAGAGGAGGCAGGAGGCATGACCCTTCCCCGCACTGGCCGTTCCCGCGCCGGCAGCCCCCGCTCCGAACGTTCCCTTCGCACGACCGTGATCGGCGTCGTCCTCACCGCGCTGATGCTGTTCCCGGTGTACTGGATGATCAACGTGTCCCTCACTCCCCAGCAGGACATGCGCAAGTCCCCGCCGGACCTCTTCCCGCTCCACCCCACCTTCACCGGGTACCAGGCGGTCCTGCACGACCAGCTGCCGTACCTCGGCACCAGCCTGCTCATCGGCCTCGGCACGGTCGTGGTGACGCTCGTGCTCTCCGCACCGGCCGCCTACGCCCTGGCCAAGCTGCGCCCCAGGGGCGGCGGGTTCCTGGGGATCTCGCTGCTGATCGCCCAGATGGTCCCGGGCATCGTCATGGCGATGGGCTTCTACGGCATCTTCCTCAACCTCGGCATCATGCGCACCTGGTGGGGACTGGTCGTCGCCGACTCCACCCTCGCCGTCCCGTTCGGCGTGATGATCTTCACGGCGTTCATGTCGGGCATCCCCGACGAACTCACCGCGGCGGCCACCATCGACGGTGCCGGCGCCTTGCGCACCTTCTGGTCCGTCGTGCTGCCCGTCAGCCGCAACGCGGTGGTCACCGTCTCGCTGTTCAGCTTCCTGTGGGCCTGGTCGGACTTCGTCTTCGCCAACACCCTCGACAGCGGCGGCGACTTCCAGCCGATCACCCTCGGCATCTACCGCTACATCGGCAACAACAACCAGGAGTGGAACTCGATCATGGCGACCGCCGTGGTCGCCTCCATCCCCGCCGCTGTCCTGCTCGTCCTCGCACAGCGCTACGTCGCCGCCGGCGTCACAGCCGGCGCCGTCAAGGACTGAGCCGGTCCCCGCTCCCCGCTCACCCCCACCCAGTCAGTCAGGAGAGCTCCCCCATGCAGACACCGCACACACCGCGGACGCCGCAAACGCCGCGCAGGCGACGGCCGCTGCCGCGCACCGCCACCGTCGCCGCCATCGGAACCGCGACCCTGGCGATGGTCGCCGGAACCTTCGTCGGCACCCCCGCCCAGGCCGCCACCACCACCCTGGTCGTCAACGCCAACCAGACCCTGCGGCCCGTCACCCACGTCGCCAGCGGCGGTCTCTACGGCCTCGCGACCGCCACCAGTCCGAGCGACAGCCTGGTCTCACCGCTGCACCCCAACACCTTCGTCCAGATGGCCCCCGGCGGCCACCAGCTGCCCAACGGCGAGCCCGGCCCCGCCGGTGACGCCCTGGTGGTCGCCCCCGAGGCGGCCAGGGCCGGAGCCAAGGTCGTCGTCCGAATGTCCGACTGGTACCCCAACTTCCCCTACAAGTGGGTAAGTTGGAACGACTGGCTGTCCGCCGTCGACACCCAGGTCGCCTCGGTCAAGTCCTCCGGCGCCACCAACATCAGTGCCTACGAGCCGTGGAACGAGCCGGACTGGACCTGGGACACCAACAACGCCGGTTCCTTCGACTCCGGTTGGGCCAGGACCTACCAGGAGATCCGCGCCAAGGGCGCCAGCACCCCCATCCAGGGCCCGAGTTACTCGTACTACAACGGCGGCCGGATGAGCACCTTCCTCAGCGACGCCAAGGCCAGCGGCACCGTTCCCGACATCGTCTCCTGGCACGAGCTCGGGGGCAGCCAGAACATCGCCGCGGACGTCGCCGCGTACCGGTCACTGGAGAGCAGCCTGGGCATCAGCCCGCGCCCGATCGCCATCGAGGAGTACGCCACCACCAGCGAGGTCGGCGTGCCCGGCCCCCTGGCGGGCTATATCGCCAAGTTCGAGCGAGTCGGGGTCCACGACGCCGAACTCGCCTTCTGGAACCACTACGGCACCCTCGGCGACACCCTGGTCGACACCGGCGGCTCGCCCAACGGCGCCTACTGGCTCTACAAGTGGTACGGCGACATGTCCGGCAACATGCTCGCCACCACTCCCCCGGCGCAGACCGGCCTCGACGGCGCCGCCTCGCTCAACAGCGCCGGCAACCAGATCAGCGTGATCTTCGGTGGCGGCTCCGGCTCCTCGGCCGTCACCCTCAACGGGCTCGGCTCCCTGACGGCCTTCGGCAGCACCGTGCACGTCAAGCTGGAGTACACGCCCTCCCCCGGCCGCACCACCGCCGTCGCCTCGCCGACCACCATCTCCGAGAGCGACTACCCGGTCCAGAACGGCTCCGTCACGGTGCCGGTCAGCACCAACTCCACCGACGGCTACCACCTCGTCGTCACCCCCAGCGGCACCTCCACATCGCTCGCCGGGCGCTACCAGATCACCAACGTCAACAGCGGCCTCGCGCTGGACACCCAGAACGCCGCCACCGCGCAGGGCACCGCCGTCGTCCAGGCCACCCCCACCACCGGCACCGACCAGAACTGGACCCTGGTGCCCGCCGGTTCCAACCTCTACAAGATCATCAACCAGAAGAGCGGCCAGGCTCTGGGCATCTACCAGGAGAGCACCAGCGACGGCGGCACCGCGCTGATCTGGGGTGACAACGGCACTCCCGACCACCTGTGGCAGATGATCCCCGCCGGCGGCGGCCGGTACAAGATCGCCAACTACCACAGCGGCCTGCTCCTCGGCGTCACCAACGAGAGCACCGCCTCCGGGGCCCAGGTCCTCCAGTGGGACGACAACGGCACCCCCGACCACCTCTGGACCCTCACCGCCCGCTGAATCGCGGGACCCACCCAGGGGGTTCACTCCTCGGCCGGGGCGAGGCAGACCGCGCATGCGGTCTGCCTCGCCCCGGCACAGCAACTCTCAGGAGTCAGTTGAGGGTCCACTTCTGGTTGCTGCCGCCGTTGCACGTCCACAGGTCCAGCTTGGTGCCGTTGGCGGTGCCGTTGCCGGAGGCGTCCAGGCACAGGCCGGAGAGGTTGTTGGTGATGGTCCCGTTGGAGTTGACGGTCCACTTCTGGTTGGTGCCGGAGTTGCAGTCCCAGATGTCGACGACGGTGCCGTTGCTCTTGCCGTTGTTGGACGCGTCGAGGCACTTGTTCCCGTAGACCACCAGCTCGCCCCGGGAGGTGGGCGTGAAGGTCTGGTTGTGTCCGCCGCTGCAGTCCCACAGCTGAGCCTGCGTGCCGTTGACGATGGTGTTGTCGTTGATGTCCGCGCAGCGGCCCGAGCCGCTCCCGGTGATCCCGTTGCCGTTGGTGCCCGCGATGCCCTGGAGCTGGACGGCATCGAGGTCGGGCGCCCAGGCGGTGGAGTTGGAGAACTTCAGGGTGTTGGCGCTGCCCTTGGCGAGGCCGACCAGGACGGAGACGGTGCCCGGGGTGGACCAGGAGCCGGTCGGCGGGAAGGAGACGACCGTCGGATCCTGCCCGTTGACCTGCAGCACCGCCGTACGCGCGGTGCTGCCGCCGTTGACGTAGGCGAGGGTGGCGATCTCGACCCCGGACGCGGAGGCGGTGACGCCGTTGAACGTCAGGGTGTTGGCCGAGCCGTTGCCGATGTTGTGGACCTCCGATCCGCCCGAGCACGCGGAGCAGGCGGTTGTCGCGGCCGACCCGCCAAGGGTGTTGGCGGCGGATTCGGCCTCGTAGGTGGTGCCGGACGCCTCCGTGCCGGAGACGGTCAGCAGCACGGAGCCACCCGCGGGAACGGTCGCGGTGTAACTCGTGGTGAAGCCGCCCCGGTCGGTGGCGGACCAGATGTCGCGCACCGAGGCGGAGGCCGTGGTCAGGCCCATGCCGGTCCAGCGGGCGGTGATCGGGGCGGCGGCGGAGGTGCGGTTGAGCAGCAGCACGGCGCGCTTGCCGCTGCCGGACAGGACCTTGCTGTAGACCTGCAGGCCCGTGGCGTCCTCGGCGACCTTGACACCCTGAAGGCCCCGCGGGTCCTGGTCGATCGCGATGACCTCCCTGTTGGTCAGGATGGACGCCGTGGTCGAACTCATGGTGGCCAGGTTGTTGCCCGCGAGGAGCGGGGCTCCGGAGATCGCCCACAGGCCCATGTGCGTCTGGTTCTGAGCCGCCGTCAGCCCGGTCATGCCGACCGTCAGCATGTCGGGGTCGTTGTAGTACCCGGTGTGCTGCGACGAGGGGTGCAGCGTCTTGTCGAAATTGCCCAGGATGTTGCTCATCGACGGGTTGTTGCCGAAGAGGACGATGTCCGCGCTGGTGCGCCAAAGGCTTCCGGTGCCGGCGGCCCAGTTCCAGGGCCGGCCGGTGCCCCACTCGCAGAGGGACAGGACGAGCTTGCGGCCGGTGACGGCGGTGGCGGCGGTGTTGGCCGCGCTGATCGCCTGGTACGTCGTCTTCTGGTCGAGGTGCTCGGCGTCGCCACCGCACCAGTCGACCTTGACGTAGTCGAAGCCCCAGTTCTGGAAGGTCTCCATGTCCTGCTGGTAGTGGCCCTCACTGCCGGTGTTCGGGGCGGGGGGCACCGAACTGGGGGTGGGGAAGTAGAAGCCGCAACCGTTCTTTCCCGCGTCGGTGTAGATACCCGCCTTCAGGCCCCGGCTGTGGATGTACGAGGCGATGGCCGCCATTCCGCCGGGCCACTTGGCGGTGTCCACGGTGATCGTGCCGCTGGAGTCCCGCGTGCCGTGCCACCAGCCCTCATCGATGTTGATGTAGTTGTAGCCGGCGGCGGCCATGCCGGACGAGACCAGGGCATCGGCCTGGGCCTTGATCGTGCTGAAGTCGATCTGGCTGGCGAAGGAGTTCCACGACGCCCATCCCATCGGAGACGGCGTCACCGCCTCCTGGGTGGAGGCGACGGCGGCGGCCGCCGGGGTCAGTCCACCGGCTCCCGCCAGGGAGCAGGCAGCGAGGGCGACCGTCGCCAGTACCGACAGCAGCCCCCTCCGCCCACGTCGAAAGCGCGGGTGAACGCTCATGCTGACCTCTTGTCCCTTGCCCGAAAGGCAATTGTTAGCGTTAACATCCCAGGGCGGCAGGAACAACGCATGCTGACTCGGCTCAGGGTGTTGTCCCGGGGGGATGTGTGTCGCGATTCTCACGGGCTCGCTGCGCCGGGGTCAATAGCCGTGCGGGTGGCGGCGTCTGATGCCGGGTGGGTCGACGGCCTCGCCGTCGCCCACACCAGCGGCCGACTCCAGGGCGAACCGGTCGAGTTCGGGATCGTCTGCCATGTGTGTGCTGAATGTGTACGGGAAGCCCTCGCGTCTCCTGCCACACCACCTCTGACCTGCACCAAGCGCCGCGCGGTCCTTCTTAGCGCGCAGCAGCCACCGCGTCGGTGTAGAGCTCCGTCGTGAGGTCCCTGTCAGTGATTCCCAACTGTTCGAGGGCTGCGCGCACCACGGCCAGCGCGTCCGGCAGGTCCTGCTCGTCCACCGCGATGGTCTCCAGCTCCAGGAACGTCCCGTCGATCTCAGGAACCCGCACCAGGGTCGCCAGGAGCTCACGGCCACCGCGATGTCCCGAGTAGTTACGACAGCGCTTCTCGAACGCAATCCGGGACACAAAGCCCAATCCGCGAACGATCTCGTGCGCCGCGACTTCGTCATCCACCCGGGTTTCGTGCTCCGGCTTCGACCCGGACGCCTCATCCACCCTGGCACCTTTGTAGGTCAGAACCGTGCGGGTGTCACTGTCGCTGTGCACCGTGCGGATTCGCAGCTCCCGGTCGGCACCCATCAACGAGCCGTCCGGCGCGTCGTAGTACGTATCGCGGTAGATCTGGGCGCGCCCCGCCCCGAAGTCACGCTCCAACTGGGCCATGACCGCCTCCGGGTCCCGGACGACGGCCTTCAGCTCTGCTTCGATCGGCACGTGCTCTCCTCTCCTCAGGCGATGCGCTCGCCCGCCTCGACCATCGGACTGCGGTGCCGGTGGTTGCGGGCCGTGGTGCACCGGCTCAGCCGAACCGTGGTTCGAGTGCCCGCAACTCCAGGAATCTCGGAGGTGGGCTGCCCGCAAGCCGATGGAGCCGCCGCATCCGCTCCCTCAGTTCAGCGGAGGTCCGTACCAGCGCTTCTGCCGACCTCAAGCAGCCCGGGAAGCCGCCTGATCAGTCGTCAGACTCCTGACGAGCCAGCTGCCACGCATCCTCAAATTCACCAGGGCCGATCTCCAAGGACGCATATTGCGGATCGTGAAGGTCGAACGGCGGGTTGAACGGCCAGTCCCCATTGCCCGTCCTGACCGAGCCACCGTCCGGGCCGATCTCAATCTGCCGCAACCGCCGTCCATTCGGACCGAGTTCCATCAAGAAGACCTCGCCGTCCTCCCCCGCCGGCCAGCGCAAGCACACACGGTCCCGTCCCGCCAGGACACCGAATCCCGGCTGACCACGCTGGGCATCCCGCTGAGCGCGGAGGCTGGACAGCGGATTCGGGTCCGGATCGTCAAGACGGACCTCCTCCAAACCCCACGTCTCCACACGTCTCACGACGTCCGGGTCCGTGACCACCTCAACCTCGGCGCAGGCACTGACGATCTCCTCGGCCGAGCCCGCCCACACCCACCACCACAGACCCCCCATTCCATAGTCATGAAGGACCAGATAGCGCGTCTTACCGACCTCACCCTGTTGACTCACAGCCCGTAAGCCTACGTTCCCCTCGACCGGAGCCCTGGGACCGTGCAGAGATCTCGGGCGGGCGGGAGTGCCGGAAGCTCGTGTCCGCTCCGCCGATCGGCGGGCGGCGGTGCAACGTCCACCTACGGCAGATCGGCGGCCCGAACGCCCGCTACGTCCTGCTGTTCCGTGACTACCTGCGCGCCGACGAAGACCGGAGATCGCCATGCCCCGACCGTCGAGCCGATCCTTGCGCGCTGTCAACGCCGGGCACTGCGGGAGATCAGCGACATGCGTGAGTGCTCTCGGTTCTCACCGAGATTCGACCCACGATCAACGGCCGGCCGCTGCCAGAACTCGGCTCTGACTGACCGCAGTTCCGTGAAGGGCCCGCTGCGGAGAGGTCGCTACCCAGCAGCCACGACCTGGCCGGCCGTGACCTGGGGAGGATTGGGGAGCAGTGACGCGAGGGTGTCCCGCACGAACTCCGCAGCCCTCTGGACTGATTCTTCCGCCCCGGCTTGGTCTTCAAAGACGCTGGTGGAGACCATCACCCCGTCCCCGGCATCAACCCAGTAATAGGCCACGAATCCGGGAACCTGGCGAAGGAGGGGCACGAATCCCTCGGCCACGCGGCGTCCTGCCTCCGCAGGATCGGTCACCCCTTCGTACCGCCGCACTGCTGCGTACACGCTGGTCTCCTCATGGGTCCCGGGTCATCTCGTGGGAGACGACATACCCCTCACCGGTTGTCCCTCGCTCACGAGATATCCGGAAGGCACCCGAATGGCCGCACGGGAGCCACGGCCGGCTCCGGGCCCGGGACGAAGCGAGGCTTCACGACGAAGCGAGGCTTCACGGAGTTGCGGTCAGCGCCCAGAACTCACCCACGCCTCGGCTCTCACCTACGCAGCCAGCTGGCCCAACGCACGTGCCGGGGGTGCGGGGCGGAGCTGCCGCCGCACACCGGCCGGGGCCGGCTGAAGCGGAACTGCAACCAGGCGTGCGAGTCCAAGGCGTACCGGCGATCCGTCGCCGAGAAGCAGCAGGACGGTTCTGTTCATGAGAACCGACAGCGGTTGTTCATCACTTTGGGAGGCGCCCTGCGGTCGGCGTGTTCGATGTTCACGAGAACCGACAGCACCCCGGGGTCGGGCGTGAGGTCCGCCGCCCGCAGAACTCCCGCCCGACCCGGGGCTAGTTGCTGCCGCGCTCGGCGAGGGTGTGGGCGACAAGGGCGTTGGCGTGCCCGTGACCGAGGCCGTGCTCGGACTTGAGCCATGCGACGAGTTCCATGTGCTTGGTCAGGTGGGAGGTGCGGATCAGGTCCTTCCACTGCTCGATCGGGCGGCCGTACTTCTTCTCGATCGACGGGAAGTAGCTGGCGGGGCCTTTCACCGGTGCGGTCATGACGCGGCATCCTGTCTGTCTGAGTGCGGTGGTCTCGGGTTGTTGCTGTGCGAGCGGGAGCTGTAGCCGCTACCTCCGTGCGGCCGGGGCGAGGCCGGCCAGCTGGATAGTGGCTGCGGTGAGCGCGAGCAGGCCGAGGCCGGCTGCGGCGGTGAAGGCCGCGACCGTGGTGGCGGAGGCGGCGAACCCGGCGATGACCGCCAGCGGCAGAAGGCGGTAGGCCAGGGCCCAGCCGCGCCGGCCCTGGGCGGCGAAGTGCCGCGCCAGCACGAGGAACGCGCCGCACAGCGCGAGGTAGCCCACTGTGCCGCTGAGCATGTGGACCGTTCCGTGCCCGCTCAGCGTGGCCGGACCGTCCGATGTACCGGCCGGGAACCCCGCGCCGGGGTCCGCTGTGAACAGCCCGGCGAGCAGGAAGGACGCACCGAAGACGGCGACCAGGCGGGGCGCCCAGGTCCCACCGGCGGTCTGACCGATCGCCCGCCGCAGTCCCACCGCGCCGGCGGTGATCAGCACGCTGGTGACCAGGAAGCTGGCGACCTGTATCCAGCCGAGCGGGCCGAGGCTGAGCTGGCTGATGGCGTTTCGGGTGAAGTCGAAGCCGGTGCGGGTGAGTCCCTCAGTCACTCCCATCCCCAGGAACAGCGGGCCGGCCACCGCCCCGCAGGCGAGCAGCGCGCGGGTGGCGAGCGGAGTCGAAGCAGCGCGGCCGGTGAACGGCACGCGGATTGCCTGAGTCATGCGAAATCCCCCTAAGCCGAGGTTGGACCTCGGAACTGGACGGTACAGTACTACAGAACTGGACGGTACAGTACCCATCGTGGAACTGGACTGTCCAGTACTGTTGCTCGAAGGAGGAAACATGGAAACGAACGAACCCGGCGGCCGCTCGGCCCGCAAGCACCAGGCGATCATGGAAGCCGCGACAACGGTGTTCATGGCGAAGGGCTACGCCGGCACGAGCATGGACGACATCGCCAGGCTGGCCGCCGTATCCAAGCAGACGGTGTACAAGCACTTCGCCGACAAGGAGAAGCTGTTCGCCGCGATCGTCCTGGCCACCACCGACCGGATCGAGGCCATGATCGACCTGGTGGCCGGCATCCCCGCCGACGCCAACTCACTGGAGGAGAACCTGCTCCGGCTGGCCCGCCAGTTCTTGACCGCCCTCACCCAGCCCCAGGTGCTCCAGCTGCGGCGCCTCATCATCGCCAACGCCGACACCTTCCCCGACCTGGGCGCCGCCTGGTACGAGCAGGGCTTCGAGCGGGTACTGGCCACCCTTGCCGACACCTTCCAACGCCTGGCCGACCAGGGCCTGCTGCGGATCGACGACCCCCTCCTGGCCGCCAACCACTTCTCCGGCCTGCTGCTGTGGATCCCGGTCAACAAAGCCATGTTCCACGGCAGCCCGCAGCACACCCAGCCCCAACTCGACCACTACGCCGACGCGGGCGTCCGGGCCTTCCTCGCCGCATACCGCTGACTCCGGCCGCAACCGGACTGCCCTGGCAACATGCACATCACCAGGGCGGGGCCAGGGGGGCCGGTGCTGTCCGAGTCCATGAACATTTCGATTCTCCGCGAGCGCCGACTGCCTCCCAAACCCGTGGACAAGTGCTGTTCGGCGCCACGCCCGGCCGCTCGGTGAACGCACGAAGGGGCCCGGCACCGGTTTCCACCGGTACCGGGCCCCGCGGACGCGGCGGACCAGCTGGTCCGTCGACACCCGCCCGGCCGTCAGGGGCCACCGTTCCCCGGCTGTCCGCGGCACCCGCCGCGTGCAGCCCCCGTGTCAGTCCAGAATCTTGCTGTGATCGCAAATGGTGTGGTTGCAGGTAAGCCGACACCAGACCTGCTCCGCCGCCAGCTCCTCGGGGAGGAGCTGCAAGGCCTCCAGGTCGAACTCGGTGTCACGATCCACCATCATCTTCGGCCAGCCCTTCGTCGTGCCATTCAGGAGCCAGGGTCGCCATCCGGCGGGCTCCCGTCCCTCCACCCTGTCGCAGGGCTCGCTGCGTAGCATCAGGGTCGCGCCCCTCAATCCCCCGCGACCGCGCAGCGGCTCGGCCTGGGCACCCTGCCCGGGTTCCTGGTACGCCCAACGGGTGTCCGACCGGGCGGAAGCGAGCCCGCCCGGAAGGTAACCGAGCACGGGCACGAAGTCGGCTGGGAGGTTCTCAATGCCTGGCGACACCACCGGTCATGTCCCGTCCCCTTCAGGCCCGTGTGGAGCGCAGTGTTCCAGCAGCAGGTTGCTCAGTGGGCAGTAGGCAGTAGGCAGATAGGCGCAGTCTCACCGAACACGCCGGAGACTGGCCACCGAGCCCGTCTGCTCCCTGCGAATCAGCGTGCTCCGCTCACGTGCTGAGCGGCCTTCACGCTTCGCTCGTCGACATCCGGACCCGCAGGGTGAAGCCCACGGTCTCGCGGCGGCTGGGCATCTCACGGAAGTCGTCCAGTTCCAGGCGCGAGCGCAGCAGGGAGACTGCGGCGCGGGCCAGCGACTCGGTGTGCGGGTCGACCGTTGTCAGCGGCGGGGAGGCGTAGCGGGCGGCTTCGATGTCGTCGAAGCCGAGGAGGGCGACCTCTCCGGGGACGGCGATGCCGCTGCGTTCCAGGACGGAGAGCGCGCCGATGGCCATGACGTCGTTGAGGCAGCAGAGCGCGTCGAAGCGGACCCGGGTCCGGAGCAGGCGGGTGGCCGCGCCCACGCCCGAGGCCCACATGTCCACGTTGTCCACGCCGATGACCAGAGATGGGTCGTAGGGGACGCCGGCGTCGGCGAGCGCTCTGCGGTAGCCGGCCAGCCGCTGTGCGCCGACCTGCCAGTCGGGTCGCTCGCCGATGGCGGCGATGCGGCGTCGCCCCTGGGCGAGGAGGTGGCCGACGGCCGCGTAGGCGCCTTCCTCGTTGGCGGTCTCGAGGAAGTCGACGCCGGAGTCGACACCGGGGTCGCCGGCGGGGTCGGGTCGTTCGCCGAGGACCACGGTCGGCTGGGCGACCGACAGATTCGCCCGCTCCTCGGGGGCTAAGGTGTGTGGCACATAGATGACGCCGTCGACCAGTTCCCGGCGGGCGCCGGTGAGAACCGCCCGCTCGCGCTCCGCGTTCCCGTGGGTGGCTTCGAGGACGACCTTCAGCCCCTGGATCTCCTGGGCGCGGATGACCTGCTCGGCCAGTTCGGCGTAGAAGGGCTGGTAGAGGTTGGGAACGGCCAGGGCGACCGTGTCGGTGCGGCGCGAACGCAGGCCCCGAGCGAAGGGGTTGAGGCGGTAGCCGAGTTCTTCCACGGCGGCCCGGACGCGGCGCTCCGTCTCGGGGCTGAAGGCGCCGGTGCCGTTGACGACGTTGGAGACGGTCTTGGTCGAGACTCCCGCGCGCTCGGCGACCGCGCGCATCGTCACGCTCCTGCCCATGCGGCGCTCCCTCCCAGCGTGGATTCCCTGACGACCAGTTCGAAGTCGGCCACGACGAGGCGGCCCTCTCCCTGGGGGGCGGTGCCGGACATGCGGTCGCGGAGCAGGTCGAGTGCCTCGCGCGCGATCTGCGCCGTTCCGGGTGCGACGGAGGTCAGCGACGGGTAGGAGTAGCGGGCCTCGTCGGTGTCGTCGAAGCCTGCGACGGCCACATCGGCGGGAACCCGGAGCCGCGCTTCCTGCACGGCGTGCAGGGCGCCGAGGGCGAGCGCGTCCGCGAAGGCCACCACGGCGTCGAACCGGACCTGTGAGGCGATCAGACGGCGCAGCTGCTCGGCACCTGCGGACCGGCTCCAGTGCGGGGTGCCGACATCGAGGACGAGCTCCGGGTCGTAGGGCAGCCCCGCGTCGCGCAGGCCGTCGCGGTAGCCGTCCAGGCGCAGGTGGGCGGCGGAGCGTTCCGGGAGTCCGGTGTGGTCGGCGCCGAGAGCGGCGATCCGGGTGTATCCGAGGGAGGCCATGTGGCCGACCAGGGCCCGGACGCCCTCCCGGTTGGCCATGGCGACCCGGTCGACCGGTGCGTCGTACGGTCGTTCGGACATGAGGACCGCGGGCACCGTCTCCGCCACGGAACGGGCCTGGGCGTCGGAGAGCCCGATGGGGTACAGCAGCAGCCCGCCGAGGTGGTGGCCGTGCTCGCGGACGAGGGCGAGTTCGGCTTCGGCGTCGCCTCCGGTCAGCTCGACGAGGACGGTCAGTCCGCGGCGCTCGGCCTCGCGCATGATCGCCTCGGCGAGCGCCGAGAAGTAGGGCTGGGACAGGTACGGCAGCGCGAGGCCGACGAGGTCGACGCGCCCGGTGCGCAGGTTGCGGGCGACCGAGTTGGGGCGGAAGTCCAGCTCCGCTATGGCTGCGGTGACCTTCCGCCGGGTCTCCTCGCTGACGTTGGGCTCGCCGTTGACCACACGGGAGACCGTCTTGAGGGAGACCCCGGCGCGCAGGGCCACGTCGTACATCGTGGGCATGGCTGAACTCTAGGCTTCCGGCGCGGCGAGCCGGAGCAGTGCTGTGCACTCGGCGCCGGTCAGCGCGAGCACCGAGCCGTGTCTGAGCCCCGGCGGGACGGAGCACTGCTCGGGGTCGGCGACCGGATGCCAGACGGGGCTGTCCAGCCGGTCGGCGTGGAAGGGGACGTAGCCGCGGCCGAGGAACTCGTCCAGCAGCACGAACCAGCCCTGTCGGTCCGGGGCCGGCAGGACGATCGGTCCCTCGGCGTGCTGCAAGCCGGGGGCGCCGGCCACGCCGCGACCCAGCCCCTTGGCCACGGGTTCGTACTGGAGTGCCGCCAGTTCGCGGGAGCGCTCGACGAACACGAACTTGGCGTCGGGGGTCTCGGGCTGCCGTTCGTCCTTGCTGAACCGGTAGAACCAGCCGTCGTCCTCGACCACGGTGGAGTCGATGACCGGGTGTCCCGTGTCGACCCACACCTGCGGGGCGCCGAAGGTGCGGAAGTCCGTGGTGGTCGCGCACCACATGCGGTGGTAGGACGGGCGCAGGTGGTCGGGATCGTCCTCGTCGTAGAGGGTCGAGGCCCAGAAGACCAGGTACTCGCGTCGCTGGGGATCCCAGACCGCCTCCGGCGCCCAGACGCAGCCGGCCTGTTCGGACATGACCTCGACCCGGTGCGGGCCGTCCCACGCATGGAGGTCCGGCGAGTGCCAGACCAGCAGGTTGCGGCTGCCGTGGGCGACGGCCTGCTCCCAGCCCTCGCTGCCGTGGATGCGCAGGTCGGTGGCGAGCAGGTGGAATCCGTCGCCGTGGGCGTCGCGGATCAGGAACGGGTCCCGCGCGCCGCCTCCGGCGGGGGCGAGCCGGGGTATGCCGGTGAGTTCCCGCCAGTGGGAGGGCTGGGGGCTGTCGCAGAGCGCGAACCGGACCTGCTCGCCGTCGTGGGTGTGCTCACCGGCGAAGTACGCGAACAGGTATCCAGCCGGCGGATGCGGAGCCGGGCCAAGGGTGGATGGCGCGGCGGCTGACGGCACCTGGTCCAGGCTGGTACGTGCTGGCACGGTCAATGTCTCCTCGTCCTCTTGGGCCCTGAGCGCGGTGAGCATCGCATCGGTGATTCATCGTTGTCAACGGAGTGGACGGCGACTCCCGGACTACACCAGCCGATGCTGCGGGCGACAAAGGTAGGCATAGGCCGCCTCACGTGCAGAAACATCGCCAGAGATGAACGGATTAGTAGGCGATCCGTGAAACCTGGCCGAAAACTCGTGGACATCAGGGCTTGACGACGATGTACCCAACGTCCATGCTGATCCCGCTCTCGCCGTCCGGTTTCCGTCTCGGACCGCGGCGTACGACGCCTCCCGACGACACCGGCCGCTGCCGGAAGAAGAAGGTCGCCATGGGCTCCCCACTCCCCGCACCCGCCCCCGCACCGCTGTACGAAGATCCCGTCCACTCCGGTCCGACCGACCCGGTGGTGATCCACGACGGCACGCAGTGGTGGATGTTCTACACGCAGCGCCGCGCGGACGTGTCCGCTCCCGGCTTCGCCTGGGTGCACGGCACCGCGATCGGCGTGGCCACGAGCGCCGACGGCCGCGAGTGGCTCTACCGCGGGGTGCTCGACAGTCTCCCGTTCGAGCCCGGCACCAACACCTTCTGGGCGCCGGAGGTCGTACGGGCGCCGGACGGCCGGTTCCACATGTACGTCAGCTACATCCAGGGCGTACCGGACCGCTGGGAGGGCTACGAGCGGCAGATCCTGCACTACACCAGCACCGATCTGTGGCACTGGTCACACCAGGGAGCGGTAGCGCTCAGCTCCTCGTACGTCATCGACGCCTGCGTGCATCCGCTGCCGGACGGCTCGGGCTGGCGCATGTGGTACAAGGACGAGGGCCACGAGGCGCACACCTGGGCCGCCGACTCCACCGATCTGCACCACTGGCAGGTGCGTGGTCCGGTCCTGACGCACCGGCCGCACGAGGGGCCGAACGTCTTCGCCCTCGGCGGCTGGTACTGGATGATCGTCGACTGCTGGGACGGCCAGGACCTGTTCCGCTCGACCGACCTCGACGCATGGACCCCGGCCGGCCGTATCCTCGACCGCTCCGGGACCCGCCCCGGCGACCGGGGGATCGGCCACCACGCCGACGTGGTCGCCGGCCCGGACGCCGCCTGGGTCTTCTACTTCACCCATCCCGACCGCGACCCGTCGCTGCCGGACAGCGCCGGACTCCACCAGCGCCGCTCGGTGGTCCAGCTGGCCCGCCTCACCCCGGACGGAGACCGGCTCGTCCTCGACCGCGACACCGTCCCCTTCGACGCTCTGCCCCTGCCGTGACCCCCACCACCCGCTTTCCCCGAGGAGCGACCATGTCCATCGACCCCACCACCGCCCAGCTCAGCAGACGGCGCTTCGTCCAGGGCAGCCTGATGGCCGCACTGCTCGGCGGCACCGCCCTGGCCACCTCGTCCTGCTCCACCAGCACGGCCGCCGGCGGCGGCGGGGGCGCGAAGACGCTGTCGTTCCTGTCCTGGGACACCCAGACGGTCATGCAGCCGGTCCTCGACCTGTTCAAGCAGCAGACCGGGTTCGACGTCTCCGCCTCCTACGCGCCGCCGGTCGCGCAGTACGTCTCCACGCTGCAGACCCGCCTGCAGTCCGGCACCGCCCCGGACGTGTTCATCCTCACCGCCGAGGACAAGCAGATCGTGCCCGGCGGCTTCGTGAAGGACCTCTCCGGCCAGTCCTCCCTGAGCGTGATGAACTCCGCCAACAAGGACTTCATGACCGTCGACGGCAAGGTCTACGGCCTGTCCATCTCCTCCTGGGCCGGCGGCATCATGTACAACAAGGCGCTGCTCGCCAAGGTGGGTGCCAGCTCCCTGCCCGACAGCTGGGACGGTTTCCTGGAGCTCTGCGCCGCGCTGAAGGCCAAGGGCATCACGCCGTACTACGACGCCGCCAAGGAGGGCAACTTCATGTCCCTGTGGGGGCTGCTCGGCGGCTACTTCGCCGACCACGGCGGCTTCCCCGACCAGGACATCTTCGCCGGCAAGACGACCTTCGCCGACACCTGGACCGAGCCCTTCGTCGCCTACTGCAAGCTCTACACCCAGGGCCTGACGCCGCAGAGCATCCTGGGCCTGACCGGCGACCAGGTGGTCAGCGAGTTCGCGAACAGCCGGGTGGCGATGTTCGGCGCCGGCACCTGGAACGTCCCGACCGTCCAGAAGAGCGCCCCGGACCTCTCCTTCGACACCGGGGCCATCCCCGGCTTCAACAAGGGCACCACCTACTGGACCGGTGCCGCCAGCCCCGGCTTCGCCGTCAACGCCAAGGCCAAGAACCCCGAGGCGGCGCTGAAGTTCCTGGAGTTCATGGCGAGCCTGGACGGCGCGAAGGTGTACGGCACCTCCAGCGGCGCGATCACCACCACCAGCAACTACACCCCGACCGTGCCGGCGGCGCTGACCAACCAGGCCGCGGGCGCCCGCTCCGGCAAGATCTACCTGCCCGTCGTCGCCTGGCCGCGTCACTCCAACGACCTGAACACCGAGCTGACCACCCAGCTGCAGCAGATGATCCAGGGCTCGGTCAAGCCGCAGGACATTCCGGCGGCCCTGGACAAGAAGCTCAAGCAGCTCGACGGGAAGTAGCTCCTGCCATGGCGACCGAGACCTCTGCTCCTCCCCTGGTGCGTGCCGGCGGCCTGTCCGCCGGCGCCGACCGCCGCATCAGCCGCCACCGGCTGCGCGAGCGGCTGGGCACCCAGGCGTTCCTCATCCCCATCACCGTCGTGCTGGCGCTGTTCTTCCTGGTGCCGCTGGCCGAGTCGGTGTACTGGAGCTTCACCGACTACAGCGGCTTCAGCCAGAGCAGTCACCTGGTGGGGCTGCGGAACTACCGGGAGATCTTCACCGACTCCGAGGTCCTGACCGGCCTGGGCTTCACCCTGCTGTACGCGGTGGCCACCACGGTGATCGTGACCGTCATCGCGATACCGCTGGCGACGGTGCTCAACCGCCGCTTCCCGGGTCGCAACGCGGTCCGTGCGGCGTTCTTCTTCCCCGCCGTCCCCAGCATGGCGCTGCTCGGCCTGGTCTGGACGTTCGTGCTCTCCCCGCTCTCCTCGGGCGTCATCAACTCCGTACTGGGAGACGTCTTCGGCGTCGGGCCGGTCCCGTGGTTGTCGGACAACACCCTCGCCAAGGTCTCGGTCGTCACGGTCGGCGTGTGGGCGCAGGCCGGCTGGCACGCCGTGCTCTACCTCGCGTACCTCCAGTCCGTCCCACGGGACTACTACGAGGCCGCCACCATCGACGGGGCCACGCCGCGGCAGCAGTTCTTCCGCATCACCCTGCCGCTGCTGGCCCCGGCCATGACGGTCAGCCAGTTCCTGCTGCTGATCAACGGTCTGCGGGTCTACGACCTGCCGTTCACCCTCACCAAGGGCGGCCCCGGCTACGCCACCACCACCTTCACCCAGGTGCTGATCCAGCGCGGCGTCAGCGGGGGCGACTACGGACTCGGCGCGGCCCTCGGCGTGGTCTTCCTCGTCGCCGTCGCGATCGTGCTCTTCCTGCAACTCTCGGTGACCCGCCGCCTGGAACGGAGGTTCCGCTGATGGCCCTGCTCACGTCCCTGCGCCGACGCGGCTGGCTGACCAGCGCCTACATGCTGCCGATCTCCGCCGTGATGGTGCTGCCGTTCTACTACGTCCTGGTCAACACCCTCAAGACGCAGCAACAGGCCACCGCCTCGCCGCTGGCCCTGCCGAGCTCCCCGGACTTCTCCACCTACCAGCGCGTGCTGCAGGACGTCCCGGTGTTCGCCGCCTTCGCCAACACCCTCTACGTGACCGTGCTCTCGGTGGCGCTGATGGTGCTGGTGGGCGCGATGGCGGCGTACGCGCTGACCATGCGGCCCACCCGGTTCAACCGGCGGTTCGGCAAGCTGCTGCTGCTCGCCTTCGTGGTGCCGACCCAGTCCACCCTGATCCCCGTCTACCGCATCTTCGTCAAGCTGGGCCTGGTCGACAGCCTCAACGGCCTGGTCCTGGTCTACAGCGCGGGCTCGATCTTCTGTTGGTTCATCATCCAGGGCTACCTGGCCTCGCTGCCGATGGAGGTCGTCGAGGCCGCGCGGATCGACGGCTGCGGCCCCTGGCAGATCTTCTGGCGGATCGTCCTGCCGCTCATCCGGCCCATCCTGGCCACGGTCGCGGTCTTCCAGACCATGTGGGTCTGGAACGACTTCCTGACCCCGAGCGTGTACCTCAGCGACCCGGGCAAGAGCACGATCGTCCTCGAGGTCTACACCTCCGTCGGCCAGTTCCAGGTCGACTGGCCGGCCTTCCTCAGCCTCAGTGTGCTGGCGCTCATCCCCATGGTGGCCTTCTTCTTCGCCGCCCAGCGCCAGATCATGTCCGGCCTGCTCAGCGGCGCCGTCAAGGGCTGAGGCCCACCCCAGAACGACCCGGTGCGGGCACCCGCTGCGCCCTCCCCCGCACCGGGTTCGCCCCCACCACCACCCTTCAAAAGGGGAACGCCATGCGAAAGCGGCAAAGACGCCTCCTCGCGGCGACAGCGAGCGCGCTGACAGCGCTCGGTGTCGTGATCGTGCCCGCGACGCAAGCGCACGCGGCCACCTGCACCACCTACTTCGTCTCCGCCAGCGGCGGCAGCGACAGCAACGACGGCTGCAGCGCCGGCACCCCCTGGCAGAGCATCGCCAAGCTCAACGCCACCACGTTCACCGCCGGCAACCAGATCCTGTTCCAGGACGGCGGCTCCTGGACCGGCGAACTCCAGCCCCAGGGCTCCGGTGCCTCCGGCAACCCGATCACCGTCTCCAGCTACGGCTCCGGGGCCGCGCCCATCCTCAACGGCGCCGGCGCAGCCGCCACCGTCCTGCTCAAGGACCAGCAGTACTGGACCATCCAGAACCTGGAGATCACCAACACCACCGGAAGCGCCGCCGTGCGCAGCGGCATCCAGCTGGAGAACGACACCAGCGGGATCTTCAACGGCATCCACATCGTCAACAACAACATCCACAACGTGCTGGGCTCCTGGACGAACGTCCAGCCGAGCCGGTCCGCCGCGATCGCGTTCGACGTCACCGACAACAACACCACCAGCGGCTGGAACGACGTCCTGGTCCAGGGCAACACCCTCGCCCACGACGACGCCGCCGCCGTCTACATCGGCTCCCTCCAGGGTCTGAACCACAACATCAACACCACCAACGTGGTGATCAACAACAACACCATCACCGACGCCGGCGGCAACGACATCGTCTGCGTCTTCTGCGCCTCCCCGCTCATCGAGAACAACGTCGCCACCGACAGCGGCTACCGCTACTCGGGGGCCGGCCTGTGGAGCGGGTGGACCACCAACGCCGTCTGGCAGAACAACGAAGTCGCCCGCCAGTACCGCAAGCTCTACGACGGTCAGGCCTTCGACATCGACAACAACACCACCGGCACGGTCATCCAGTACAACTGGACGCACGACAACCCGTTCGGCTCCGTCGAGTGGTGCTGCCGCAGCGGCTTCGGTGGAAAGAGCTCGGTCGTCCGTTACAACGTCAGCCAGAACGACGGCACGGACAACGCGGTCTACCCGACCATGGAAGGCGTCGACAGCAACTCCTTCGCCCAGGTGTACAACAACACCATCTACATGGGTGAGGGCGACAACGGCAAGGTGACCAACGGAACGCCGAACAGCCCTGTCACCTTCTCCAACAACCTCATCTACAAGCTGGGCAACGGCGGGTACAGCACCACCAACACCACCTGGAGCCACAACCTCTTCTACGGCAACCACCCGGCCTCCGAGCCGACCGACCCGGCGAAGATCACCTCCGATCCCCTGCTCGTCAGCCCGGGCGCCGGTGGCATGGGTCGTTCCTCCGCGTCGGTGTACGAGCTGCAGGCCGGCTCCCCCGCGCTCGGCGCCGGCACCCTGATCTCCGGCAACGGCGGCCAGGACTACTTCGGCAACCCCGTCTCCTCCAGCACCGCACCCAACATCGGCGCCTACAACGGAGCAGCCGTCGCCGGACCCACCGCCACTTCCGGCGCGTACTGGCCGCTGGAGGAGGGCACCGGAACCAAGACCGCCGATATCAGCGGCGGCAACAACAACGGCACCCTGCAGGCCGGCGCCTCCTGGACCACCGGCAAGGTTGGCGCGGGAGCGGTCAACCTGACCGGCGCGAGCAACTCCTGGGTCGACGTCCCCACCACCGCAGTCGACACCAGCGGCAGCTACTCGGTCTCCGCCTGGGTCAAGCCGAACAGCCTGACCGGCAACCAGACCTACGCCAGCACCGACGGCAGCTCCATCAGCCCGTTCTACCTGCAGCTCACGGGCGGCAAGTTCGCCTTCACCACCCGCAGCTCCGACTCCACCGGCTCCACCGCCACCCAGGTCCTGGGGCTCGCTCCGACCACCGGCACCTGGTACCAGCTGACCGGCGTCTACGACAACAGCGCCCACACCATCGCGCTCTACGTCAACGGCGCCCTCCAGGGCAGCACCGCGTTCTCCTCGCCCTGGAAGGCCAACGGCCACACCACCATCGGCCGCGCCAAGTGGAACGGCGGCAACGTCGACTTCGTCAACGGCGCCATCGACGACGTCCGCCTGACCCCGAAGGCGCTCACCGCACGTGAGGCCTACGCCCTGGGCACCGGCGCCGCCGGCTACTACCAGCTCGACGAGGGCAGCGGCCAGACCGTCACCAACCTCCTCGTCGGCAACACCGCGAACGGCTACACCGAAGGCCACGCCACCTGGGCAGGCTCCGGCAAGATCGGCAGCAACTCGCTCAGCCTCGACGGCACCTCAGGCACCATGGCGGTCGTCCCGTCCACGGTCATCGACACCGGCCAGAGCTACTCGGTCAGCGCCTGGGTCAAGCCGAACACCGTCAGCGGCGGCAACCAGACCTTCGCCAGCGTGACCGGCTTCGATGTCTCCCCCTTCTACCTGCAGCTGTCGGGCGGCAAGTTCACCTTCGCCACCCGCTCCTCCGACTCCACGTCCTCGACGGGTACCTCCGTCGCGGCGACCTCGTCGGCGACCGCAGGCACCTGGTACCACCTCCTGGGGATCTACGACAGCAGCGCCCACACCATCTCCCTGTACGTCAACGGCACGCTGCAGGGCAGCACCTCCTTCAGCAGCGGCTGGACGGCGGTGGGGCCGACCCTGATCGGGGCGGCGATGTGGGACCTGGGGCCCGTCGACTTCGCCAACGCCCAGATCGACGACGTCCACTTCTACAACCGGACCCTGACCAGCACGGAAATCTCCCAGCTCGCCGCCGGCTGAGCCGACGCGCGGAAGGCGGTTCCCGGCCCGGGAACGAGAGTTCCCGGGCCGGGCCAACCCAGAGGAAAGGAGACGGGAATGAGCACGGCCACCCGCCAGGTCCGTCGCCGCAGCACGGCGTCGTCCACCGGTACTGTCCCGCGTCGGGCGGTTCCGCGGTGGGCGGTCGGTGTCGCAGGTCTCCTCGGCGCCGTCGTCCTCGCCGCCATCGTCCTCGTGACCGTCGGCCGCGAGGGCAGCAGTCCCGCATCGGCGGCCGCTCCACCGCCGTCCAGCGCCGCGGTTGCCGAGATCGACAGCCACCAGATCCCCGTGCGCGAGTTCGCGCTCTACCTGGCGCAGGACCGGGCCGCGACCTTCGCCTACTTCCAGCAGACCTACGGCGTCGCCGACGGACCGCACTTCTGGACCACCGCGCACGGCGGACAGACCCCCGCCGATCACCTCAAGAAGCTTGCCCTGGCCGACGTCACCCGCGCGACCGTGGTCCTGGACCTCGCGCAGCGGAACCAGCTGATCCCCGACGCCGGCTACGACGCCTTCCTCACCGCCTGGACGGCGGAGAACGCCCGCCGACTCAAGGCCGTCGCCGCCCACCAGGTCATCTACGGCCCCGTGCAGTACACCGAGGCCAACTACTTCAGCTACGTCCTGAACGGCGTCAGTGCGGCGCTCCCGGAGAAGCTCGCCGCCTCCGGCGCCGTCCCCGCCTCCGACGATGCGCTGAACGCCTACTACCAGAGCCACCTCGACTCCTACCGCCAGCAAGACCCCGGCACCCACACCCTGACGCAGCTGCCCTTCAGCCAGGCCGCGTCCCAGGTGCGCCAGGACTACCTGCACGACCAGTTCCAGACGGTCGTCAGCGGGCTCGCCCGCTCGGCCTCGGTCCACATCGACACGGACGTCCTCAATGCCGTGGCAGTGAACTGAGAAGCACGATCGTCTGAACCCCACCCCAGAACGACCCGGTGCGGGCACCCACTGCCCCTTCCCCCGCACCGGGTTCGGCCTCACCCCCACCCCCCACACCCACCGTTCAAAGGGGAACGCCATGCGAAAGTGGCAAAGACGCCTCCTCGCAACGGCAGCGAGCGCGCTGACTGCGCTCGGTGTCGTGATCGTGCCCGCGACGCAAGCGCACGCGGCCACCTGCACCACCTTCTTCGTCTCCGCCAGCGGCGGCAGCGACAGCAACGACGGCTGCAGCTCCAGCACGCCCTGGCAGAGCATCGCCAAGGTCAACGCCACCACGTTCACCGCCGGCAACCAGATCCTGTTCCAGGACGGCGGTTCGTGGACCGGCGAGCTCCAGCCCCAGGGCTCCGGCAGCACCGGCAACCCGATCACCGTCTCCAGCTACGGCTCCGGTGCCGCGCCCATCCTGAACGGCGGCGGCGCGGCCGCCACCGTGTTCCTCAAGGACCAGCAGAACTGGACGATCCAGAACCTGGAGATCACCAACACCGCCGGAAGCGCTGCCGTGCGCAGCGGCGTCCAGTTGGAGAACGACACCAGCGGGATCCTCAACGGCATCCACATCGTCAACAACAACATCCACAACGTGCTGGGCTTCTGGGCGAACGTCCAGAACCCGGTCCAGCCGAGCCAGTCCGCCGGCATCGCCTTCGACGTCACCGACAACAACGCCACCAGCGGCTGGAACGACGTCCTGGTCCAGGGCAACACGCTCGCCCACGACGACGCGGCCGCCGTCTACATCGGCTCCCTCCTGGGCCTGAACCACAACATCAACAGCACCAACGTGGTGATCAACAACAACACCATCACCGACGCGGGCGGCAACGACATCGTCTGCGTCTTCTGCGCCTCCCCGCTCATCGAGAACAACGTCGCCTTCGACAACGGCTACCGCTACTCCGGCGCCGGCCTGTGGAACGGGTGGACGACCAACGCCGTCTTCCAGAACAACGAAGTCTCCCGCCAGTTCCGCAACTTCGTCGACGGCCAGGCGTTCGACATCGACAACAACACCAGCGGCACGGTCATCCAGTACAACTGGAGCCACGACAACCCGTTCGGCTTCACCGAGTGGTGCTGCAGCAGCGGTTTCGCCGCGAAGACGTCCGTCATCCGCTACAACATCAGCCAGAATGACGGCGCTTCCAACGCCATCTTCCCGACCTTGAGCGGCGTCGACAGCAACACCACCGCCCAGGTGTACAACAACACCATCTACATGGGTGAGGGCGACAACGGGAAGCTCACCGACGGCACGCCCAACAGCAACGTCAGCTTCTCCAACAACCTCATCTACAAGCTGGGCACGGGCGGTTACTCCACGGCGAACACCACCTGGAGCCACAACCTCTTCTACGGCAACCACCCCAGCAGCGAGCCGTCCGACTCGGCGAAGATCACCTCGAACCCGCTGTTCGTCTCGCCCGGCACCGGCGGCACCGGCCGCGCCTCCGCCTCGGTGTACGAGCTGCAGTCCGGCTCCCCCGCGCTCGGCGCCGGCACCCTGATCTCCGGCAACGGCGGCCAGGACTACTTCGGCAACCCCGTCTCCTCCAGCACCGCACCCAACATCGGCGCCTACAACGGCTCCGCCGTCGCCGGACCCACCGCACTCCAGAACGGCGGCTACTGGCCGCTCGACGAGAACACCGGCACGGCCACCGCTGACATCAGCGGCGACAGCAACAACGGCACCCTGCAGGCCGGCGCCTCCTGGACCACCGGCAAGGTCGGCACCAGCGCGGTCAACCTGACCGGCGCGAGCAACTCCTGGGTCGACGTCCCCACCACCGCAGTCGACACCAGCGGCAGCTACTCGGTCTCCGCCTGGGTCAAGCCGAACAGCCTGACCGGCAACCAGACCTACGCCAGCACCGACGGCAGCTCCATCAGCCCGTTCTACCTGCAGCTCACGGGCGGCAAGTTCGCCTTCACCACCCGCAGCTCCGACTCCACCGGCTCCACCGCCACCCAGGTCCTGGGGCTCGCTCCGACCACCGGCACCTGGTACCAGCTGACCGGCGTCTACGACAACAGCGCCCACACCATCGCGCTCTACGTCAACGGCGCCCTCCAGGGCAGCACCGCGTTCTCCTCGCCCTGGAAGGCCAACGGCCACACCACCATCGGCCGCGCCAAGTGGAACGGCGGCAACGTCGACTTCGTCAACGGCGCCATCGACGACGTCCGCATGGTCCCCCGCGCGCTCAACTCGCATGAGGCGTACGCCCTGGGCACCGGCGCCGCCGGCTACTACCAGCTCGACGAGGGCAGCGGCCAGGCCGTCACCAACCTGCTCGGCAACACCGACAACGGCTACAAGGAGGGCAACACCGCCTGGGCCGGCAACGGCAAGGTCGGCTCCAACTCGCTGAGCTTCGACGGCACGACCGGAACCGAAGCGGTCATCCCGTCCTCGGTCATCGACACCGGCCAGAGCTACACCGTCGCGGCCTGGGTCAAGCTGAACACCGTCAGCGGCGGCAACCAGACCTTCGCCAGCCTGGCCGGATTCAACGTCAGCCCGTTCTACCTGCAGCTGTCGGGCGGCAAGTTCACCTTCGCCACCCGATCCTCCGACTCCACGTCCTCCTCCGCCGCCGTGGTCACGGCCACCTCGTCGGCGACCACGGGCACCTGGTTCCACGTCCTGGGGATGTACGACAGCAGCACCCAGACCATCTCCCTCTACGTCAACGGCACCCTCCAGGGCAGCACCTCCTTCACCAGCCCCTGGGCGGCCAGGGGAGCGACCGTGATCGGGGCCGGCACCTACAACCGTGGCCCCGTCGACTTGACCAACGGACAGATCGACGACGTCCACTTCTACAACCGGACCCTGACCAGCACGGAAATCTCCCAGCTCGCCGCCGGCTGAGCCGACAGCGAACGGGCGGTGCCCGGCCGGCCGCAGTCGGCCGGCCGGGCACCGCCCGTAACTGCGCACGCCCCGTGAGGTGCCGAGCGAGGAGTAGGAGGAGCGATGCCCCGTCAAGCAGCCGATGCCGCCCCGCTCACGCAGGAGCGCCGCAACCGCATCCGTCTCGAGCTGCAGCATTCCGGCGCGGTCCGCAGCAAGGAGTTGAGCGCTCGGTGGGCCGTCTCACCCATGACGATCCGCCGCGACCTGGCTGCCCTTGAGTCCGCGGGGTACGCGGTGCGGGTGCACGGCGGAGCGCTGAACGGACCCGAGGCGACACGCGCGCCGCAACCGAGCCCCGACCGACCCGGCGGGCAGCGCACGGAGTTGCGGGAAATCGCGGCCGCGGCGGCGGCCACCGTGCGGCCGGGCATGGCCATCGGCCTGGTCGGCGGCTCGACGATAGAGCTGCTGGCAGCTGAACTGACGGACCGCCAGGACATCACCGTGGTGACCAACTCGCTCAGAATCGACGGCCTGCTCAACAGCACGAGCCAGACCACGCCCACGGTGATCCTGACCGGTGGCCAGCGCGGACCAGGCGGGCTGCTCGCCGGGCCGATCGCCATGCGCGCGCTGGCGGGCATCCAGGTGGACACCGTGTTCGCGGACTGCTCGGGCGCCGATTCCGAGGCAGGGCTGACCGTCGACGACCTCGCCGAGGCTGAATTGCGACGCCAGCTGTTCCGCTCGGCCGGTCGGCGCGTCCTGCTGGCCGAGTCAGCGGTCTTCGGCGCCCGTGCCTTGGCGCCCTTCGCGCCCCTGTCCGACCTCGATGCCGTCTTCACCGAACCCGACGACTCCCCCAGCCGGGCACGCGACGCAGTACTCGGCGCAATCGGCCGGTCGGCGCCGCAAATCGATCGGGTTCGACTCCGATGGGCAACTGAGCGGTGTGCATCGTGAAGTTGCAGGTCAGGAGGCGATCCTCGGCCTGGACGCGTCCCGCCCGGCCCGCTCCTCAGCCGACTTCACTCGGCTGCCGGAGATCGCCCGGCTCAGCGGCACCCTGCCGGGGCAGCCGGTCTGACCTGGTCCCTGCCACCCGTGGGTCTTCGGCTGGCCCTGGCCTCTTGAAGCCCCTGATTGACCGCCACGCACCGCCCGTTCTGGCACGGCTCTGGCACGGGCGCACCGCCAGGCCATGGAGGCGTTGTAGCCTCGCACGCGATGAGGTCGTGCGCACGGTAAGGGGCGTGACCCGGGGTGCGTTTTGGGTCGTCCGCCTCATCGCTCACACGCTGCCGTCAGCTCACTCGTAGACCGTGGCCGCTCCGAGAGCGCGAGCGAAGAAGGTCCAGTCGCCCTCGGCAGGTAGTTCAAGCTTGCGATTGCGGTACGAGCCCGGCGAGTCCTCGATCCAGCTAGCGAGGGCTTCGAGGAAGCGATCAAGACTCGCGTTTTCCCATCCGGTGCCGCGTTGGAGGTACTCGGCGTGAAGATCGCGAATGAATGCCACGAGATCTTCCCGGCTCTGGACAAGGTCTTCGTCCAGCGGCGTTGCGGCAAGATCGTTCTGGCCATGAACACGGTCGGACGTTGGCATGCCAGCACGGTAGCGCACGGATGGCGGAGTGGTCTGGCCGGTTGGCGGCGGGCGGCCGGGCGAGTGCCGTGCCGCGCCGTGCGCGGCGCCTTGAAACCGTAGAGAAGGTCGTTACATCAACATCGCGGCTGAGGTTCCCAAAGCGTTCGTGCTGGACGGCGCCACCATCGCCCAGGTTCTACCGCGTTCGCCAGCCGTGCTGTCCCCCACCGAGGTTGGGCACCTCTACGAGATAGCGCGCCGCCGGAGCGTCTGGCAGTCGACCAGCCGTCCGATGCGAAAGCGCTGAGGGCTCAGGCGTCGAAGTCGTACTCGAGGATGTAGGACGCTGAGTCGAGGGTCATCTCGTTGACCTCGACCGACCACCCCGTCGGCCCCGGAAACGGCGAAGGGCCAGTTCGCGAGGATCACGCCTCTGAACTGGCCCTTTGTGCTGACGACCCACGATCGTCGACTGTGGGCGCGGACGGTTTCGAACCGCCGACATCTGCTTTGTAAGAGCAGCGCTCTACCACTGAGCTACGCGCCCCCGCCGCAGGGCGGTCCCGGGGTGGGGGCCTTGCGGTGAAGAGTAAGAGTACCTGGTCCGGGTGGGGGCGCCGAGCAGGGCTCGGGCGGGGGCGGGGGCGGAGGGGTCCAAGGTGGGGGTGATCGGCGAGAATGAGGGGTCGAGTCGGGTCGGTGGCGAGCAGGGAGCGCGGAGTGAGGGCGGGTAGCACGCGGGGGTACCGGGCGCGGGGTGTCGCGGAGCTGGCCCTGATGCCGGTGGCGATGGCCGGGGTGCTGGTCGCACTGGCGGGGTCGTTCGCGGGCGGCGGGCCCGGCGCGGGCGGGCGCGGGTCCTGGTGGGGGCGGCGGGGCGGGGACGCCCAGCGGGCCGAGGCGCTGGCCGCGCGGGACGCCGCGCAGCAGGCGTTCTACGAACTCGACTCCGCGCAGCGCGAGGTGGAGCTCGCCGTCGAGACGGTGCGGGCGGCCGAGGACGCGGCGGCGGTGCGGCAGGCGCTTGCCGACTTCCAGGACCTGACCACCCGGATCAACCAGGTGAACCTGGCCTACTTCGAGGCGTTGGACGCCGTCGACCTGGAGGCGCCCGAACTGCCGCCGGGGGCCGCCGCGCAGGCTCGGCAGCGACTGGAACGGGCCCGCGGCGAGCTGGCGGCCAAGCAGGCCGAGCTCAGCGCGTACCTCTCACGGCTGCAGCCGCTGGTCCAGCACGCGGAGGCGCAGCTGATCCGGGTGGCGCCCGCGGTGGAGCAGGCCAAGCGGGCGCTGCTGGCCGCGAGCGGCGCGCTGGACGCGGTGCGGGCAGCCGGGCTGACCGCGGACGACCTGGCCCGGCGGCTGGCCGAGTTGGCGCCGGAGCTGACCCGGCTGAACGAGGGCGCGAGCCGGCACGGCGTGACCGAGACCCTGCACCGGGCCGAGGACGTGGCCCGGCGGGCCGAGGCGATCCGGGCGGACGCCGCGCAACTGCCGGAACGAGCGCGCGAGATCGACCGTCGGCTGAGCAGCCTGCGTACCCGGGTCCAGGCGCTGGAGACCAAGGCGGGCACCGTGGAGCCGGCCCTGAGCGAGCTGCGCCGGCGCTTCTCGGCGGCCTGCTGGCAGGACCTGCAGCGGGTGCCGCAGCAGGTCGCGGAGTCGGGGCGGACGGCCCAGGGCAAGCTGACCGAGGCCGCCCGGGCCCGGGACGAGCAGCGCTGGGCGGACGCGACGGCAGCGATCGGTACGGTCCGGGCGCTGCTGGAGACCGCCGACGGCTCGGTGGCGGCGGTGAGCGAGCGCCTGCGCCGGCTGACCGAGGTGGAGCGCGACCCGCAGGCGGAGGTGCAGCGCGCCCGGTTCGCCCTGCGGGACGCGCAGCGGCTGGCGATGGCGGGCCGCCAGGCCCCGGACCCGCGCCACGCGGGGCCGCTGGACGCGGCGGTCGAGCGGCTGGACCGGGCGACGGCCGCGCTGACGGCGGCCGGGCGCCACCCGGACTACTGGCACTTCCTCACCGAACTGGACGGGGTACGTGAGGCGGCCGCAGGCGTGGTGGCCATGATCCGCGGCGGACACGCGCACTGAGCTGGACAACGGCCGCAGGTAACGGCCACCCACAACGGCCACCCGTAACAGCCACCCGCGTCGCCCCACCGCCGGGTACGCTGCGGGCATGCCACGCTACGACTTCCGCTGCCGGACCTGCGGTGCGACCTTCGAGCTGCGCCGCACGATGGCGCAGGCCAACGACCCGGCGGTCTGCCCCCAGGGGCACACCGACACCACCAAGCTGCTCTCCACCGTCGCCGTCACCGGCGCGGGCGGCGCCGCCCCGCAGGCCCCGTCCGGCGGTGGCGGCGGCTGCTGCGGTGGCGGCTGCTGCGGCTGACGCCGCCACCGACGCAGGGGCCACCACCGACACAGGGGGGCCGCCCCGGCAGAGGGACCACCCCGGGCTACGCCGGCCGCTGCCCCCCGGTCACCCGGGCCAGCAGCGTCGCCAGGATCTCCTCCCCCGCCCGCACCCCGCGGGTGGCGAGGCCGGTGACGCCCGGGGCGGTCCAGCCCTGTTCGGCGAGTTCGCCGTGCCCGGGGTGCCAGCCGGCGTCGGCGGCCAGCAGCAGGTCCGCGTCGAGCAGCGAGTCGCCGGCGGCGAGCACGGTGCACGGGCCGTCCAGCCGCCGGGTGACCTCCGCCACGGCCGCGCTCTTGGTCAGTGCGCGCGGCACGGCGTAGACCTTGCGGCCCTGCAGCGAGACCGTCCAGCCGCGCTCCGCGCACCAGCCGGTGAGCTCCGCCAGCCAGCCGGCGGGCAGCTGCTTGCGTTCGATCACCAGGTAGGCGAACAGGTCCTCGGCGACTCGCTGTTTGCGTGTCCACCGGGGGTCGGCGAAGGTCTGCAGCTGCTCGACCAC
The DNA here is from genome assembly GCF_000744785.1 of Kitasatospora azatica KCTC 9699. Taxonomy (NCBI): domain Bacteria; kingdom Bacillati; phylum Actinomycetota; class Actinomycetes; order Kitasatosporales; family Streptomycetaceae; genus Kitasatospora; species Kitasatospora azatica. The sequence goes on along the minus strand of NZ_JQMO01000003.1, from coordinate 4,274,144 downwards.
TTCCGCCAGCGCGACACCGGACGCGGACAGCCGTGCGTCCAGCGCGGTCTCCCAGTCCCGGTCCCGTTTCCCGGCGACCAGCAGCCGGCCGCCGTTGGCGCAGATCGCGTACCGCGCGGCGACCGGCAGCTCGATCCGCCGGTACTGCTTCAGGGTCCGGGTGGTGACCGGCACGAAGACCGCCCACTGCGCCAGTTCGGCGAGCAACTGCCCGGCCCGCGCGGTGAAGTAGGAGAGCGGCTCGCCCTCGTCGTCGCGCTCCACCAGGGTCAGCTCGGGAACGGACGGGCCGAGCGCGCGCGGCGAGTAGATCAGCGTGCGGTCCAGGTCGCTCGCCACCAGGTGCATCATTCGGCCACCGTCCGTCCGGAGGCGCCGGTGGCGCCTCGGCTGTAGTGCGGGTGGATCAGGCCGACGCAGGAGTACGGCAGCTCGTCCACCTCCTCCACCGCGACTCCGCGCTGCTTGGCCAGCAGCCGGACATGGTCCAGGTCGGGCCCGGCGCCGCGGCGGGCGAGGATCCGCCAGGGCACCCGACGCAGCAGGACCCGGGTGGTCTCGCCGACCCCGGGCTTGACCAGGTTGACGTTGTCGATGCCGTACTCGGTGCTGATCCGTTCCACCGCCGCCCAGCCCTCCCAGCTCGGCGTCCGGTCGGTGCCGGCCAGCCGCTGCGCTTCCGCGACCGCCTGCTGACGGACTGCCGCAAAGTATCCGGCGACGGTGTCCAGGAACTGTCCGGAAACGTCCGCTGCGGCCAACTCTGCGTAGTGCTTGGCACCGTGGAAGTCGCCGGGGCCGATCAGGTCGTCCCGCAGCACGGTGCGCGAGACCAGGCCGGAGACGGTGGAGTTGAGGCAGGCGGACGGGATCAGGTAGTCGTCCCGGGTGCCGTAGGTCCGCACGCACCGGCCGGGGTCGGCCAGCACGGCGAGCGCGGGGTCGAACGGTGTGCCGTCCAGCGCGGCGGCCAGCTCGCGGGCGATCGCGCCCTTCCCGGTCCAGCCGTCCACGAAGACCACCCGCGACGGATCGTGCCGGGCGGCCAGGTAGCGCAGCGCGACCCGGTCGATGCCGCGGCCGCGAACGATCGAGACGGCGTAGTGCGGTGCCTCGATCCCGTGCCCGGCGGCCAGCCAGCGCCGGATCAGGATGCCGACCGGCGTACCGGCCCGGGCCAGCGAGGCCAGCACCAGCCCGGAACCGCGTTCGGCCAGCAGCATCTCGGCCACTGTGCCGACCGCCAGCGCGATCCGCCGCGCCGAACCGCGCAGCGCCTCCTGGAACAGTTCCTGGTACTCGGGGCTGGGCTGGAACTCCACCGGCAGCGACTCCGCGTAGTGCGCACCGCCCGACTGCACGGCCTCCTCGCGTTCCTCGGTGGGCGCCTCCAGCGGCACCCCGGACAGGTCGGTGAGCAGCCAGCCCACCTCGGCGGCGGCGTACGAGGAGAACTCCGGCCCGCCGAGCGGCGCGGGCAGGGCGCCCGCCGAGGGCAGCACGGCCAGTACCACCCGGTCGGTGACCTCCCGCAGCCGGGCCAACAGGCCGTCGGGGGCGTGCAGTTCGGGGGTGTCACCGACGGCGTCCAGCACCAGCAGTACGGCGTCGAAGCGCTCTGCGCCGGCGCCCGGCGCGACGTTGTACGCATAGCGCGGCCCGGCCGTGGTGTGGTCAGCCGAGGTGTCGCGCGCCGTGGTGTCGCGTGCTGTGGTGTCGCGTGCCGCCACATCGCGTGCCGCCACGTCGTGTGCGGGGAAGCGCAGCCTGGTCCGGATCGGGTAGCCGGGATCGTCGACGGCGAGCACGGGCGAGCGGGTGGTGCTGGAGAACCGCACCTCGACCGCCGGCAGCGCCGCCTCCAACGCGCCTGCCAACCGCAGCGGCGCGTACATCAGCTCCTCGGAGCCGAGCACCAGCACCCGTCGCTCGTCGCCGGCCAGCGCGGCCGCCAGCTGCTCGCCCAACTGAGGTAGGGCCGCTTCGAGTTGGCGAAGCTGCGCGGGCGTGAACCCGTGCCGGCCGCCGTCCGGCACCGACACCGGCCAGTCCAGCCGCGCCCGCACCAGAGCACCCGGCTCGCCCTGCCCACTGGCCACGCCCGGCACCGATTCCCCCAGCCCCGCCGCCCGCTCCAGCACATCGGCCGGCAGCTCCACCCTCCCCTGGGCCAGCGCCACCGCCTCGATCCGCGCACCGAGCTCCGCCCCGAACCGGGCCAGCCGCTCCCGGTCCGCCTCGCCGCGCAGGTCGACCAACGCGGCGAGCAGGTAGTGCTCGCGCGGCCACCGTCGATGCAGCTCGGCGATCGTGTTCAACACCGTCTGACCGGTCGACAGTTCGTCGTCGACCAGAACCAACGGACCATCACCTGACAGCAGTTCGGGATCCCAGGGCAGCAGCAGGTGCGAGGTGTGGTGCGAGTGCTCCTCCTCGAAGCCGCCGATCGGCGCCACGCCGGGGACCGACCGACGGGTGGAGTGCAGGTAGACGGCGCCCAACTCGTCGGCCACACAGTGCCCGAGGCCGGTCGCCGTCTCGGCGTACCCGAGCACCCGGACGTCCGCCGCACCACCCAGCCGCCCACGGACATCCGCCGCACCGCCCAGCCGCCCACGAACATCAGCCGTGCCGTCGCGCCGCCCGCCAGCGTCAGCCGCGCCGTCCAGCCGCGCCCGCACGGCCGCGCCGAGCCGGCGCCCGGCGCCGTACACCACCGAGGGTCGCTGCGGCACGTGCTTGCCGAGGATCTCGGAGACCAGCAGGTGCGCCCGCCGGCCGTTCCCCTCCCGCACCGCGAGCCCGAGCACCGAGCGCAGCTCGGCCGACTCCGCCGGGTCCGCACCGGCCAGCGATATGCCCAGCCGGTCGGCCACCCACGCGCCACGCCACATCTCAACCACCGTCCACCTCCGCAGCCAGGCAGGCCGCGAACAGTTCCGCGAACCCGATCTCGGGCCTGGCCACCCCGAACGCCTCGGCGCGCAGCAGCACCCGCTCCGCCCAAGCGCGGTGCGGTTTGGCCTCGTTCATCTTGTTGGTGTAGCTCGACGCGAGCACGCCGCCGTCGCGCCGCAGCACGTCCCGCGCGTCGCAGTACTCCTCGTGCGTCACCACCGAGCTCGCGTGCACCACCGGCACCTGGCTCGGGTGGACGCAGGTCTTACCCAACAGCCCGTTGGCCCGGTCCAGTTCGATCTCCCGCAGCAGCGTGTGCTGGAGCGGCCCGGCGCCCCGGCCGGGGAAGTACTCCCAGACCGGGCCGGTGACGGTGAAGCCGGTGCCGTCCACCCGACCGAGCACATTGACCACGTCGCCGATCACTCCGGCGACCAACGGCAGGTCGTAGGCCGTCAGTTCGGCGGAGCGACGAAGCCCGTAGGCCGAGCAGACGTCGGTGACGCCGAGCCGGACGGCGAGTATTCGCTCCCGGTGCTTGGCCAGCAGGTCGGCGATCGCCAGCAGGTGGCTTCGCCGGCGCTCCAGGTGGGCGATCTCCGGCGACTCCAGCACCGGCATGCCGAACAGTCGCTGTCCGCAGGCCTCCTCGGCCTCGGCCAGCTGGTCCAGATAGGCCGGGCCGCACTCCTCGGTGAACTTGGGCAGCACATAGCCGCTGAGCAGCCGCACGGCCGGGCCGAGCCGCCGGGTCAGGTCACCGATCTGCTCGGGGGTCCGGACCCGGACGAAGAGCAGTGGCAGCTCGGCGCCGGGCGACTCGGCGAGCAGGCGCAGCTGCTCGACCAGGTTGGCCTCGGCCGCCGGCACTTCCCGGTCGGCGATCGCGTCCTCCAGGCAGAGCACCATCGACACCACACCGTTGGCGGCCTGCCGACGCACATCGACGGCCAGCGTGCGGCGGGCGGCGGGGCTGTAGAGGGTGGCGCCCAGCGCGGTGGCGAGCGTTGCGGCGGCGCTGTAGCGGTCGAACGGCGCGGGCTCGGTACGGAAGAGCCGGCGGCGCGCGTCCGCACCCAGCTGGCCGAAGTGGCGCAAAATGCACTCCCAGGGGCGACAGAACAGTGGAGACCGCCGCATCGTACGGTCCATTCCCTCCTCATCAGACCATCGGTAACATGGAATTTTCTGAACTTGGCCAATGTGCAGGCCACCGCACTCACTTGCGGATCATCGCAAGTTTTCAGCCATCTCGGAAAGGGCAGGGCGCATTGTCCGTGGGGGTGACCACCGGGCAGGATGGTCAGCTATGACGCACGTGATGGCGAAGGGCGCCAATATCTCGCTGACCGCGGCGGCGGTGCGCGCCGTGCTCCGCTGGAGCTCGGCCGCGGGCGCGCCGGACCTGGACGCCTCGGCCCTGCTGCTCGGCGCGAACGGGAAGGTCCGCTCGGACACCGACTTCGTCTTCTACAACCAGCCGCGGCACCCCTTGGGCGTGGTGCGCCACCTGCCCAAGCACCGGGTGCCCGGCAGCGAGGAGATCGCCGACACGGTCGAGATCGACCTCGCCAAGCTGCCCGCCGACGTGGACCGGGTGGTGCTCGCGGGCTCCGCCGAGTCCGGCACCTTCCACGAGGTGCGCGGCCTGCGGGTGCTGCTGCACGACGCGGCGGCGCCGGCCGGGGCCGAGCCGCTCGCCGAGTTCCCGATCCACGAGGTGGAGGCGGTCTCCGCGCTGGTCTGCGCCGAGCTGTACCGGCGGGACGGCGGCTGGAAGTTCCGCGCGGTCGGACAGGGGTACTCCTCGGGGCTCAGCGGGCTGGCCACCGACTTCGGCATCACGGTGGACGAGGAGCCGACGCCCGAACCGGCAGCCACTCCCGCCGCACCGACGCCCACCCCGACACCCGCGCCCGCCGCGACCCACGCAGCGCCCGAGGAGCCCGCGAGCTACACCCTGACCCCGCCCCCGGTCGCCCCCACGGCACCGCCCACCGCGCCCGCGACCATCCCGCCGCCGCCCGCCAACCCCCCGGGCTACGGCTACCCCCAGCAGCCCACCCCGCAGCCGCAGGCCCAGCCACAGCCCAGCTACGGCTACCCGCAGCCGCAGCCGCAAGCCCAGCCCCAACCGCAGCAGCAGCCCCAACCGACCTACGGCTACCCCCAGCCCCAGCCCCCCTTCGCCCTCCCCCCGCAGGGCCCGCAGTTCCAGCCGCGCTGATCCGACCACGCCGATCCGACCGCGCTGATCCAGCCGCGCTGATCCGACCCGGCCGATCCAACTACCGACCGGCCCCTACTCCTCCTTGTACCCCCGCTGCCACTGCATCCCGAACCCGTACAGCCGGTCCAGGTCCGCCTGGAACCCGTGCACGTACCGCACCTCCCGACGGGCCATCAACTGCCCGCCGACGTTCTCGATCAGCAGCACCGCACACGAACGGGCCGCCGCCTCCCGCTGGTCCAGGCTGACCTCGATCCGCGGCCCGGTCGGCGGGACGATCTGGATCTGCGCGTGGGTGCTCTCGAAGGCCGGCGTGCCGTCGTAGATGTAGACGAAGATCAGCAGCCGCTTGAACAGCTCCTTCTTCTCCAGGTTGATGTACATCGACTCACCGGAGGGCGCCCCGTACTGGTCGTCGCCGCTGAGCTTGATGTACGGCGGGTGCTGCAGGTCGCCGAAGAACTTGCCCAGCGGCTGCACCACGCCGCGGGTCCCGTCAGTGAGCTCGTACATGCAGGCCAGGTCGAGGTCGACGTTCTGCGCGCCGCCCTGGAAGTTGTCCTGGTCGTTCTGCCGCAGCAGCCGCGGCTGCAGCAGCTTGCGGCGCAGCTGGCCCTGCGAGCCCTGGACGATCCGGGCGGTCCAGTGCAGGTTGACGTAGAGGGTGCCGGTGGTCGGCCCCTCTCCGGTGATCGGGTGTTGCGGCCGGGATTTGGTGAGTATCACCTTTCCGCCCTGCCCCACCACATCGGGCAGGTTGCGCTCGCCCCTCAGGAACTCCCAGACCGCACCCATTGCCGCCCCGCCCCCAGCCTCACTTCGGCCCCTCGCCAGCACCGTGACCGGCAGTGACGACCATCTGACGCTCCATTGTGCACTGCCGTCCATACCCAGCAGTGGGCCTGAGCCACCGTCGGATCCGACGACTCGTCATGCCACCCGCCCGGCGGATGGCCGCCGAACCCCCACTCCCGTACTATGCGGCTCCTTCGGACGCGATATCGTCTTGCCGCACAGGTGTCCCCGTAACGCGGGTCCGTCCCAAACCTCCCGCCCCGACCGCGGAAAGCAGAGGCTCACGCCGCAATGTCACTCTCGTCCATACAACTGGTCTGGGCCGTCGTCGGCGGCGCGGCCCTGCTGCTCGTGGCCATCCTGGTCGCCACCCTGCGCTTCAAGAACGCGAAGGCCGAGGAGAGCGGGGACTCCTGGGAGCGCACCGAGGAGCGCCGTCGCCGCAAGGAGATGGTCTACGGGATCGCCTCCTACGTGCTGCTGTTCGTCTGCGCCGGGGTCGCGGCGGCGCTCTCCTTCCACGGCCTGGTCGGCTTCGGCACCCAGAACCTGGGTCTGAGCCACGGCTGGGAGTACCTGGTCCCGTTCGGTCTGGACGGCGCCGCGATGTTCTGCTCGGTGCTCGCGGTGCGTGAGGCCAGCCACGGTGACGCGGCCCTCGGCTCCCGCCTGCTGGTCTGGGTCTTCGCGATCGCCTCGGCCTGGTTCAACTGGGTGCACGCGCCGCGTGGCGGCACGCACGACGGTGCCCCGCAGTTCTTCTCCGGCATGTCGATCTCGGCGGCGATCCTCTTCGACCGGGCGCTCAAGCAGACCCGTCGCGCCGCGCTGCGCGAGCAGGGCCTGATCCCGCGGCCGCTGCCGCAGATCCGGATCGTGCGCTGGATGCGGGCGCCGCGCGAGACCTACGCCGCCTGGTCGCTGATGCTGCTGGAGAACGTGCGCAGCCTGGACGAGGCGGTCGAGGAGGTCCGCGAGGAGCGGGCGGCCAAGATGGAGGCCAAGTCGGCCGCGCGCAGCGCCGACCGGCGCGAGCGGGCCGAGCTGAAGGCGATCTCCCGGGGCGGGATGCTGGGCCGCAGCCGCGGCGGGCGCCAGGTGCCCGCGCTGACCTCCGGGTCCCGCGAGGGCCAGCCCGCTACGGAGCCTGCGCTAGCTGAGTCCGAGGACCCGATGGCCAGGGTCGGCCCGTCCGCGCTGGAGCCCGCCGCCCTGTCCGCGGCCCCGCGCCGCACTGCTGTGGAGTCCGGTCGGCGCGACAGCGTCGACCTGACGCCGGACGACGACACGCTGTCGATGCCCAAGCTGGACTCGCCCTTCGACTCGCTGGAGCGCAAGCTGCGCGCGATGGAGAAGCGCCTCGGCTGAGCAGTTGGCCGATGACCAACAGCCAATGACCAACAGGCCAAGCCGAGCAGGCCAGCAGATGTGAAAGGGCCCCGCACCACCCGGTGCGGGGCCCTTTCACATCTGCCTGCCTCAGTTCTTCCCGGCCACAGCCGGTTCTCGTTCGGACTCGTCCTCCAGCGCCGTCTCGCGCCGGTTGCGCAGCATCGAGGAGCCGAGCGCCGCCCCGATGAAGGCCACCCCGATCAGGCCGGTGACGATCTCCGGGATCTTGTACTCGATGGAGATCAGCAGGATCGCCGCCAGCGCGCCGATCGCGTAGTGCGCACCGTGCTCCAGGTAGACGTAGTCGTCCAGGGTGCCCTTGCGGACCAGGAAGACGGTCAGCGAGCGGATGTACATCGCGCCGATGCCCAGGCCCAGGGTGATCTGGAAGATGTCGTTGGAGATCGCGAAGGCGCCGACCACGCCGTCGAAGGAGAACGAGGCGTCCAGCACCTCCAGGTACAGGAAGAGGAAGAACGCGGCCTTGCCGGCCACCTGGACGATGGACTTGCCGGACTTCTCGGCCTCTTCCTCCTCGGCCTCCTCCTCCTCGAGAGTGGACTCGAAGACGCCGGAGAGCCCGTTCACCGCGAGGTAGGTGGCCAGGCCGAGCAGGCCGGCCAGCAGCACCGTCTCGGCGTGCGCGCCGGCGAAGAACCGGGCGGCGAGCGCCAGCGAGACCAGCGCGATCACCGAGGAGAGCGCCTCCAGCTTGCCGATCTTCTCCAACGGCCGCTCGATCCAGCGCAGCCAGTTGTAGTCCTTGTCCCCGAAGATGAAGTCCAGGAAGATCATCAGCAGGAAGATCCCGCCGAACGCGGCGATCGCCGGGTTCGCGGCCTCCAGGTGCTGAGCGTAGGTCAGACCGTTGTACGTGTGGTCGGAGTGCAGCGCCAGGTCGATCACGGTGCTCGGGCCGATGTGGGCCGTCAGGCCGACCACCGCCAGCGGGAAGAGCAGCCGCATGCCGAAGACCGCGATGAGCACACCGACCGTCAGAAAGATCTTCTGCCAGAACGGGTTCATCCGCTTCAGAACCGTGGCATTGACCACCGCGTTGTCGAAGGAGAGCGAGATTTCGAGGATCGCGAGGATCAGCACCACGCCGAAGCCCTGGGCGCCCCAGATCAGTCCGGCTGCCACCAGCCCGGCGATCGTGGTCGCGAAGGACCATCCGAAAGTGCGGAGGAACACGGGTATGACTACCTTTCAGCCATGAGTTCGGATGATGCGGTCGGCATGATCCTCACTGTACGTTGACTCCAAAATCCAGGGCGATGCCACGCAGCCCGGAGGCGTACCCCTGCCCCACCGCTCGGAACTTCCACTCCCCCTGGTAGCGGTAGAGCTCGCCGAAGATCATCGCGGTCTCGCTCGAGGCGTCCTCGCTCAGGTCGTAACGGGCGATCTCGGTGCCGCCGGCCTGGTTGACCACCCGGATGTACGCGTTGCGGACCTGGCCGAAGTTCTGCAGCCGGGCCTCGGCGTCGTAGATCGAGACCGGGAAGACCACCTTGTCCACCTGCGCGGGGACCAGTTCGAGGTTGACCAGCACGACCTCCTCGTCCCCCTCCTCGCCCTCGGCGCCGCCGACCAGGTTGTCGCCCAGGTGCTCGACGGAACCCTCGGGGCTCTTGAGGTTGTTGTAGAAGACGAAGTACTCGTCGCCGAGCACTCGGCCGCCCGAGCAGAGCAGCGCACTCGCGTCCAGGTCGAAGGGCGCACCGGTGGTCGACCGGGCGTCCCAACCGAGACCGATCTGCACCTGCGTCAGATTCGGCGCGGCCTTGCTCAGCGAGACATTGCCGCCCTTGGCGAGCGTGACACTCATCGTGGTAATCCTCCCACTCCCTGGCGGCCCGACCAGCACAGAGCACCGACGGGCCGACATACATGTCTACGCCCGCTCCCGCCCGAACAGTCCTGAACCGCCCACTGAACATCCTGAACTTCGAACCTACCAAGTGGTCGAAGGCCTTACGATCACCAGCACAACAGCAACGGGGAGCCGCGCAGCATGCCGATTCAGCCACTGGACCCGACCGATCCCACCACGGTCGGCCCGTACCGACTGCTCGCCAGACTCGGCGCCGGCGGCATGGGCCTGGTCTACCTCGCCCGCTCGGCCGGTGGTCGCACCGCCGCGGTCAAGGTGGTGCGCCCCGAACTGGCCGCCGACCAGGAGTTCCGTCGCCGCTTCGGCCGCGAGGTGGCGGCGGCCCGGGCCGTCGGCGGCGCCTTCACCGCCCCGGTGGTGGACGCCGATCCGGACGGCCCGGTGCCCTGGTTGGCCACCGCGTACGTGCTCGGCCCCTCGCTCACCCAGGCGGTGAGCACCCACGGCCCGCTGCCCGCGCCCTCGGTCCGCGCGCTGGGCGCCGGCCTGGCCCGAGCCCTGGTGGCCGTGCACGGCGCGGGCCTGGTGCACCGCGACCTCAAGCCCTCCAACGTCCTGCTGGCCACCGACGGCCCCCGGGTGATCGACTTCGGCATCGCCCGGGCGCTGGACGACGAGCGGCTGACCGGCACCGGCCTGGTGGTCGGCTCAGCCGGCTTCATGAGCCCTGAGCAGGCGGCCGGTTCGCCCACCGGACCGGCCTCGGACGTCTTCTCACTCGGTGCGGTGCTGGTCTACGCGGCAACCGGGGCCGGGCCGTTCAGTGGCGCCGGTGACAGCTCGGCGGCCGCCCAGCTGTACCGGGTGATCCATGACGAGCCGTCACTCGACGCCCTGCCGGAGGAGTTGTGGCCGGTGGTCGCGGCCTGCCTGGCCAAGGACCCGGCCGACCGGCTGACCCCGGCGGAGCTGGTCGAGCTGCTCGGCGGCGGGCCGGACGCGTTCACCGGCTGGCTGCCAAGCCCGGTGGCCTCGGAGATCGCCGGGCACGCGGCCGCCGTGCTGGACCTGGAGGTCCCGGACCGCGGCAGCGTGCCGGCCACCGGTGGCGGGGCGGTGGCCGGCGGGCCGGCCGCCGAGCAGCCGCGGCCGGCCACCGCCCCGACGCCCACCGAGGTCGTCGACACCAACCCCCTCACCGTGCCGACCGCCAAGGGCCCGTCCCGGCGCCTGCTGCTCACCGGCGGCGGCGCGGTGCTGCTCGCCGCGCTGGGCGGCGCCGCCTGGGCGCTGACCGGTACCGACAAGCCCGGCCCCAAGCCCGTGCCGCCCCAGCAGCCGACCGCTCGGCCCACCGCCCCCAGCCCAGCCCCACGGCCACCCGCACCCGGGCCAAGGGCGAGGCCCCCGACCCCAACTGGAGCTACCGCCTGCCGAAGTCCAGCGCGCTGCACACCCGCGCCGTGTGCGCCGGCGACCTGGTCTACCTGGGCGGCGACGGCCTCTACGCACTGGGCCGAAAGGACGGCAAGGTGCGCTGGAGCGATCCGGACGCGACGGCCGGCGACCTCAGCCTGGCTTCCGGCACCATCGCCTACTCCCAGCGCGAGCTGCTCAACGTGGACGCGGCCGGCGGCGCGGTGCTCTGGAGCTACGGTCAGAAGCCCGGAACCGACCCCAGGACGGTGCTGGTCGCGGAGGACGTGCTGGCGGCCGACGAGCGCGCGGTCTACGCCCTGTGCAGCTTCATGACGCTGGACGACTCCGGTCTGCCCAGCTCCACCGTCCCGCAGGCGCCGGGAATCTTCGCGCTCTCCCACAAGGACGGCTCGGTGCTGTGGAGCCAGCACCGCAAGCCGGACGCGGACCGCTCGGTGGCCGCCGTACTGGCCGGCGGGATGCTGCTGTACACCGACTCCGAGAAGAACCTGGTGGCCCGCTCCACCACCACCGGCGAGCAGCTCTGGTTCGCCGACACCGACGCGCAGGCGCTCTACCAGCCGGCCACCGACGGCACCCGGGTCTTCTGCTCCGCCGCCGGCACCGGCCTGCAGGCCGTCACGGTGGCCGACGGCAAGCCCGCCTGGGTGAAGACGCCGCCGCAGAAGCGGATCTGGTTCACTCCGGCCGCGGTCGGGGACGGGGTGGCCTACTCGGTGCTCGGCGGCATGACGGTGACCCTGGACGGCACGCTCTACACCCCGCCGGCCGCACCGGTGCTGATCGCGTTCCAGGCGGACAGCGGCGCCGAGCTGTGGCGGCTCCCGCTGACCGACGAGTGCACCATGACCATCGCGCCGTTCCTGGTCAAGGACACCCTGTTCGTGGCCACCAACGACAAGGGCCTGTTCGCCGTGGACACCAAGGCGCACACGCTGCGTTGGGTCTTCCGCAACGGGATCAGCACCGACGTCGCGTGGCAGTTCGCCACCGACGGCGAGCAGTTGATCGCGCTGCAGGACGACCGGGTGTACGCGCTGCCGCTCAGCTGAGAGCCGGGCGGCAGCGCGTACCGGTGGACCGTCGGTCGTCGAGGCTCAGACGTTGACGCCGAAGTCCTGCGCGATCCCGCGCAGGCCGGAGGCGTAGCCCTGGCCGATCGCGCGGAACTTCCACTCGGCGCCGTTGCGGTAGAGCTCGCCGAAGACCATCGCGGTCTCGGTGGAGGCGTCCTCGCTCAGGTCGTAGCGGGCGATCTCGGTGCCGCCGGCCTGGTTGACCACCCGGATGTAGGCGTTGCGGACCTGGCCGAAGTTCTGCGTCCGGGTCTCGGCGTCGTAGATCGAGACCGGGAAGACGATCTTCGAGACGTCGGCCGGGACGGCGGCCAGGTTGACCTTGATCACCTCGTCGTCGCCCTCGCCCTCACCGGTCACGTTGTCGCCGGTGTGCTCGACCGAGCCGTCCGGGCTGGTGAGGTTGTTGAAGAAGACGAAGTTGGCGTCCTTGGTGACCTTGCCCTGGTCGTTGCAGAGCAACGCGCTGGCGTCCAGGTCGAAGTCGACGCCGGTGGTGGTACGCGCATCCCAGCCGAGGCCGACGAGCACGGCCGTCAGGCCCGGGGCCTCCTTGGTGAGCGAGACATTGCCGCCCTTGCTCAGGCTGACACCCACAGGTTCCTCCAAGAATCGGTTCCGCTCTCCATCGGCCAACGGCCCGATCGTAGTGCCGGGTTCCCGACCGTGAAGCGATAAGGCCCGGCGTGGCTGGGATTCCCCCGCCACGCCGGGCCCTGGACCGTCAAGGAGTCACGGCCGGTGACTCAGAGCGAGGCGAGCACCTTCAGGTACTCCTGCTCGTCCCGGGCGTCCGGCAGGCCGTTGACGACCGACCAGCGGACCACGCCGGCCTTGTCGATCACGAAGGTGCCGCGCACCGCGCAGCCCTTCTCCTCCTCGAAGACGCCGTAGGCGCGCGAGGCGGCGCCGTGCGGCCAGAAGTCGGAGAGCAGCGGGTAGTCCAGGCCCTCCTGCTCGGCGAAGACGCGCAGGGTGAACGGCGAGTCGTTGGAGACCGCGAGGATCTGCACGTCGTCGTTCTGCAGGCGCGGCAGCTCCTTCTGGATCGCACAGACCTCGCCGGTGCAGACGCCGGTGAAGGCGAACGGGTAGAACACCAGTACGACGTTCTTCTCGCCCCGGAAGTCGGAGAGCTTGACCAGCTCGCCGTGCTGGTTCTTCAGCTCGAAGTCCGGAGCCTGGGTGCCGACCTCGATGGCCATGGTGAGGACCTTTCTCGACAGTGTCTCGGCGCAACGGCCGACCGCGGCCACATCCTCGCATCCGGTTTCCCGAATTCGGCCGAACGAGTGACAGAGCAAGCCTCTCGAGGGAGAGTTTCGCCGGAGGCGAACAGGCCTTCCGGCAGCCCGCACGAACCGGGCCCGGATGGCGACGGGCCCCGCTGGAGGAAACTCCAGCGGGGCCCGTCAAGGCAGCGGCCCGGTCGGACCGGGCGAGTCGTCAGCGCTTTGACTTGGCAGCCTTCGGGGTGGCCAGTCGGGCGCCGGCCCAGTCGGCGGCCACCGCGATCGAGCTGGTCTGGGAGAGGCCTGCGGTCTGCGCCGCCTCGGCGATCTCATGGGCCTCGACGTGCCCGTCACGGCCCTTCTTGGGGGTCAGCAGCCAGATCAGGCCACCGTCGGCGAGGTACTCCTGGGCGTCAACGAGGATGTCGGTGAGATCCCCGTCCTCCTCGCGGTGCCACAGCAGGACGCCGTCTGCGACGTCGTCGTAGTCCTCGTCGACGAGCTCCTCACCGGTGATCTCCTCGATGCCCTCGCGGAGATCCTGATCGGTGTCATCGTCGTACCCGAGCTCCTGGACAATCTGGCCGGGCTCGAAGCCCAGCTTGAAGGCCGGGTTGGACTTGTCCGCGGGGTCCGCGGTCGCGCTCACGGGAATAACCTCCAGTATTCGGCCTGGCATCGGCGCCAGGGCTGTGGCCGTAGTCCACACGGGCGCGGCGGTTCGCGCAAGTACCCGACCCCCGATCCCACCCAAAGGTTGACGTCTCGTAGCAAGACACGCCGTGTCCTGTGCCGGGAATCACACCGATTTGCCCTTTTGCTGGCCGTTCGCCCATGCTGCGGATGCCGCGCGTGCTCCGGCAGGTTTCGGCGCTGTTCAGAGCCCGCCCGCGCACGCCGTCACGGGCCCGACCGCCCGGAATGCGAACAGCATTCGAGGCGAGCGCGATCACGGGCGTAGAGTCTCCTGTTGGCCCTCACTCCGGCATTCCCCCGCGGACAGCCGGCCGCACGCCACCTGACCGACCTCGCTGACCAGCCAGGACGGTTACCGATCGGTAGAGATGACGGATCTCCGAGCGCGGTAGCACGATGGAGGCGGCGCGACACATTTCAAGATTCGTCCGACAGTGAAGGAACAGCGTGGCTTCCGGATCCGATCGCAACCCGATCATCATTGGCGGCCTTCCGAGTCAGGTCCCGGACTTCGATCCCGAGGAGACCGCGGAATGGCTGGAGTCGCTCGATGCGGCCATCGACGAGCGGGGACGTGAGCGCGCCCGCTACTTGATGCTCCGCCTGATCGAGCGTGCCCGCGAGAAGCGTGTGGCCGTGCCCGAGATGCGCAGCACGGACTACGTCAACACGATCGCCACCAAGGACGAGCCGTTCTTCCCCGGCAACGAGGAGATCGAGCGCAAGGTCCTGAACGCGACCCGTTGGAACGCGGCCGTCATGGTCTCGCGGGCCCAGCGCCCGGGGATCGGCGTCGGTGGGCACATCGCCACCTTCGCCTCCTCCGCGTCGCTCTACGACGTGGGCTTCAACTACTTCTTCCGTGGCAAGGACGCCGACGGCGAGTCCGGTGACCAGATCTTCTTCCAGGGTCACGCCTCCCCCGGCATCTACGCCCGCGCCTTCCTGCTGGACCGACTGAGCGAGCAGCAGCTCGACTCGTTCCGCCAGGAGAAGTCCAAGGCGCCCTACGGCCTGTCCAGCTACCCGCACCCGCGGCTGATGCCGGACTTCTGGGAGTTCCCGACCGTCTCGATGGGCCTCGGCCCGCTCGGCGCGATCTACCAGGCCCGGATGAACCGCTACCTGGAGCACCGCGGCATCAAGGACACCTCCAGCTCGCACGTCTACGCCTTCCTCGGTGACGGCGAGATGGACGAGCCCGAGTCGCTCGGCCAGCTGTCGCTCGCCGCGCGTGAGGGCCTGGACAACCTGACCTTCGTGGTCAACTGCAACCTGCAGCGTCTGGACGGCCCGGTCCGCGGCAACGGCAAGATCATCCAGGAGCTGGAGTCGCAGTTCCGCGGCGCCGGCTGGAACGTCATCAAGCTGATCTGGGACCGCAGCTGGGACCCGCTGCTGGCGCAGGACCGCGACGGCGTCCTGGTCAACAAGCTGAACACCACGGTGGACGGCCAGTTCCAGACCTACGCCACCGAGACCGGCGCGTACATCCGCGAGCACTTCTTCGGCGGCGACCTGCGGCTGCGCGCGATGGTCGAGAACATGACCGACCAGCAGATCCAGCACCTGGGTCGCGGCGGCCACGACCACGCCAAGGTCTACGCGGCGTTCAAGGCGGCCCGCGAGCACGTCGGCCAGCCGACCGTGATCCTGGCGCAGACCGTCAAGGGCTGGACCCTGGGCCCGAACTTCGAGGGCCGCAACGCCACCCACCAGATGAAGAAGCTGACGGTCGAGGACCTGAAGCGGTTCCGCGACCGGCTGCACCTGCCGATCACGGACAAGCAGCTCGACGAGGGCTACCCGCCCTACTACCACCCGGGCAAGGACTCCGAAGAGATCCAGTACATGCACGACCGCCGCAAGGAGCTGGGCGGCTACATGCCGACCCGCAAGGTGCGGCCGCGCAAGCTGGAGCTGCCGGGCGACGACGCGTACAAGGCGGTCAAGAAGGGTTCCGGCAACCAGACCATCGCCACCACCATGGCGTTCGTCCGGGTGCTCAAGGACCTGATGCGGGACAAGGGCATCGGCAACCGCTTCGTGCCGATCGCCCCCGACGAGTACCGCACCTTCGGCATGGACTCGCTCTTCCCGTCGGCCAAGATCTACAACCCGCTCGGCCAGACCTACGAGTCGGTCGACCGCGAGCTGCTGCTGGCCTACAAGGAGTCCCCGACCGGCCAGATGCTGCACGACGGCATCTCCGAGGCCGGCTGCACCGCCTCGCTGATCGCCGCCGGCTCGTCCTACGCGACCCACGGCGAGCCGCTGATCCCGGTCTACGTCTTCTACTCGATGTTCGGGTTCCAGCGCACCGGCGACCAGTTCTGGCAGATGGCCGACCAGCTGTCCCGCGGCTTCGTGATCGGCGCCACCGCCGGCCGCACCACGCTGACCGGTGAGGGCCTGCAGCACGCGGACGGCCACTCGCAGCTGCTCGCCTCGACCAACCCGGCCGTGGTCGCCTACGACCCGGCCTACGGTTTCGAGATCGCGCACATCATGCAGGACGGCCTGCGCCGGATGTACGGCGCCACCGCCGAGCACCCGCACGGCGAGGACGTCTTCTACTACATGACGGTCTACAACGAGCCGATCCACATGCCGGCCGAGCCGGAGAACGTGGACGTCGAGGGCATCCTCAAGGGCATCCACAAGTACCAGGCCGGCACGGCCGGCCAGATCCCGGCGCAGATCCTCGCCTCGGGTGTCGCGGTGCCGTGGGCGCTGGAGGCCCAGCGGATCCTCGCCGAGGAGTGGAACGTCAAGGCGGACGTCTGGTCGGCGACCTCCTGGAACGAGCTGCGTCGTGACGCGGTGGAGGCCGAGGAGTTCAACCTGCTGCACCCGGAGGAGCCGCAGCGCGTCCCGTACGTGACGCAGAAGCTGCAGGGCGCCGAGGGCCCGTTCGTCGCCGTCTCCGACTGGATGCGCGCGGTGCCGGACCAGATCTCGCGCTGGGTGCCGGGCCAGTGGCAGTCGCTGGGCGCCGACGGTTTCGGCTTCGCCGACACCCGCGGTGCGGCCCGCCGCTTCTTCCACATCGACGCGCAGTCGGTGGTGCTCGGGGTGCTGACCGAGCTGGCGAAGCAGGGCAAGATCGACCGCTCCGCGCTCAAGGAGGCGATCGACCGCTACCAGCTGCTGGACGTGGCCGCCGCCCACCCGGGCGCGGCCGGCGGCGACGCCTGATCCGCACCCGCTGACGGCCGAGGGCCGGACTCCCCCAGGGAGTCCGGCCCTCGGCCGTTCGGCTCACTCCGGCGCGCCCGCGCTCGGCCGTCCGGTGACGATGCGGCCATGCACGAAGAAATCCTCACCCGCGCCCGCTGGCTGCTCGCCGAGCTGCACCTGCCGCCGGCCGAGGCGGCCGCCTGGCTCAAGGACTACTTCCCGAACCTCGAGTTCGAGGAGCGCAGCCGCTACCTGCGCGAGGCCCGCGAGCTGCTCGACGGCGATCCGCCGGCCGACTCCTCGCTGCCGCCGCTGCCCCCGCTGCCTTCCCTACCCTCGACGCCGTCCGCACCGTCCGCGCCGTCCGCCTGACCGCGCGGCGGCGGCAGCTCACCCTCGGCCGGCAACTCGTCCCCGGCCGGCGCCACCGCGCCCCGACCGCAGAAGACGGCGGCCGCGGCCAGCACGAAGACCAGCCCGGTCGCGAAGATCGAGAAGACCATGTGCTTGGTGTTCTCGATCGCCTCGCCGTAGGCGGCGGTGAAGAACTGCACCAGGGCCAGGGCCGCCAGCGCGGCCGCGGCCGCGAGGAACGCGCGCCGACGGTCGTCGCCGTCGCCCCTGCGCCACCACAGGCCCACCGCGCCGATGCCCAGCACGACCAGCAGCAGGCCACCGCCCACGTCCTGGACCACGGAGCTGTAGACCGCGATCCGTGACTCCCGCGCCCCCGGCGGCTGCTGCGCACCGACCGGGTAGGAGCCGAGGTAGTCGGGGCGGGCGGCGCCGAAGTCGTCCAGCGCGCTGAGCGCGATCCGGCTCGCGATGCCCGGGTTTCGGACCAGGAACCAGGCGATGTTCGGGTAGTTCATCCGGTCCCGGACCCGGGGCCAGCGCGGGTCCTGCTGCGGCGGTTGCGGCACCCACCAGCTCCGTCCCGCGTACTTCGCGAAGTCGGCCGGCAGACCCAGTTCGACGGCCGAGGCCGCCGGGTCGGGGCTCTTGCCGAGCAGGCCGACGAAGACCGCCTCGGTCGGGTTGATCTCCTTGAACTCCGGCACCTGCGAGTTCGTCGTGACCACTCCGGTGGTGACGATCACGGCCGCCGCCAGCAGCGCCGGAAGGCGGCCGGCCACGGCTCCCCGGGCCCGGCCCAGCGGGATCCGGACGGTGAGCAGCAGCGCGACGAACGGGAGCACCATCGAGACCGACTGGGCCTTGGCGGCGACCGCCAGCACCGCGCCGGCGGTGAACACCAGCAGGCCGCCCGCGCGCGCCCGCACCGAGCCGCCCAGGTGGGTGGCGCCGGCGGTCGCGAGCAGGATCCCGAGCAGTCCGGCCGACTCGCTGTACGGCGAGGCCGCGTAGCCGGCGAACGCGGCGTCGGCCACCACCACGAACAGCAGCAGGCAGATCAGTGACCGAGCCGGCAGACCTCCGCGCAGCGCGGCGGCGAACACCGTGGCGGCCAGGCCGATCAGCAGGCAGAACAGCCCGGCGAGCGCCCGCAGGTCGAAGTCCCCCGACAGGCCCCACCAGTGGCTCAGCGGCACCGCGAGGTGCAGCAGCCACGCGCCGCTGCCCGGATAGGTCTGCGCCGGGTTGCAGATCCCGGGCGCGGCGTGGGTGTAGGTGAGGTTGACGAACTTGAAGAAGAGCGTGGATCCGCGGTCCGCCTGGGCGACGACGTCCGCCGCGCACATCCGGCGCGCTCCGTCGCCGTTGTCGGCCATGCCGATCGGGCCGGGCAGGAACAGCCGAACCGCCATGAGCGCCGTCAGCACGGCGCCGACCGTCGGCGCGAACACCCACCACGGGGCGAGGAAGGTCGCCAGGCGGCCGGAGCGGCGAGCTGGCGGGTCGAGCCGTTGATCGTCCTGGACGGAGCCGTCACGGACGGAAACGTGGCTGGTCATGGGCGTAGCCCAGCGCCCGGCACGGTGATCCGCAAGGCGACACGCTAGCTGACGTACCGTCAGATCGGCGATACGGGTGGCGCCCGGGCCCAAGCCCGTCCCCACGAGCACATCGGCCGCACGGGCGCCACCATCGGGAGATTATGTCAGTAGCTGACACAAGGCAAGAAGTGCCAACTCCGCACCGCGCTATCGTGTTCGCATGGCCCCCACCTCGACGGCTCCCCCCAGCACCCCGCCGGGCCTGCGCGAACGCAAGAAGCAGCGCACCCGGGACGCGCTGGTCGACGCCGCACACCGGCTCTTCCTCAGCCAGGGCTACGCCCGCACCACGGTCGACGAGATCGCCGACGCCGTGGACGTCTCGCAGCGCACCTTCTTCCGGTACTTCGCCAACAAGGAGGAGGCCGCGCTCGCCGTGCTGACCGACGCCGAGGACTACTTCGTCGAGCGGCTGCAGGCCCGCCCGGCCGAGGAGAACCCGCAGCTGGCGCTGCGCGAGGCGATCTGCGCGACCTGGCGCGACCTCGGCGCCGCACACCACGAGAGCGGGCGGGGCGTCACCGCCGCGCTGGAGCTGGTCCAGCTGATCGAGACCACGCCCACCCTGCTCGCCGCCCACCTGCGCCGGTCCACCGACCAGGAGCAGCGGGTGGCCGAGATCCTGGCGGCCCGCGAGGGCCTGGACCCGGCCACCGACCTGCGTCCGCGACTGCTCGCCGCGGTCTTCGGCGCCACGATCCGCACCGCGCACCTGGCCTGGACCGCCGAAGCGGCCGGCCGCGACCCGGAGGACGACGGCCCCGAGGGGATGATCGCGGTGATCCAGCGCCATCTGGACCAGCTCGGCCCGGCGCTCACCTCCACGTGGTCCTGACGCCACGTCAGCGTGCGCTCGGTCGGGTGACAGTGGCAGCCCCTACCCTGACCCCATGGTCACCTTCGACGAGTTCCTCGCCCTCGGCCTGAGCCTGCCGCAGACCGCCGAGCGCCCCACCTGGGGCGAACTCACGCTGCGGGTCGGCGAGAAGATGTTCGCGGTCGGCGCCGAGGGCTCCGACTCGGTCAGCATCAAGGCCTCCCCGGCCGACCAGGCCGAACTGCTCGCCGCCGCACCGCAGGTGTACAGCAAGGCGCCCTATGTCGGGCGGTTCGGCTGGGTCCGGGTCCGGCTCGACCTGGCGGATCCCGAGGAGCTGCGCGACCTGGTCACCGAGGCCTGGCGGCGCACCGCGCCCAAGAAACTGGTCCGCGAGTTCGACGCCGCGCAGCCCTCGAACGGCCGCCGACCTGGTGATTCATCGGCACTGTGATTCAACCCACAGTTTGGGTCGTCTCCATCGCGACACCTGACCACATACGCTGGCCGACTGAACGCCATCTTAGGACCGGCTGTCGCCAGACCAGCTGCCGTACCACCAGGAGTTGACGCGATGCAGCGCAGGCGGCTGAAGCGGATGCTGATCGGCGCCTTCGCGACCTGTGCGGTCCTGGCCGACGCGGGCGCCGCCGCCGCCCAGGCCGCGGCCTCCAACGAGCAGGTCGCGATCAGCACCCCGCCGGCCGGTGCGGACGCCTGGGTCAAGGACCACTCGCTCGGCCGGGCGCTGCCCGATCCGGCCACCGCCGAGCCCGCCGCCGTCGCGGCCTTCTTCGCCTCGCTCACCCCCGCCCAGCAGGACCAGCTGGCGCACGCCTACCCCCTGGTGGTGGGCAACCTGGACGGCGCCCCGCTGCAGCTGCGCTACCGGGCCAACGCGCTGGCCGTCACCGCCGAGGTGGCCACCGCCAGGGCCCGCGCCGCCGACAAGTCGCTCGACGCCGACCAGCACGCGCTGGCCGTCTCCCGGGCCAACGACTGCCAGGCGCTGCTGACCCCCGGCCGGCAGATCCTCTCCTTCGACCCGCGCGGGCGCGGCCTGGTCAGCGAGGTCTTCGGGGACCTGGCGAGCGCCCAGCGGGTCTCGGTGATCGTGCCGGGCTCCGACACCGACCTCGGCCACTTCGACCGCTCGGTCGAGCCGCTGCGCTCCCCCGCCGGGATGGCCCGCGCGCTGCGCGCCGAGGAGCAGCGCGAGGCGCCCGGCACCCGGACCGCCGTGGTCGCCTGGACCGGGTACGTCACCCCCGTGGGCCTGGGCCCGGACGCCGTCACCTCGCGGCTGGCCGACGTCGGCGCACCGCGCCTGGCCCGGCTGCTCGGCGGCCTCGCCCAGACCAGCTCTCCGACCGCGCCGCCGGCCCTGCTCTGCCACTCCTACGGCTCGGTGGTCTGCGGGACGCTGGCGCCCAAGCTGCGCGGCGAGACCACCGACCTGGTGGTGCTCGGCAGCCCGGGGATGGGCGTGCAGAACGCGGACGAGCTGGGCACCGGCGTGCACGTCTGGGCCACCCGCAATCCGAGCGACTGGATCGGCAACGTCCCCTACCTCGAGGTCGGCGGACTGGGCCACGGCGCCGACCCGACCAGCGCGGACTTCGGCGCCGAGCAGATCGCCTCGACCGGTGCCGCCGGGCACATGGGGTACTTCGCCGACGGCACCGCGAGCCTGCACAACTTCGCCGCGATCGCGCTGGGGGACTACCAGGCGGTCAGCTACCGCCTGTCCTGACCGCTGCTCACTCCCGCCCGGCGGAACTGAAGCTCATGTCCGCGTAACGGTTGCCCTCGACCTCACCCGCGATCGGCTCCAGCACCGCCAGCTCCGCCTCGGTGAGCTTCAGCGTCGCCGCCGCCACGTTCTCGGCCAGCCGGCTGCGCTTGCGAGTGCCCGGGATCGGAACCACCGTCAGCGAGTGCACCTCGGCCCGCTGCTGGACCCAGGCCAGCGCGACCTGAGCCACCGTCACCCCGCGCGCGGCGGCCACCCGCTGGATCGGCGCGATCAACGCCGCGTTGGCGGCCGCGTTGTCACCCGTGAAGCGCGGCATGGAGCGGCGGAAGTCGTCCTCGGCCAGCTCGGTGGCGCTGGCGAAGGCACCGGTCAGGAAGCCGCGACCGAGCGGCGAGTACGGCACGAAGGCGACGCCCAGCTCGGCGGCGGCCGGCACCGCGGTGCGCTCCACGTCCCGGGAGAAGAGCGACCACTCCGACTGCAGCGCCGCGATCGGGTGCACCGCGTGCGCCTCGCGCAGCTCGGCGCCGGTCACCTCGGAGAGTCCGAGGTGGCGCACCTTGCCCGCCTGCACCAGCTCGGCCATCGCGCCGACCGACTCGGCGAGCGGGATGTTCGGGTCGCGCCGGTGCATGTAGTACAGGTCGATCACGTCGATGCCCAGCCGCTGCAGCGAGGCGTCGACGGCGGCCCGGATGTAGGCCGGGTCGTTGCGGACGCCGCGGTAGGACGGGTCCTCGGCCTTGCGCTCGATGGCGAACTTGGTGGCCAGCACCACCCGGTCGCGGTTGGCCCGGACGAACGGGCCGATCAGCTCCTCGTTGTGCCCGGAACCGTAGATGTCGGCCGTGTCGAAGTGGGTGATCCCCGCCGCCAGCGCGGCCTCCAGGGTGGCCAGCGCCTCGGTGGTGTCGGTGGGCCCGTAGAACTCGCTCATCCCCATGCAGCCCAGGCCCTGGACGCCCACCAGCGGGCCGCCCTTGCCCAACTCGACAGTGGGCAGCTCGACGGCGGGCAGGTTCACATCGTTCTCGGACTGGCTCATTCGCTCTGCCTCTTCCCTGAATAAAGATCGATCTTGTAGTCGAGCACCGCGAGGGTCGCGTGCAGGTCGGCGATCTTCTGCCGGACCTCGTCGCGGTGGGCGACCAGCAGGTCGCGTCGTTCGTCGAAGGTCTCGTCCCCGGCCCGGAACAGCTCCACGTAGCGCAGCATGTCCGCGACCGGCATCCCGGTCAGCCGCAGCTTGCCGAGGAAGTCCAGCCGGACCAGGTCCCGGTCGCTGTAGAGCCGACGGCCCGCGTGCGAGCGGTCCACCGGGTCGAGCAGGCCGATCCGCTCGTACCAGCGCAGCGTGTGCGCGGTCAGGCCGCTGATCTCGGAGACCTCGCTGATGGTGTGCTGCAGGCTGCGATCGGCCGCAAGCCGGTCGTCCACCGCGGAAGCGGGCTCGGCACTCATCGGACTCCCTCCCCAAGTTCGGCGTCGAGTAAGTTCGGCGTCGAGAAGGACGCTATCCAGTTGGAGTGCACTCCAAGCAAGCCTCCCACGCGGGCCGGCCGCGCTTCCTGAGATAGTTCCTGACATGCAGAGCTTGAAGATGATCGAGGACTGGCCCGTCGACACGGCGGCCGTGGCGGTGGTTCGCGGCGCGGACGGCGCACTGCTCGGCGCGCACGGTCCGCAGCAGCACCGCTTCCAGCTGGCGTCGGTGACCAAGCCGCTGACCGCCTACACCGCCCTGGTCGCCGTCGAGGAGGGCGTCTTCGAACTGGACGACCCGGCCGGCCCCGAGGGTTCGACGGTCCGTCACCTGCTCGCCCACACCTCGGGCCTGGCCTTCGACGAGCACCGCGCGATGGCCGCTCCCGGCACCCGCCGCCTCTACTCCAACGCGGGCTTCGACGTGCTGGCCGCCACCCTGGCCGAGGCCGCGGGCATCCCGTTCGAGCAGTACGCGGCCGAGGCCGTCTTCCAGCCGCTCGGCATGCTGGACACCACGATCGAGGCCGTCCACCGCACCCCCGCCGGCGCCGGTGGCATCTCCACCGCCGCCGACCTGGCCCGCTTCGCCGCCGAACTCCAGCGGCCCCGCCTGCTGCACCCCTCCACCGTCTCGACCGCCACCCGCGAGGTCGCCTTCCCCGGCCTGAGCGGCGTGCTCCCCGGCTACGGCCACCAGAAGCCCAACGACTGGGGTCTCGGCTTCGAGATCCGCGACCACAAGTCCCCGCACTGGACCGGCGCGCTCAGCTCGCCCAACACCTTCGGCCACTTCGGCCAGTCCGGCACCTTCCTCTGGGTCGACCCCGAGGCGGGCGTGGCCTGCATCGCCCTGGCCGACCGGGACTTCGGTCCCTGGGCCGCCGAGGTCTGGCCGGCGCTGACGGACGCGGTCCTGACCGAGCTGCGCGGCTAGGGCCTGTCCGGCCCATCATGAGCGGCCCGGACACCCCGCTGGGGCCGTCCGGGCCGCCGCGAAGTCCAGGTCCGCCGCGTTTGAGGGCGGCCGCCCCCGCCGACGCCTCGCGCGATCAGTTGGAGTTGGAGGCGGTGATGTCCTTGGCCCCGACCGCGCCACCGGGGATCTCGCCCCAGCCGCCGACGTTGTTCGTCGACAGCGTGAAGTCCTCGCCGTACACGTGGCCACCGGCGCCGATCGCGTAGATGTGGATGGTGTTGCTGTCACCGTTGACCGTGGTGAGGTTGGTCAGGCCGGCACCGTTGCGGGTGGTCCAGTTCGGGTCGAAGTGGCCCTGGTCGTAGTTGGCGTACTGGGTGTACAGCACCCCGTCGGCACCCACGATGCTCAGCACCACGTTGTTGCCGTTCATGCTCCCGGCGATGTCCTTCACACCCAGCGCACCGCCCGGGATCTCACCCCAGCCGCCGACACTGTTGCTGGAGAGGGTGAAGTCCTCGCCGTAGACACGGCCGCCGTAGCCCACCGCGTAGATCCGGATCGTGTTGCTGTTCCCGGTGACGCTGGTGATGCTGGTCAGGTTCGCGCCGTTGCGGGTGGTCCAGCTCTGGTCGAAGTGGCCCTGGTCGTAGTTGCCGTACTGCGTGTACAGCACCCCGTCCCCACCGATGATCGACAGGATCACGTTGTTGCCGTTCGCGCTCGCCGCGATGTCCTTCACACTCGACGCGCCACCGGGGATCTCCGCCCAACCGGTCCACCGGTTCTGCGACGGAATGTGGTCCTGCCCGAAGACCCGCCCGCCCGCCACCGCGTAGAAGTGCACCAGATCACCACCCACGTTCACACTGGTGATCTTCGTGAT
This sequence comes from Kitasatospora azatica KCTC 9699, assembly GCF_000744785.1. NCBI lineage: Bacteria > Bacillati > Actinomycetota > Actinomycetes > Kitasatosporales > Streptomycetaceae > Kitasatospora > Kitasatospora azatica. The sequence continues at coordinate 4,249,550 of NZ_JQMO01000003.1, read as the reverse complement.
CGACGCACCGCCCACATTCGTCCACCCCGGGTTGAACGCCCCCGCGCCGTAGTTCCCGAACTGGCTGTACTGCGCACCGTCCGCACCCACGATGTCCAACTGCACGTTGCTGGGCGCGGCGGTCGACGGGTACGGGTTGGCGGTGTCGGCGCCGAGGCCGGCCAGCGGGCCGCACTTCGGCCAGGCGCTCTGGCCCTGGCTCGCGAGCGCCTTCTCACCGATGAGTATCTGCTGCTGCTTCGTGGCGAGGTTGGCCTGGGGCGCGTACTGGGTGCCGCCGTAGGCGGACCAGGTGCTGGCGCTGAACTGCAGGCCGCCGTAGTACGTCGGTGTCCCGCTGCTGACGATGGACCAGTCACCGCTGCTCTCGCACTGGGCGACCTTGTCCCAGGTGCTGACCGAGGCGGCGGAGGCGGTCCCCGCGGTGGCGACCGGCGCGACGACCGCGAGCAGCGAGGCGGCCGCGAGGGCCAGGGAGTACTTCCGGCGAGCGGGCTTGAGCATGGGGATACCCTCAAATCTTTTGATCAGCAGGCTGGTTGGCGGACAACAGCGCGCCGCGACCAGCTGGGTCGCGGCGCGCCGATCCTCGATCAGTTGGAGTTGGAGGCGGTGATGTCCTTGGCCCCGACCGCGCCACCGGGGATCTCGCCCCAGCCGCCGACGCTGTTGCTCGACAGCGTGAAGTCCTCGCCGTACACGTGGCCACCGGCGCCGATCGCGTAGATGTGGATGGTGTTGCTGTCACCGTTGACCGTGGTGAGGTTGGTCAGGTTCGCGCCGTTGCGGGTGGTCCAGTTGGCGTCGAAGTGGCCCTGGTCGTAGTTGGCGTACTGGGTGTACAGCACCCCGTCGGCGCCGGCGATCGAGATGATGACGTTGTTGCCGGTCATGCTCGCCGCGATGTCCTTCACACCCAGCGCACCGCCCGGGACCTCGCCCCAGCCGCCGACACTGTTGCTGGACAGGGTGAAGTCCTCGCCGTAGACACGGCCGCCGTAGCCCACCGCGTAGATCCGGATCGTGTTGCTGTTCCCGGTCACCGAAGTGATGCTGGTCAGGTTCGCGCCGTTGCGGGTGGTCCAGCTCTGGTCGAAGTGGCCCTGGTCGTAGTTGCCGTACTGCGTGTACAGCACCCCGTCCCCACCGATGATCGACAGGATCACGTTGTTGCCGTTCGCACTCGCCGCGATGTCCTTCACACTCGACGCGCCACCGGGGATCTCCGCCCAACCGGTCCACCGGTTCTGCGACGGAATGTGGTCCTGCCCGAAGACCCGCCCACCCGCCACCGCGTAGAAGTGCACCAGATCACCACCCACGTTCACACTGGTGATCTTCGTGATCGACGCACCGCCCACATTCGTCCACCCCGGGTTGAACGCCCCCGCGCCGTAGTTCCCGAACTGGCTGTACTGCGCACCGTCCGCACCCACGATGTCCAGCTGGACATTCACCTGCGCAGTGAAGTCGCGTCCACCGACCGGGCTCACGTAGCCACTGACGTGCTTGGAGCCGTAGTAGCCGCTGGACGAGATGACGCCGGCGCTGACCACGCCGGCTCCCTGGTTCCCGCCAATGGTGCTCACGGTGCCGTCGGGGTTGACGGAGGTCACGATCGAGACGTGGGAGGCCCAGTCGACGCCGTTGAACTCGAAGACCGCAGCGTCACCGACCTTGGGCGACTGGTGCATCCCCGAACCGTAGTTCGGGAAGCTGCCCGCGGCGGCGGTGAGGCCGGTGACATTGACGCCGTCCTGCGCCCACACCCACTTCGCGAAGTCGGCGCACCAGTTCTCGTTGGCGCTGTTGTAGTAGCCGTAGCCACCCGCGCTGTTCAGACTCGTCGCACCGTTTCCGAGGTTCGCGGAGGCGATGCTGACGATGCTGGTGCCGACGCTGGCGGAGGCGCTACCGGCGGTGACAGTCAAGACGGTTGAGCCCAGGACGGCGGCGGCGAGTGCGGCCTTGAGGAGGCGGGAGGGCTTCGAGGCAGACATGGCTGTGCTCCTGACATGGCGGCACGCGGCGGCGCCGTTCGGGTGGTGGAGGTCGTGCGAGCGGCCTGAACGGCCGGAAGTTCGAGAGGCGGCGCCGTCCGCGACGGCTGCCCTGCAGGAGCAGCGGTCGGTGTGGTCCGGGCCTTTGGGCCGGTGTCCGCGGGGTGTTGCCCCCGTCGACGAGCTCTACTTTCCTCGCAGCTCAGAGGTGGTGGAAGGGGGTTCCGCTGGACGGAACCGGCCCTGGACCGTTCCGTCCAGTCCTGACACACCGCTGCCTCGAAAACGGTGCGGCCGAAGCCGGTTGCCCTGGCTTCGGCCGCACCCGTGCCCCTCCCCGCTCACCCCAGCTTGAGCCCCGAGTGCATCTCCCACAGCAGCAGCTCCGCCCCGGCCTCCCCGGCCACCGGGGCGGCGAAGGCCTCGCCGGTGATCCGCACGCTGTCCCCGGGCTCCAGTGAGCGGCCCACGCCGCGCGGCCCGGGGATGGTGCGGTAGCCGAGCGAACCCGCGGTCAGATGGGCGTAGCGGTAAGGGGCTTCGGGCAGGTCGGGCAGGGCCGTCCAGGGGCCGGCGCTGACCAGCCAGAGCGCCGCGTCCGAGCGGCGCAGCCGCAGTGCCTCGGAGGCGGTGTCCCGCTCCATGCCGGAGGCGAGCAGGGTCAGGCCGTCGGCGGCGGGGGTCACCCGGCGCAGCCCGTACGAGGGTTCCGTCCCGAAGACGTCCGGCTGCAGCCACATCTGCACGAACCGGACCGGGACGTCGGACCCGCCGACGTTGCGTTCGGTGTGCGAGACCCCGCGCCCGGCGCTCAGGTGCTGCACCATGCCGGGGCGCACCACCCCCGCGTGGCCGTCGGTGTCACGGTGGGCCAGGGCGCCCTCCAGGACCCAGGTGAGGATCTCGGTGTCCCGGTGGCGGTGCTCGTCGAAGCCGGCGCCGGGGGCCAGCGTCTCCTCGTTGCAGGCCTGCAGGGCGGCGAAGTGGATGTTCTTCGGGTCGTAGTGCCCGGAGAACGAGAAGGCGTGTCGCGTCAGCACCCCGGCGGTCGGCTCCGAGGTATAGCGTTCGGCGGTACGGCGCAGGTCGGCCCGGGGGCGCGCGGGGTCGGTCACTTGCCACACCGTAGCGGTGCGAACGGGGGGCGGGCGCGAACCCGGCGCGCGGTGAGGCAGTCTTGTCCCTGTGCCAGACCCCTCAGATGCCTCCGAGAAGCCAGCCGACGAGAAGCCGGCAACGCACCGGCCCGCTGCCGCGAAGCCGGACCAGCGGCCCCGGGCGAAGCGTGCCGTGAGACAGAGCGCCTCCTCCGGTGGGACCGCCGTGGAGCGCCGCCTGGCGGCCGAGCGCGTCGAACTGCGCGCCGCCACCCTCCGGCGGCTGGAGAAGTCGGCCGGGAAGCTGGCCACTGCGGCCATCGCCCGGATGGACGACCAGCTCGGCTGGTACCGGCGGATGCCGCCCGAGCACCGTTCCTGGATCGGCCTGGTCGCCCAGGCCGGTATCGCCGCCTTCACCGAGTGGTACCGCCACCCGGAGGCCCCGCAGGCGATCAGCACCGACGTGTTCGGCACCGCGCCGAAGGAGCTCACCCGGGCGATCACGCTGCGCCAGACCGTGGAGCTGATCCGCACCACCATCGAGGTGATGGAGGAGGCGATCCCGGAGGTCGCGGCGCCCGGCGACGAGGACGGGATGCGCGAGTCGGTGCTCGTCTACGCCCGCGAGATCGCCTTCGCCACCGCCCAGGTCTACGCCCAGGCGGCGGAGGCCCGCGGTGCCTGGGACGCCCGGCTCGAGGCCCTGGTGGTGAACTCGCTGCTCTCCGGCGATGCCGACGAGGGCGTGCTGTCCCGGGCCGCCGCGCTCGGCTGGGGTCAGCCCAGCCAGGTGCGGGTGGTGATGGGCAGCGCCCCGGACGGGGACAGCGAGGCGGTGGTGGAGGCGATCCGCCGGGCCGCCAGGTACGCCCGGCTGCACGTGCTGACCGGGGTGCTGGGCAAGCGGCTGGTGGTGGTGGTCGGCGGCGACAAGGAGCCGGTGCACGCCGCCCGCGCGCTGATCGGGCAGTTCGCTCCCGGCCCGGTGGTGGTCGGCCCGACGGTGGGCGACCTGCTCTCGGCCACCCGCTCGGCCCATGCCGCGGCGGCCGGGTTGAAGGCCTGCGCGGCCTGGCCGGACGCCCCGCGCCCGGTGCTGGCCGACGACCTGCTGCCCGAGCGCGCGCTGGCGGGTGATCAGGTGGCACGACGTCAGTTGGTGGAGGAGATCTACACACCGCTGGACGAGGCCGGCTCGGCACTCCTGGAGACGCTGAGTGTCTACCTGGAGCAGGCTTCCTCGCTCGAGGGCGCGGCCCGGATGCTTTTCGTCCACCCGAACACCGTGCGCTACCGGCTGCGTCGTGTGACAGACGTCACGGGCTACGCTCCGTCGGACGTGCGTTCGGCGTTCACGCTCCGCATCGCGCTGGCTCTGGGCAGGCTCGAGTCGACCTCGGACTGATTCGGTCATCCTGTAGAGACTCCACAATCCGCGCTGCTTTTCTTCGTTACCGTCGCCTACCCGCCCACGGGCGCCTGGCGAGAGAGGGTTGAACCGTGCTCGTTATCGTCGCCCCTGGACAGGGTGCCCAGACTCCCGGATTCCTCAGCCCCTGGCTCGAGCTGGACGGCGTTGCCGACCAGCTGCGCGGCTGGTCCGAGGTGGCCGGGATCGATCTGGTGCACTACGGGACCGAGGCCTCCGAGGAGGAGATCAAGGACACCGCCGTCGCCCAGCCGCTGCTGGTCGCCGCCGGCCTGGTCACCACTCGCGCGCTGCTGCCCGAGGAGGAGGCGGTCCGCAAGCTGGTCGGCGCCGTGGCCGGCCACAGCGTCGGTGAGATCACCGCCGCGGCTCTCGCCGGGGTGCTGGGCGCCACCGACGCCCTGACCTTCGTCCGTGAGCGCGGCCGCGCGATGGCCGAGGCCGCCGCCGTCACCGAGACCGGCATGACCGCCCTGCTCGGCGGCGAGCCGGAGGAGGTCGCGGCCAAGCTGGCCGAGCTGGGCCTGACCGCCGCGAACAACAACGGCGGCGGCCAGATCGTCGCGGCCGGCACCCTGGACCAGCTGGCGGCGCTGAAGGCCGACCCGCCGGGACGGGCCAAGCTGATCCCGCTCAAGGTGGCCGGTGCCTTCCACACCCACCACATGGAGCCGGGCGTCAAGCGGCTGGCCGAGCTGGCCCCGACCCTCACGGTGGCGGACCCGTCGGTCGGGTACGTCTCCAACAAGGACGGCGAGGTCGTGCAGTCCGGCGCCGAGGTGCTGGCCCGCCTGGTCTCGCAGGTCTCCAACCCGGTCCGCTGGGACCTGTGCATGGAGACCATCCAGCAGCTGGGCGCCACCTGCGTGATCGAGGTGGCACCGGCTGGCACCCTGACCGGCCTGCTCAAGCGCAACGTCAAGGGCATCGCCACGTTCGCCCTGAAGACCCCGGCCGACCTCGAGAAGGCCCGTGAGCTGGTGGCCGAGCACACCGGTGAGGAGAACGCCGCATGACCGAAGCACCGCAGATCCGCCCCGCCGGCGGCGCCTCCTACTCCCGCATCCACGGTGTCGGCGGGTACCGCCCGGTCCGGGTGATCCCCAACTCCGAGGTGCTCACCTGGATCGAGTCCTCGGACGAGTGGATCCGCACCCGCAGCGGCATCACCGAGCGGCGCTGGGCCGGCCCCGAGGAGACCGTCTCCGAGATGTCGGTGCAGGCCGCCGGCAAGGCGATCGCGCAGGCGGGCATCGATCCGGCGCAGATCGGCGGCGTGATCGTGGCCACCGTCTCGCACTTCAAGCAGACCCCGGCGATCGCCACCGAGATCGCGCTGCGGCTCGGCTGCGGCACCGCGCCGGCCTTCGACATCTCGGCCGCCTGCGCCGGCTTCGGCTACGGCCTGAGCCTGGCCGACGGCATGATCCGCGGCGGCAGCGCCGAGTACGTGCTGGTGATCGGCGTCGAGCGGCTCAGTGACCTGACCGACAAGAGCGACCGCTCCACCGCCTTCATCTTCGGCGACGGCGCCGGCGCGGCCGTCGTCGGCCCGTCCGACACGCCCGGCATCGGCAAGGTGATCTGGGGTTCGGACGCCTCGCAGAAGGACGTCATCACCCAGACCGAGGCCTGGGACACCGCCTTCGCCAAGCCCGACGCCGTCAACGGCCCGGGCGCGGAGATCAAGTGGCCCGCCCTGCGGATGGACGGCCAGCCGGTCTTCCGCTGGGCGGTCTGGGAGATGGCCAAGGTGGCCCAGCAGGCCCTGGACGCGGCCGGGATCACCGCCGACCAGCTCGGCGCGTTCATCCCGCACCAGGCCAACATGCGGATCACCGATGCCATGATCAAGGCCCTCAAGCTGCCCGACTCGGTGCCGGTCGCCCGCGACATCGCCGAGACCGGCAACACCTCCGCGGCCTCCATTCCGCTGGCCATGGAGCGGATGCTGGAGAGCGGTGAGGCCAAGAGCGGAGACCTCGCCCTGATCATCGGGTTCGGGGCGGGTCTGGTCTACGCCGCGGCAGTCGTTACCCTCCCTTAGGCACCAAAAGCGCCTTACGTACCGTCAACAGGCGCCGCGCACTCCGCGGGGCGCCGGCAATCACCGATGAGGAGCAGCCAAGATGGCTAGCAAGGAAGAGATCCTGGAAGGTCTCGCTGAGATCGTCAACGAGATCGCCGGGATCCCGACCGAGGACGTCGAGTCCGACAAGTCCTTCACCGACGACCTGGACGTCGACTCGCTGTCCATGGTCGAGGTCGTCGTGGCTGCTGAGGAGCGCTTCGACGTCAAGATCCCGGACGACGAGGTCAAGAACCTGAAGACCGTCGGCGACGCGGTGGACTACATCCTCGCCAACAGCTGATGCACCCTCCCCCGGGGAGCCGACCGCTCCCCGGGGGAACCCCCTCCTCCTACGGCCCCCGGCCAACCCAGGCCCCCACCCTGCACAGTGAGAGAAGACAGACCAGTGACCACTGAAAACCGCACCGTGGTAGTCACGGGTATCGGCGCCTTCACGCCGCTGGGCGGCGACGCCGCCTCCACCTGGGAGGGACTGCTCGCCGGCCGGTCCGGCGTGCGTGCGCTGGAGGAGGAGTGGGCGGCCGACCTGCCGGTGCGGATCGCCGCGCGCACGGCCGTCGACCCGGCCGAGGTGCTGCCCCGACCGCTGACCCGCAAGCTGGACCGCTCGGCCCAGTTCGCGCTGATCGCCGCCCGTGAGGCCTGGGCCGACGCCGGCTACCAGGTGGCGGCCACCGACGAGGCCTCCGAGCTGGCCCCCGAGCGCCTCGGCGCCGTGATCGCCTCCGGCATCGGCGGCGTGACCACCCTGCTCGACCAGTACGACGTGCTGAAGGAGAAGGGCGTTCGCAAGGTGTCCCCGCACACCGTGCCGATGCTCATGCCCAACAGCCCCTCCGCCAACGTGGGCATCGAGGTCGGTGCCCGGGCCGGCGTGCACACCCCCGTCTCCGCCTGCGCCTCCGGCGCCGAGGCGATCGGCTACGCGATCGAGATGATCCGCACCGGCCGCGCCGACGTGGTGGTGGCCGGCGGCACCGAGGCGGCGATCCACCCGCTGCCGATCGTGGCCTTCGCCAACATGATGGCCATGTCCAAGAACAACGACGAGCCGCAGCGCGCCTCCCGCCCCTACGACAAGGCCCGCGACGGCTTCGTGCTGGGCGAGGGCGCCGGCGTGGTGGTCCTGGAGTCGGCCGAGCACGCGGCCAAGCGCGGAGCCCGGGTCTACTGCGAGGCGGTCGGCCAGGGTCTCTCCTCGGACGCCCACCACATCGCCCAGCCCGAGCCGACCGGCTCCGGCGTGGCCCGTGCGCTGGCCCACCTGTTCGAGTCGACCGGCCTGGACAAGGCCGAGGTGGTGCACGTCAACGCGCACGCCACCTCCACCCCGCAGGGTGATGTCGCGGAGATCAAGGCGCTGCGCAAGGAGCTCGGCGAGCACCTGAACCACGTCGCGATCTCGGCCACCAAGTCGATGACCGGCCACCTGCTGGGCGGCGCCGGCGGCATCGAGACGGTCGCCACCGTGCTCTCGCTCTACCACCGTCTGGCCCCGCCGACGATCAACGTGGAGGACCTGGACGACGAGGTCGACGCCGACATCGTCCGGTTCGAGCCGCGCGAGCTGCCGGCCGGGCAGATCGCCGCGCTGAACAACTCCTTCGGCTTCGGCGGCCACAACGTGGTGCTGGCCTTCCGCAGCGTCTGACGCTCGTCCGGCAGCGTCTGACGCTCGTCCGGCAGCGTCTGACGCTCGTCCGGCAGCGTCTGACGCTCGTTCGGCAGCGGCTTGAGCAGGGCGGTCTCCCTCGGGAGGCCGCCCTGCTCTGTCGGACTGTCAGACCACCTGGTGCAGCCAGCGCACCGGCGCGCCCTCACCGGCGTAGCGGAACGGCTCCAACTCGTCGTCCCAGGGCTTGCCGAGCAGCCGGGACAGCTCGGCCTCCAGGTCGGTGCCCTCGCTGCGGGCCCGCAGCAGCACCGCGCGCAGCCGGTCCTCGGGGATCAGGATGTCCCCGTGCATGCCGGTGACGGCGTGGAAGATGCCCAGCGTCGGGGTGCTGCTGTAGCGCTCGCCCTCGGCGGTGGCGCAGGGCTCGCTGGTCACCTCGTAGCGCATCAACTGCCAACCGCGCAGCGCGGAGGCGAGCTTGGACGCCGTGCCCACCTCCCCCTGCCAGGAGAACTCCGAGCGCCACTGGCCGGGAGCCGCCGGCTGGCGGATCCAGTCAAGGCTGACCCGCACGCCTAGCACGCCCGCCACCGCCCATTCGACGTGCGGGCACAGCGCGCGGGGCGCGGAGTGGATGTACAGGACTCCACGTGTCGTCACCGGGACCTCCAGGCTGTGGACGAGGGTCGCCTTCCCCAGCTGCCTCGTGCCGGTGGCCGGTTGGTCCTGGGCGCCACTTGGCTCGACTCCTGCCCGTTCGGTGCTCAGGTCAGTCAACTGCTCAGGGTCAATCGACAATAGGTAACTAACTTGAGCAAAACGGACAGGCTTCAACCATGGTAGTCAGTTCCGGGAAGAGGTCTACCCCTGATCGGGATCTCTCCCCCGAACGGCCCCATCCGGTGGCGCAGCGGCGGTGCGGCCACGCTATCGCGCCGCACCCGGGGCCGTCTGACGCTCCGTCGGAACGGGCCTGAATCCGTCTGCGGGGGTCGCGCGCCACAACGCCGCGCGCCCCGGCGGACCTTGGGGGTCCGCCGGGGCGCGCTGGTCCGAGGACTGCTCAGGAGGCCAGCCGGACAACCATCTTGCCGGTGTTGCTGCCGTGCAGCAGGCCGAGGAAGGCGTCCATGGTGTGCTCGATGCCGTCCACCACGGTCTCCTCGTACTTCAGGCTGCCGTCCTTCAGCCAGCCCGCGACCTCGGTGACGAACTGCCCCTGCAGCGCGGCGTGGTCGCCGACCAGCATGCCCTCCAGGCGCAACCGCTTGCCGATCGCCAGCGCCAGGTTGCGCGGGCCGACCGGCGCGCCGGTGTCGTTGTACTGCGCGATCGCGCCGCAGAGCACCGCCCTGCCGTGCACGTTGAGCGCGGAGATGGCGGCCTCCAGGTGGTCGCCGCCGACGTTGTCGAAGTACAGGTCGATGCCCTCGGGCGCGGCCTTGGCGAGCTGCTCGTGGACCGGGGCGTCCTTGTAGTTGAAGGCCGCGTCGAAGCCGAACTCCCCGGTCAGCGTGGCCACCTTCTCCGCCGAGCCGGCCGAACCGACCACCAGGGAGGCGCCCTTGAGCTTGGCGATCTGGCCGACCAGCGAACCGACCGCGCCGGCCGCGCCGGAGACGAAGACGGTGTCGCCCTGCTTGAACGCGCCGACCTCCAACAGGCCCGCGTAGGCGGTCAGTCCGGGCATGCCGAGGACGCCGAGGTAGTAGGAGAGCGGGGCGTGCGCCTCGTCCACCTTGACGGCGTGCTGCGCCGGGACGGTGGCGTACTCGCGCCAGCCGCCGAAGTGCAGCACGGCGTCACCGACCTCGTAGCCCTCGGCGGCGGAGGCCACCACGTGGCCGACCGCGCCGCCTTCCATCGCCTTGCCCAGCTGGAACGGCGGGGTGTACGACTTCACGTCGTTCATCCGGCCGCGCATGTACGGGTCGACCGACAGGTAGGCGTTGCGAACCAGCACCTCGCCGGGCTCCGGCGCGCGCACCGGTGCCTCGACCAGCTCGACGTCGGTGGGGACGGGCCAGCCGTTCGGACGGGCCTTGAGGTGCCACTCGCGGGCGGTGGCGGGCACGGGCTGCACTGCCATGGGACATGCTCCTGACCTGAAAGGTTGAGTTACTGAAGCAACACTGGACCTGAAAGGTTCAGATTGTCAAATATTCAGGTAGACTCGTTCCCATGGAGCGCTTGGAGACAGAGCCCGCAACCACCCCCGGTGCGACCGACGAGCTCACCCGTGAGGTGGTCGACCTCATGGCGGGCCTGGTCGCGCTCTTCCACCGCGAGTACGAGGAGGCGGCCGCCGCCCGCTCGCTCACCGGTGCCCAGGCCAAGGTGCTGGCGCTGCTGCGCCGCGGGCCGATGCCGATGCGCCAGATCGCCCAGACGCTGAGCTGCGAACCGTCCAACATCACCGGCATCGTCGACCGCCTGGAGCTGCGCGGTTTCGTCACCCGGGAGGCCGACCCGCAGGACCGCCGGGTCAAGCTGGTCGCCGCCACCGAATCCGGCCAGGGCGCCTCCGCGGAGCTGCGCGAATCGCTGAACTTCGCCCGCGAGCCGCTGGCCGCCCTGGCCGACGACGAGCGCCGCACCCTGCGCGACCTCCTGCAGCGGATGCTCACGGGGGCCGGCGCGTAGCGCAGTCCGTCCGGGCCGACCACCGGTCAGGCGCGACGCCGCATCAGGGCTCGCCAGAACGCGCGACCCGCGCACAGCAGCACCGCGTAGCAGAGCACGACCAGCCCAAGCGGCCCGTAGGCCTCGGTCGGCAGCGGGCCGAAGCCCAGTGCCCGGCCGAGCGGGCCGAGCGGCAGCAGCACGCCGACCAGCGCGAGGGCGGCCGCCGCGCACCAGACCGGACGCGGCGGGCGCAGCCTGACCGTGCTGCTCAGGCAGTAGAGCACCGGCAGCGCCAGTGCCTGGGTCAGCAGGTTCTCGGTGAACCAGGCGGTGTGGAAGACCGCCGCCGCGCCCGGGCCGTGGAAGCCGTCGGCGGCTCGGCTCATCGCCTCGAAGAGCGCGATGTCCGAGACCGAGTTGAGCAGACCGAAGACCGCCGCGAAGCCCGCCAGCGCACCCCAGGGCAGCCGCACCGGTCGCTCCGCCGGGCCCAGTGACCGCCCGCTCACCGCGAAGGAGAGCTGGGCCGCGTCGAAGCAGAGGTTCTGCAGCAGCACCTGCGCGGGCAGCATCGGAAGGAACGGCAGCAGCACCCCGCCGGCCAGCATCGAGAGGGCGTTGCCGAGGTTGCAGGAGAGCGCTATCCGCAGATAGGCGGCCACCCGCGCGACCGCCTCCCGGCCCGCCACCAGGGCGCGCCCGGCGCTCGCCAGATCGCCGTCGCCGAGCTGCAGGTCGGCCCAGGCCCGGGCGGCGCCGACCGCTCCCGCGGTGGCGATCCCGACGTCGGCGGCGCGCAGCGCGGGGACGTCGTTGACGCCGTCGCCGAGGAAGCCGACGGTCCGTCCGGTCCGTCGCAGCGCGTGCACCACCCGGGCCTTCTGCTCCGGGTCGCAGCGGGCGAAGACCGCCCCCTCGGCCACGGCGGCGGCCAGTGCGCCGTCCTCCAGTGCGGCCAGCTCGGCGCCGAGCAGCACCCGCCGCACCGTGAGCCCGAGCTGCTCGCAGAGCCGCAGCGCGGTCCGCGGGTGATCACCCGTCAGCACGGTCGGCGTGACGCCGAGGTCGGCGAGCAGGGCGAGTGCGGCGGCCGCGGAGTCCACCGGCTCCTCGCGCACCGCGACGAAGCCGAGCAGGGTCAGCGGGGCGTCGGCCGCAAACCCGCCGAGCCGCGCGGTCCGTTCGGCGCGGGCCACCGCGAGCAGCCGCAGGCCCTGGCCGGTGCGGTCGGCGACCAGCTCCTCCAGGGCGGCGCGCTGCGACTCGTCCAGCTCCGTGCACCGGGCCAGCACCGCCTCCGGGGCGCCCTTGACCAGCAGGGTCTGACGGCCCGTCGTGCGCAGCACCGCGCCGGAACAGCGATTGGCCGGGTCGAACGGCAGCAGCTGCTGCACCACCGGGGACGGGCCGTCGAGCAGCCCGGCCCGGTCGGCGGCGGTCAGCAGCGCCTCGTCCAGCGGGTCGAGCAGCCCGGGCTCGGCCTCCAGCAGGGCGGCCTCGGCGAGCTGCGCGGCCCGACGCAGCGGCTCCGGGTCGGGCCGGCCCGCCGGGTCGAGGCCGCCGACCACGGCGAGCTCGCCGCTGGTCAGGGTGCCGGTCTTGTCCAGGCAGAGCACGTCCAGCGCGCCCAGCTCGCCGACCGTCGGCAGTCGGCGCACCAGCAGCCCGGTCCGGGCGAGCTCCCGGCTGCCGCGGGCCAGCACCGAACTGACCACCAGCGGCAGCAGCTCCGGCGTCAGCCCGACGGCCGCCGCCACCGCGAACGGCAGCAGCGTGCGGCTCCACCCGTGCAGCAGCGTGTCGGCGGCCACGGTGGCCGGGACGGCGGCGACCATGAACCCGATCAGCGCGCGCACCGCCCGCCGGACACCCCGCTCGACGGCGGACCTGGGGCCGGGCCCGGGCGCCGTGAGCGGGCGGTGGGCGGCGCCGAAGCGGGTGGTGGCGCCGGTGGCCAGGACCAGCGCGGTGGCGCTGCCGGTGACCACCGTGCTGCCCGCGAAGAGCAGGTGCGGCTCCTCGAACGGGCTGTCCGTGGCAGCCTGCGGCGGCAGGTCGGGGGCGGTGCGGGCGACCGGCTCGCTCTCCCCGGTGAGCGCTGACTGATCCACCGTCAGCCCCTCGGCGCGCAGCAGCCGCAGGTCGGCGGGCACCGCGTCGCCCCAGCTCAGCCGCACCACGTCGCCCGGCACCAACTGGTCGGCGGGCAGTTCCCGGGCCAGCGGCAGGTCACCGTGCTCGGCCCGGCGCAGCACGGTCGCGGTGCTCGGCAGCAACGCCCGCAGCGCGCGCAGGGCCGCCGCGCTGCGCCGCTCGCCGGCCAGCCGCAGCGCCACCGCGCCGGTCACCAGGAGGGCGAGTATCGTCGCGCCGCCCCAGGAGCCGATCAGCGCGCTGACCGCGCTGAGCACGGTCAGCAGCGCGGTGAACGGGTCGGCCAGCGCGGTCAGCGCCCGCCGCGGGCCGCTCGGTTCGGGCGGCGGCAGCACGGTGTTCTCGCCGTACCGGGCCAGCCGCTCCTCGGCCTGTGCCTCGGTCAGTCCGCGCGGGGAGGCCTCCACCGCGCGCAGCGCCTGCAGTCGGCTCAGCCGGGCCGGCCGGTCCGCCGGTCCGCCCGGAAGCGGTGGCGGGACCGAGCGCAGCCGCTCAGGCACCGCTGCCCCGGAACCGGCGCACCTCGCCGCCCAGGGTCGGCTGGGCGGCGTCCAGCTTCTCGATCATCAGCCGGACCAGCGTCGCCACCTGCGGGTCCTCCACCTCGTAGACCTGGCGTCGGCCCTCGCGGCGGTTGGAGACGATGCCGGCCAGCTTGAGCTTGGCCAGGTGCTGGCTGACCGCCTGCAGGGTGCCGCCGACCCGCTCGGCCAGCGTGCCGACGTCGGCCTCGCCCTGGCTGAGCACCCACACGATGTGCAGCCGCATGGTGGAGGCGAGCAGGCCGAAGGAGGCCGCCGCCTGCTGCAGGAGCTGCGGGGATGGGTCGTCGAGCTTGGTCCAGCCCGTCATCCGTACCGCCCTCTCCCTGGTCATGTGGCCGCTCAGTCTAACCGCGCCGCCCCGGGGCGCACAGGGCGCGCTCCACTACCGCTGCGCGGCCCGGTGGCCCCGCCACACCGCTCGGCATGCGAGAATTCGCCGGTCCAGAGTGCCGCGCCGGTGGGGAGTTCGTGTGATAGGCAGCCAACGGGCCAGCCAGCGGGCCGAGGGCCGACGCGGGGCCGACCGGCGGCGCAATGTGGAGCTGGCGCTGCTGGGCCTCGCCCTGGCGGTCTGCTTCTTCGCCTACATCGACGCCAACGAGGCGATGAACGGCAAGCTGCCCAAGGGGCTGCTGGTCTACGGCGTCATGTTCACCGGCCTGACCCTGGTCGCGCACCTGGTGATGCGCCGCTTCGCCCGGTACGCGGATCCGCTGATCCTGCCCTGCGCGGTGCTGCTCAACGGCTTCGGCCAGGTGTTGCTGGACCGGCTCGACCAGTCCTACAAGATCGTGCACGCGGCCAAGGGCGACTTCCAGAAGCTGCCGGCCGCACCCCAGCAGGTGACCTGGATCTTCATCGCGGTCGCCGTGGCGCTGGGTCTGATCGTGCTGGTCAAGCACCACCGGATCCTCCAGCGCTACGTCTACATCCTGATGGTCGGCGCGCTGGTGCTGCTGATGGCGCCGGCCTTCTTCCCCGGCGACAGCTTCGGCGCCAAGCGGTGGATCCGGCTGCCCGGCATCTCGCTGGAGCCGGACGAGTTCGTCAAGCTGGCGATCTGCGTCTTCTTCGCGGGTTATCTGATGGTCAGCCGGGACGCGCTGGCGCTGGTCGGCCGCAAGATCTGGGGCCTGAGCCTGCCGCGCGGGCGCAACGCCGGACCGGTGCTGGCGATCTGGGTGATCAGCCTGCTGGTGCTGATCTTCGAGCGCGACCTGGGCACCTCGCTGATCTTCTTCGGCGTCTTCATCGTGATGCTCTACGTGGCCACCGAACGCACCAGCTGGACCGTGCTCGGCATGCTGATGGCGGTCGGCGGGGCGACCGTGGTCGGCACCCTGGAGCCGCACGTGCACGGCCGGGTCGAGGCCTGGCTGCACCCGCTGGACTACTACAAGACGCTCGGCCAGCCGCACCCGGCGGTCAGCTCGAACCAGCCGGCCGAGGCGCTGTTCAGCTTCGGCACCGGCCACCTGACCGGCACCGGCCTCGGCCAGGGCCGGCCCTGGCTGATCGGCTTCGCCGGGCGCAGCGACTTCATCTTCACCACGATCGGCGAGGAGCTGGGCCTGGCCGGGGTGATCGCCGTGCTGATGGTCTACGGGCTGTTCATCCAGCGCGGGCTGAAGACCGCGCTGAGCCTCTCCGACCCGTTCGGCAAGCTGCTGGCCACCGGCCTGGCCAGCGCGGTGGCGCTGCAGGTCTTCGTGGTGGTCGGCGGGGTCACCGGGCTGATCCCGCTGACCGGCAAGGCGCTGCCGTTCCTGGCCGCCGGCGGCTCCTCGACGATGGCGAACTGGCTGCTCACCGCGCTGCTGATCAAGCTGAGCGACGCGGCCGGGCGGACCATGCTGGAGCCCGAGCCGGAGCCCTCGGGGACGATCGCGCCGATGGCCGCACCCGTGGCCGCACCGGCCGGCGCACCGGCGCAGGGCGGCGTGCCCGAGCAGGGTGGGCCGGTGGGCCCGCCGGACAACGACACCATGTACCTGCGGGCCACCCCGCCGGCGCCGCCGTCCTCGGGCGCGACGCCTCCGCCGTACGGCCGGGCGACGGTGCACGGCACGGCCCAGCCGACGCCGGGTCCGACTTCCGCGCCGACCCCCGCGCCCGGACAGCAGCCCGAGTCCCCCGGCTTCTGACGCCTCCCGACGCCCTGCGACGTCTGCTGGCGCCTGCTTGATCCTGGGCCGAACGGCCGCATCCCCCGCTTGACCACGCCGCCGGGTTTTGCGGCATGCCCATTACTTGCTAAATTGCGCAAGTGTGCAACCGGATATCCGAGTGGGTCGCCCCCAGAGAGGCCCCGGGCGCCCAACCGGGCAACCGGCCCTGACGAGCCATCAGCCCACCGGCAACCGTGCGGAGACCTTCGATGACCGACCGTCCCGGCAAGGAGCGTGCCCGAGGCAAGCCCGAAGGCACCAGCGTACGGCCCGAGCCCTCCGCCGCCCAGCACCGACGCCGCCACCTGGCGAAGATCGCCGGGCTGACCGCGGCCGCCCTGGTCCTGGCCACCGCCGGCGCCGGCTTCTGGTTCTACGAGCACCTCAACGGCAACCTGTCGATCTTCGACAGCGCCGGAATCGCCAGCGACCGGCCGCCGGACGGGCCGGCCGACGCCAGCGGCTCACAACCCGTCAACATCCTGCTGCTCGGCTCGGACAGCCGGGCCAACGGCAACGACACGCTGGCCGGCGGCGAGCTCGGCGCGGGCAGCTCCGACACCGCCGTCCTGCTGCACGTCTACGCCGACCACCGGCACGCGGTCGGCGTCTCGATCCCGCGCGACTCGCTGGTGGACATCCCGCGCTGCCTGCTGCCCAACGGCAAGTGGACCGTGCCGCAGCACGACCAGATGTTCAACTCGGCCTTCTCGCTGGGCGCGAGCCCGACCGGCAACCCGGCCTGCACCCAGAACACCGTGGAGACCATGACCGGCCTGCGGGTCCACCACACCATCGTGGTCGACTTCAAGGGCTTCGCGACGATGACCGCCGCGGTCGGCGGGGTGCCGGTCTGCGTCCCCAACGACATCAACGGCTTCGGCATCCACCTGAAGAAGGGCCGCCAGAACGTGGCCGGCCAGTCCGCACTGGACTTCGTCCGCGCCCGGCACGGGATCGGCGACGGCTCGGACATCGGGCGGATGAAGCGTCAGCAGGCCTTCCTCGGCGCCCTGATCAAGAAGATCCAGGACCGCGGCTTCGACCTCACCGCGCTGCTGCCGCTCGCCGACGCGGCGACCAAGTCGCTCACCGTCGACCCGGCGCTCGGCAGCCCGATGAAGCTGGCCTCGTTCGCCCAGTCGATGCGCTCGATCAAACTCGCCGACATCACCTTCGTCACCGCGCCCTGGCGGTACGCCGGAGACCGGGTCGCCCTGGTCCATCCCGACGTCGATACCCTGTGGACGCTCCTGCGCCAGGACCGCACACTGGATGGCCAGAGCACCGGCCGACCGGCGGATCCGAGCACCGCCGCACCGGTTTCCGCCAGCCCGGCCGTCAACCTCACGGTCCCGGTCCTCGTCCAGAACGGCACCCGCACCTACGGCCTGTCCCTGCAGGCGGTCCACGAGCTGCGGGCCAAGGGGTACCAGGACGTCAGCGCGGGCAGCGGCGGGATCGAGCACGCGGTCACCACCATCGGCTACGGCCCCGGTCACCAGGGGGAGGCCGAGCAGCTCGCCCAGTACTTCCCCGGCGCGGACGTGCGCGCCGACGCCGAGGCGACCGTCCCGCTGACCGTCACCCTCGGCGACGACTACGCCGCCACGGCCGCCGCCACCGCCTCGCCATCGGCCGGCCCGTCACCCACGGGCCTGCCCACCGGAATCGCGCAGAACAGCCGCCCCGCCGACGCCGATCCCTGCGCCGGCCTCACCTACGGCTGACCTACTCGGAAGGGAACACCGCTGACCAAGCACTGGGGGGACCACCGGTCCACCGACGCCGCCGACCTTCGCCTGGCGGCCGCCGTCGCCGAGATCGAGGGGCTGCACGCCGCCCTGCTGCACAGCACCGACCCCGCCCGGCGCCGCCGCCTGCTCGCCGAGCTCGCCCGCGCGGCCGGCCGGTTGGCCGCGCTGGCCGGCGCCCCGCCCGGCCGGGTCCCGGCCCAGGCCCGCGGCAACTCCCGCCGCCAGCGCCGCCGGCTGGCCCTGCTGCGCGGCGCCCGCTGGCTCGCCGGACGCTGGAACTGAGCGACCGACGCCTGGGGTGAGCGACCGAGGCCTGGACCGGGGCCTGCGGCTAGGCTGGCCGGCGAGTGGGCGAGGGGAGCGGGTCGAGAGGAGCGGGGCGGTGCGCGGGTTCGGCGAGCTGGAGACCGAGATCATGGAGCGGCTCTGGGCCCGCGGGCGGCCGACCAGCATGCGCGAGGTGGTCGACGACCTCAACCGGACCCGCCCGATCGCCTACACCACCGTCACCACGGTCGCCGACATCCTCTACCGCAAGGGCCGACTGCGCCGGCACAAGGAGGGACGCGCCTGGCTGTACCAGCCGGTGCGCAGCCGCGAGGAGTACACCGCCGACCTGATGCGCGAGGTGCTCGGCGAGAGCCACGACCCGCGCGCCGCGCTGCTGCTCTTCGTCGAGGGCATGGACGCCGAGCAGGCCGCCGCGCTGCGCGCAGTGCTGACCGAGGGCGCCCCGCGTGACGGCGGCGCAGCGTGATCGGCCTGCTCCTGCTGCTGCTCTTCGGCACCTGGGTCGGCGGCTTCGCGCCGTCGGCGCTGGCCCGGGCCCGCTGGGCCGTGCGCGCGCCACGGGCCGCGCTCGCGCTCTGGCTGAGCCTGTGGCTCGCCTTCGCCACCGCCGTGGCGATGACCGTGCACACCCTCACCGAGCCCGGCCACCTCAGCGGCCCGCCACTGACCTGGCTGGCCCGGGACGCCGAGCGGATGGTCGAGGGGCCGACCGGCCACCGGCAGGCGCTGCTGATCGGCGCCCTGGTGCTCGCGTCGGCCGCCGCCGTGGTCGGCCCGGCCTGGTTCCGCGCGGCCCGGGCCCGGGCCAGGCACCGCGAGCTGCTCGACCTGGTGGCCCGTCAGGAGGCCGCCGAGGCCTGGTGGACCGTCGAGGACCCGCGGGCGGTCGCCTGGTGCGTCCCCGGCCGGGGCGGTCGGGTGATCCTCTCCCGTGGCGCTCTCGAACTGCTGGACGCACCGCAGCGCGCGGCCGTGCTGGCCCACGAGCGTGCCCATCTGAGTGGCCGTCACCACCTGCCGAGCAGCGCCGCCGGAGCGCTGGGCCGGGCCCTGCCCCGCCTACCGCTGGCCCGTGCGGCGGCCGAACAGATCCCCGTGCTGATCGAGATGGCCGCCGACGACCGGGCCCTGCGCCACAGCGCCCCGCACACCCTGGCCACCGCCCTGTGCGCGGTCGCCACCGCCGCCACCCCGCCCGGCACCCTCGCCGCCGGCCACCTCGCGACCGCCCAACGCGTCCGCCGCCTGCTCCCCGTCCACCCGCTCCCCCGCCCCCTGCGCACCGCCTACTGCCTGCTCGCCCTGGCGCTGCCCACCGTCCCGGTCCTGCTCGCCTGCGGGCCGTAGGGCTCCAGACCGGGCTCAGGACAGGGCGCGGGGCTCAGCACTCAGGGCGCGAGCAGCCGCATCGTTGTTCAGCACATGGGAGCGTGATGGCGGTTCGACACATGCAACGATCACACGGCGCATCCATGCGCATGCAACCTGTCACAGCGAAGTTCAGCCGTACGGCCGACAGCACGGTCAACGCCGAACCCGCCGCACTTCTCCATCAGGGTGAACAGCGGCCTGTCGCGCCGTCAGAATCGGGCCCGTGCCCTACGATTCCCCCTGGTGCGACCCCGAAATCCCGGAGTTCACCTTGGTGAGACCCGCGCGAGACCCCGTAAAGCGTAGGTAGGGCGGGTGGGACTCGAACCCACGACCCAGGGATTATGAGTCCCCTGCTCTAACCGGCTGAGCTACCGCCCCGAACTCACCGCGTCGGCACCGGCCACCACAGTGGCTGTCCATCGCAGCACAGACGGCCCCGCAGGGCCGCCTCGGGCAGCATATCCGGTCGATCAGCCGTGGTGCGCGCCGGGGGCGTACCACGAGTGCGCTCCCGGCCCCTGAGCTGCGGTTCCGGGGTCCGGGCGGTGCGGACAGCGGTGGAGGGAGTCGGATGACGGGGCGAAAGCCGGCACTCGGCCTGGCGGTCGCGCTGCTCGCGGCGACGGTCGGCTGCGGTTCCTCGGCGGAACAGCCGAACGGCGCGGTCTGGGTGACCACACCCGCGGGGACGGCGGCGAGCGCGAACGGCGGCGCCGGCTGGAACCGTGAGCGCTTCCTGGCCGCCTTCGACAAGCACAAGGGCACCACCCGTACCGCCTCCCCCACCACACTCAACGCACTGGTCGGCGCGGTCTTCACCAAGGACTCCTCGGGCGACCACTTCTGCACCGCCAGCGTGGTGGACAGCGCGGGCCAGAACCTGATCATCACCGCGGCGCACTGCGTCTACGACCCCGGGGTCGGGCAGCGCGACGATCTGGTCTTCGTCCCCGGCTACCGCAGCGGCGAGGCGCCGAACGGGGTCTGGCCGCTGGCCGCGATCACCGTCGACCAGAGCTGGGCGAGGAGCGGCAACCCGGACCTGGACGTGGCCTTCGCGATCGTCCAGCCGCAGGGCGGCCAGCAGGTGCAGCAGGTGCTCGGCGCCAACAAGCTCGGCACCAACAAGGGCTTCCAGCTCCCGGTGAAGCTGACCGGCTATCCGAGCAGCGCCGACGTGCCGATCACCTGTGTGAACAACACCACCCAGCAGAGCCCCACCCAACTGCGGATCGACTGCCCGGACTACACCGGCGGCACCAGCGGCAGCCCCTGGGTGACCGGCTTCGACCCCACCACCAGGACCGGCACCGTGGTCGGCGTGATCGGCGGCTACCAGGAGGGCGGGGACACCCCGGACACCTCCTACAGCAGCTACTTCGGGGACGCCGTGCAGGCCCTCTACGACCGGGCCACCAGCTGACCGGATCCGCTGGTGGAGGGCTGGCGTCCGGCCTGCGCGGCCTGGTAGATCTTGAGTCCGACGTCCGGCGCACCGCGTGCCGGGAGGGACCGAGAGGTGGCGGGATGGCCGGGCTGCGGCGGATCCTGGCGTTCGGCGCCGCCGTGGTGGGTGCGCTGGCCTGCGCCGGGTGCGGCGGTCAGCAGCAGGGGGCGGCCCACGCCGCGCCCTCGCTCAGCGCCGTGGTCGCCCCGTCGAACGGGCCGGTCGGGCGGATCGGCGTGCTGCGGCACGCGGACCGCGGCAACGCCCGCTCCTGCACCGCCAGCGTGGTCGACAGCCCGGCGCACAACCTGCTGGTCACCGCCGCGCACTGCGTCTACCAGTCCGGCACCGGCACCATCGACGGGCTGACCTTCGAGCCCGGCTACCGTGACGGCACGACCCCGCTGGGCAGTTGGACGGTGGACCGGATCATCGTGGACCAGCACTGGCAGGACGACGCCGACCCCGAGTACGACGTCGCCTTCCTCACCGTCCGGCCCACCGACGGCCGGGAGATCGAGGAAGCGGTGGGCGGCGGCAACCGGCTCGGTGTGAACCGCGGCTTCGACCTGCCGGTGACGGTCACCGGCTACCCGTTCGACCAGGAGACTCCGGTCACCTGCTCGGCCCGGACCACCGCGCAGAGCGCCACCCAGGAGCGGTTCGACTGCGGCGGCTTCTCGGACGGGACCAGCGGCAGCCCGTGGCTGACCGACCAGGGGGAGCTGGTCGGGGTGATCGGCGGCTACCAGGCCGGCGGGGACACCCCGGACATCTCGTACAGCGTGAGCTTCGACGACCGGATCCTCGCGCTGTACCGGCAGGCCACCGGCGCCACCGCGAGCTGAGAACGCCGAACGCCCCCCGGCGTGGGCCGGAGGGCGTCGGTTTGGCTCCCCCAATTGGACTCGAACCAATAACCTGCCGATTAACAGTCGGCTGCTCTGCCAATTGAGCTATGGGGGATCGCTGTGCCAAGCACCGTGAGCCGGTTGACACCGGCTCAGCTGCCTGAGCTCCCGCAATTGGACTCGAACCAATAACCTGCCGATTAACAGTCGGCTGCTCTGCCAATTGAGCTATGCGGGATTGTGTTGTCTGCGCCGGGCACCCAGGAGCGCTCGCTGCGGGACATACATTAGCGCATCCAGGGGGGTGCTCCGCCAATCGCTTTCGCCCGCTGATCTTCGCGTGATCCTCGCGGCGGGCTGTTCGGCGCGCCCGCCGGGCGCCCGGCGCCCGCGCCGGGGATGCTGGGGGCTCACGCGAGTGCGGGACCCTGCCGAGCGGTTCGCCGACGGCCGGGACGGGTAGGGCACCGCGGCAAGTGCCGCGTACGAGGGTGGAGGCCGAAAGATGTGGAAGCTGTCGTTCATCGTGGGGGCCGCGGCGGGCTACGTGCTGGGCGCGCGGGCCGGCCGGCAGCGCTACGAGCAGCTCGCCGCCGCCGCGCAGAAGGTCGCGCAGAACCCGCGGGTGCAGGACGCCACGCACCGGGCCAAGGAGTCGGCGGGCGCGGCGGCCGGAAAGGCGGTGGACGCGGTGACCGGCAAGGTCGGCGAGAAGCTGCCGAACGCGCTCACCGAGCGGGTGCCGTACTTCCACCGCAAGCAGGACCAGGACGACAGCTGGGGCACCGTCCGGCGGTAGCGCCGGGCGGTACCGAGTGGGCAACACTTGCCGCAGGCGACCGTCCCACGGGGCCCGGCTGAGGCATGATCTCCATCATGGCCATCGTTGCGGGCATCGACAGCTCGACCCTTCGCACCCGGATCGTCGCGTGTGACGCGGACACCGGTGAGGTACTGCGCTCGGGCAAGGCCCCGCACCCGGAGTCCGAGGCCTCACGAGCCCGCAGCACCGAGGCGGACCCGCAGTCCTGGCTGCACTCGCTGGGCGACGCGGCCACCGGCGGCCTGCTGGAGGGGGTCCGGGCGATCGGCGTCTCCGCGCAGCAGCACAGCATGATCGGGCTGGACGCGGGCGGCGTGCTGGTCCGCCCGGCACTGCTGTGGACCGACCCGCGCTCCTCGGGCGCGGCCGCCCACCTGGTGGACGCGCTGGGCGGCCCCGCCGCCTGGACCGAGGCGATCGGCGCCGTCCCGGCGGCCACCTACACCATCGCCAAGCTGCGCTGGCTGGCCGAGTTCGAGCCGGCCAACGCGCGGCGGATCGCCGAGGTGATGCTGCCGCACGACTGGCTGGTCTGGCAGCTGCTCGGCCACCCGCAGCGGCGCACCACCGACCGCGGCGACGCCTCCGGCACCGGCTACTGGTCGCCGATCACCGGCGAGTACCGCCAGGACCTGGTCAAGCTGGCGCTCGGCCACGAACTGCTGCGGCTGCCGGAGGTGCTCGGCCCCAACGAGCCCGCCGGGCACACCCCCGAGGGTCTGCTGATCTCGGCCGGCACCGGGGACAACATGGCCGCCGCGCTGGGCCTGGGCCTGGTCCCCGGGGACGCGGTGGTCTCGCTCGGCTCCTCGGGCACCATCTTCGCCGTGCACGGGCAGCCGGTGGTGGACCCCAAGGGCATCGTCTCCTCGTTCGCCGACGCCACCGGCAACCACCTGCCGATGGTCGGCACGCTCAACGCCGCCCAGGTGCTGCGCTCCACCGCCGCACTGCTCGGCTGCGACCTGGAGGGCCTGAGCGAGCTGGCGCTGCGCTCCTCCCCGGGTGCCTACGGCCTGGTCCTGCTGCCCTACCTGGACGGCGAGCGCACCCCCCGACTGCCGAACGCGGCCGGCACTCTGACGGGCCTTCGGGCCGAGTCGATGACCCCCGAGCACCTGGCCAGGGCCGCCGTGGAGGGGATGCTCTGCAACATCGCCGACGCGCTGGACACGCTGCGCGCCCAGGGCGTGGCGATCAACCGGGTGGTGCTGCTCGGCGCGGTCGGCCGGCTGCCGGCGGTGCGCGAGATCGCCTCGCTGATCTTCGGCGTCCCGGTGGTGATACCGCCGCCCGGCGACCACGCGGCGCGCGGCGCGGCCCGGCAGGCGGCCTGGGCGCTGGCCGGCACCGAGGAGCCGCCGCAGTGGGCGCTGCCCGAGGCCCTCACCATCGAGCCCGACCCGGACCAGCCCTTTGGTGACGCAGTACGGCGACAGTACGGCGTGGTGCGCGGCCAAACCCATCCTGAGCTCAACGAGATGTCCTAGCGTGAGGAGAACGGCACCCGAGCGAAGGGCAACTCCCGCATGGCGCTGCACAAGGGCACGAGCGAGGACCACCGACTGAGCGTCAGCGCCCTGCTGGGCGAGGCCGATCCGATAGGAGCGATGCGCCAGGCCCCGCCCAAGCACCGGCTGCACCGGACGCCGCTGCCGCCGCACATCGCCTACCAGCTGATCCACGACGAGCTGATGCTGGACGGCAACGCCAAGCTCAACCTGGCCACCTTCGTCACCACCACGATGGAGGAGCAGGCCGACCGGTTGATGGCGGAGTGCCTCGACAAGAACATGATCGACAAGGACGAGTACCCGCAGACCGCCGAGTTGGAGCGGCGCTGCGTGGCGATCCTGGCCGACCTGTGGCACGCGCCCGAGCCGGACCGGGCGGTGGGCTGCTCCACCACCGGTTCCAGCGAGGCCTGCATGCTGGCGGGGCTGGCGCTCAAGCGCCGCTGGATGCGCCGCAACCAGGCCCGTTACGACGCCGGGGCCCGACCGAACCTGGTGATGGGCGCCAACGTCCAGGTCTGCTGGGAGAAGTTCTGCAACTTCTGGGAGGTGGAGTGCCGGCTCGCGCCGATGGAGGGCGAGCGCTACCACCTGGACGCGCCCTCGGCGGTGGCGCTGTGCGACGAGAACACCATCGGCGTGGTCGGGGTGCTGGGCTCCACCTTCGACGGGTCCTACGAGCCGGTCGCGCAGATCTGCGCGGCACTGGACGAGCTGCAGCACCGCACCGGCCTGGACATCCCGGTGCATGTCGACGGTGCGTCAGGGGCCATGGTGGCGCCCTTCCTGGACCCGGAGCTGGTCTGGGACTTCCGGCTGCCGCGGGTCGCCTCGATCAACACCTCGGGCCACAAGTACGGCCTGGTCTACCCGGGTGTCGGCTGGGCGCTGTGGCGCGACCAGGAGGCGCTGCCCGAGGAGTTGGTCTTCAAGGTCAACTACCTGGGCGGCGACATGCCCACCTTCGCGCTGAACTTCTCCCGGCCCGGCGCCGAGGTGGTCGCGCAGTACTACACCTTCCTGCGCCTGGGCTTCGAGGGGTACCGCGCGGTGCAGCAGTCCTGTCGCCATGTGGCCCGCCATCTGGCCACCGGGATCGAGAAGTTGGGCGCCTTCCGGCTGCTCACCAAGGGCGACGAGCTGCCGGTGTTCGCCTTCACGGTGGCCGAGCACGTGACGGCCTTCGACGTCTTCGACGTGTCGCGGCGGCTGCGCGAGCGCGGCTGGCAGGTGCCGGCCTACACCTTCCCCGACAACCGGACCGACCTGTCGGTGCTGCGCGTGGTCTGCCGCAACGGGTTCACCCTCGACCTGGCGGACCTGCTGCTCGCCGACCTGGCCCGACTGCTGCCCGAACTGCTGCACCAGCCGGGGCCGTTGCAGGAGCGGGGAATCGAGCCCACGAGCGGGTTCCACCACTAGGACCAAGCCCGCAGGCCCCATTATCACAGTCTGACCCTTGGTCAGAAGAGCCACGCCGAGAAAGTCAGATGAACAGATGACCGATCCGTAGAATGATTACGTACCGCACGGGAACACTGACTCTGAGTCAGGAGGGAGTTCACGTGCGCATCCTGCCACGCCAGAGAATCACGCGCCCCCTGCGGCCTCTTCGGCCCCCTCGCCCGCGGCGCCGCCCAGGCGGCTCCAAGGGTCCCACCCCACCCCCGCGTCCCCCTCGTCCCGCGCGCCCCGCCCGGCCGCGCGGGAAGGTCGCCCTGGCCGCCTGCGCCGCCCTGGTGAGCGCGAGCTGCATCCAGTCCACGCATTCCTCCGCGCTGCCCACCCAGGCCTCCGCGCCATCCACCCACACGCCCACCAACGCGCGCGGCGCCGTGGCGCGGATCACGGTCAACGACCCGGCCCAGTGGGTGAACACCTTCGTCGGCACCCAGCAGGGTGCGGTCGACTACGGCAACGGCGGTGGGGCCGGCAACACCTTCCCCGGCGCGGTCGCACCGCTGGGCATGATCCAGTGGAGCCCCGACACGGTCACGTACCAGCACGGCGGCTACGACTACGACGACAACCGGATCCGCGGGTTCAGCCTCACCCACATATCCGGGGCGGGCTGCGGGGACTACGGCAACGTCCCGTTCCTGCCGTTCCTCGGCAGCGGCTCGCCCGGCTACTCGACCTTCTCACACAGCAACGAGTCGTCCTCGCCAGGGACTTACTCGGTCACCTTCGACAACGGGATCAGAACCGACCTGGCGGTCACCCAACGCTCGGGCATCGCCCAGTTCAGCTATCCGGCCGGCCAGACCGCCTCGCTCACGGTGGACGCCGGCAAGGCCTTCAACGCCGCCACCGGCAGCGTGGCGGTCAGCTCCAACGGGATCGCCGGCTACACCGACAGCGGCAACTTCTGCGGCACCGGCAACCACTACCGGCTGTTCTTCTCGGTGGTCTTCGACCACCCGTTCGCGAGCAGCAGTGTCAGTGGCGGGTCGTCGGCCCAGGTCTCCTTCGACACCTCGGCCAACCGGACCGTCACGGCGAAGGTCGGGATCTCCTTCGTCAGCGCGGACAACGCGTACGCCAACCTCCAGGCCGAGCAGGGGGGTTACAGCTTCAGCCAGGTCAGCTCGCTGACCCGGGGAGGGTGGAACGGCATGCTGGGGCGGATCGCGGTGGCCGGCGGGAACATCTTCGACACCGTGACCTTCTACAGCGCGCTGTACCACGCCCTGCAGGACCCGAGCGTGTTCAGCGACACGGACGGCCGCTACCCGGGATTCGACGGGCAGCTCCACACCGTCCCGGCAGGCCACGCCGAGTACGCCGACTTCTCCGGCTGGGACGTCTACCGCTCCCAGGCGCAGTTGCTGGCGCTGCTGGCCCCGCAGCAGGCCTCGGACGTCGCCCAGTCGATCGTCAACCAGGGGGCGCAGGCGGGGTATCTGGACCGCTGGACGCTGGCGAACGGCAACACCGGGGTGATGATCGGCGACCCGTTGCCGATCATCGGCAGCAACCTGTTCGCCTTCGGCGCCACCGACTTCGACTACTGGAGCCTTCTCTGGCAGTCCTGGCAGGGCACCGTCAAGGACAACGAGCGGCCCGGCCAGGCCAGCGAGCACACCGAGGGCTTCGTGCCGAACGGCATCGGCTGGGGCGCCGCCGCGGCCACCCTGGAGTACGCCACCGCCGACTTCGCGATCTCCCAACTCGCGGGCCGGCTGGGCGACACGGCGATCCACGACGTGCTGCTGCACCAGTCCTCGAACTGGCGCGACATCCTCAACCAGGACAACCACTACCTCCAGCCGCGCAACGCCGACCACAGCTGGCCGGGCTTCGACCCGACCTCGCAGAGCGGGTGGGTGGAGGGCAACGGCGCCCAGTACACCTGGCTGGTGCCGCAGAACCCCAAGGGTCTGATCGCCGCGCTGGGCGGCCCGGGCCCGGTGGTCTCCCGGTTGGACTCGCTCTTCGGCAACGGCCTGAACGCGGGCCCGAACTCGGCGGGCGCCTACCTCGGCAACGAGCCGTCCTCGGCCATCCCCTGGCTCTACGACTACGCGGGCCGGCCCGACCGGACCGAGGCTGTGGTCCGCCAGGCGCTGACCACGCTGTTCTCGTGGGGTCCGAACGGCGAGGTCGGCAACGACGACCTCGGCCAGATGTCCGCCTGGGCCGTCTGGGCCGCCGTCGGGATGTACCCGGAGATCCCCGGGCGGGCCGAACTGGCGTTGGCCAGCCCGCTCTTCCCGGCCATCACGATCAGCCGGGGCAACGGGGTGACGATCGACATCACCGCGCCGGGCGCGACCGGCAACACGCCCTATGTCACCAGCCTTCAGGTCAACGGCTCCTGGTCCCAGCAGCCGTGGCTGAGCGAGGACTTCGTGCAGCACGGCGGCACGCTGGCCTACGGGCTCAGCAGCACCGACTCGCCCGGCTGGGGCACGGCGGCGGCGAACGCCCCGCCGTCCTTCGACACCGGTCCGGCCATGCCGGTCACCGGCCCGATCACCGGCCTGGCCGGCAAGTGCGTGGACGACTACCACAGCCAGACCAGCTGGGGCAACAAGATCCAGATCTGGGACTGCAACGGCACCGGCGCCCAGCAGTGGACCCTGGCCTCGGACGGCAGCGTCCAGGTCCTCGGCTCCTGCCTGGACGTCGTGCACAGTGGGACGACGGCCGGCAACCTGGTGGACCTGTGGCCGTGCAACGGCACCGGGGCCCAGCAGTGGTGGCCGCGCTCGGACGGCTCACTGGTCAACCCGCCGTCCGGCCTCTGCCTGGATCTGCCGAACAGCAACACCACCGACGGTACGCAGCTCCAGATCTGGGGCTGCAACGGTACCGGCGCCCAGCGCTGGACGGTCCCGCACTGACCGCCCGAGCCCGGACCGCGAGCCGCCGGCCGGCCCGCCCCACCCGCCGACCCGCGGGCGGGGCGGGCCTTCGTCAGTCCAGGTAACCACGCAGCTGCTCGGCGAAGGCGTGGTCGCGCAGCTTGGCCAGGGTCTTGGCCTCGATCTGACGGATACGCTCGCGGGTCACGCCGAACAGGGCGCCGATCTCCTCCAGGGTGCGCGGGCGGCCGTCGGTGAGGCCGTAGCGCAGTTCCACCACCTTGCGTTCGCGTTCGCCGAGCGTGGCCAGCACTGCCTCCAGGTGCTCGCGCAGCAGCAGGAAGGCGGCACTCTCGGCGGGCTCGGCCGCGTCCGCGTCCTCGATCAGGTCGCCGAGCGCGACGTCCTCCTCCTCGCCGATCGGGATGTGCAGCGAGATCGGCTCCTGGGCCAGGCGCAGCACTTCGCGGACCCGGGTCTCGGTCAGTTCCAGGACCAGGCCGAGCTCGGCGGCCGTCGGCTCGCTGCCGCGCTCCTGCAGCATCCGGCGCTGCACCCGCAGCACCCGGTTGATCAGCTCCACCACGTGCACCGGGACCCGGATGGTGCGGGCCTGGTCGGCCAGCGCGCGGCTCATCGCCTGCCGGATCCACCAGGTCGCGTAGGTCGAGAACTTGTAGCCGCGGGTGTAGTCGAACTTCTCCACCGCACGGATCAGCCCGAGGTTGCCCTCCTGGACCAGGTCCAGCATGGTCAGTCCGCGCCCGACGAAGCGCTTGGCCACCGAGACCACCAGGCGCAGGTTCGCCTCGATCAGCCGGCGTTTGGCGATCCGGCCCAGCACCACCAGGTGGTCCAGGTCGTCGGCGAACCGGCCCTCGGGCAGTCCGTGCTGCTGCAGGTGCTCCTCGGCGAACAGGCCGGCCTCGACCTGCCGGGCCAGTTCGACCTCCTCCGCCGCGCTGAGCAGCCGGATCCGGCCGATCTCGCGCAGGTACTGGCGGAACAGGTCTGCGGCGGGGCCGACTTGCTCGTCCAGCCGGGCGAGGGCGACGGGCCGGTCGAACTCGCCGGGGTCCCCGTCCGGGTCCGGATCGGCGTCCGACTCGGCGTCCGACTCGGCCTCGGGGTCGGCCTCGGGGTCGGCGTCGGCGTCCGGGTCGGTCCCGGCATCGGGCTCGGGGGCGCGTTCCAACGACGGCTCGGGAGCGCTCTCCGGGGGGTGCTCGGTGGTGGCGATCTCCAAAGGGACCCACCTCTGCTGAGGCCTGGAACGAGGACCCCTTCAGTGTGGGGTACGCCACACTCCCCCGCCGAGGGGCGTGCGCCTACTTTCACCTAGAGCCCGGCCGCGCCGCGCACCTTCAGGTTGTCGTCGTACTGCTGGAGCGCCCACAGCTCCTGCTGCACGGGCGCCAACTCCTCGGCCGTCGCCCGGTTCCCGAGTCGCTGGAGCTGGCCGCGGACCTCCTCCACCCGGCGCCGGACCGCGGCGCGGCGCAGGTTGACCAGGAACTCCCCCGCGTAGATCTCGTCCGGCTTGCGCCGGGTGCGGATCGGCTCGACCGTCAACTCGGTGACCAGAGAGCGGACTTGGGCATCCTCGGCAGCCTCCTGGACCAGCCCGAGGAAGTTCGGCACGCTCGCGCCGTAGCTGGTGCCGCCGGCCTTGCCGAGGGCTCGGCGGACCGCCGCGTACGGCGGGGTCGGGAACTCGTCCTCGCCGTACTGGTCGAACGCCGGGCTGACCAACTCCGGGTGCTGGAGGGCGAGTTTGAGCAGCTCGCGCTCGACGAACTGGGCCGGGTCGCGCGGGTTGAGGCGGAACGCGGGGCGCTGCTGGACGGGTTGCGGCTGCTGCTGGGCCAGTGGTGCGCGCTGGCTTCGCGCCTGCTGCGGCGCCTCCCGCTGCCAGCGCGAGATCTGGCTGATCCGGCGCACCACGAACTGCTCGTCCAGAATGCCCAGCAGGCCCGCGAGTTGGACGGCGTACTCGTGGCGGATCGACGGGTCCTTGATCTTGGCGACGATCGGCGCCGCCTCCTCGAGTGCGGCGGCGCGACCCTCGGCCGCGTCCACCCGGTGCCGGGCCACCGTGGAGCGCAGCGCGAACTCGAACAGCGGCACCGGGTTGGCGATCAGCTCGCGCACCGCGTCCTCGCCCTGGGCCAGCCGCAGTTCGCACGGGTCCATGCCGCCGGGGGTGATCGCGATTGAGGTGCGGGCGGCGAACTTCTGGTCGTCCTCGAAGGCGCGCAGCGCGGCCTTCTGGCCGGCCGCGTCGCCGTCGAAGGTGAAGACCGTCTCGCCACGGTACTGCGAGGTGTCCATCAGCAGCCGGCGGATGATCTTGATGTGGTCCTCGGCGAACGCCGTACCGCAGGTGGCCACCGCCGTGGTGACGCCGGAGAGGTGACAGGCCATCACATCGGTGTAGCCCTCGACCACCACGGCCCGCCCGGTCTTGGCGATCTCCTTCTTGGCCAGGTCGATGCCGTAGAGCACATGGGACTTCTTGTAGATCGGCGTCTCGGGGGTGTTGAGGTACTTCGGCCCGTTGTCGTCCTCGCGCAGCCGGCGCGCACCGAAACCGACCACCTCGCCGGCCACGTCCCGGATCGGCCACACCAGCCGGCCCCGGAAGCGGTCGATCAACCCGCCGCGCTGGCCCTGCGAGGCGAGGCCGCCCTGCAGGATCTCCCGGTCGGTGAAGCCCTTGCCGCGCAGGTAGCGGACCAGGTGCTCCCAGCCGGCCGGTGCGTAGCCGACGCCGAACCGGGCCGCCGCCTCGGCGTCGAAGCCGCGCTCGGCCAGGAAGGCGCGGCCGATCTCGCCCTCGGGCGTCTCCAGCTGCTCCCGGTACCAGGCGGCGGCCACCTTGTGCGCCTCGACCAGCCGGGTGCGCTCGCCCTGCTGGCCGCGCGAGGAGTAGCCGCCCTCCTCGTACCGCAGCGTGATGTTGGCCTGGGCGGCCATCCGCTCGACGGCCTCGGCGAAGGAGAAGTGCTCGATCTTCATCAGGAAGGAGATCGTGTCGCCGCTCTCCTGGCAGCCGAAGCAGTGGAAGACGCCCTTGCTCGGGCTGACGTAGAAGGAGGCCGACTTCTCGTCGTGGAACGGGCAGACGCCCTTCAGCTGGCCGCCGCCACCGTTGGCGAGCTGCACATAGTCGCCGACGACCACGTCGATGGGCAGCGCGTCACGCACTGCCTGTACGTCTTCATCCCTGATCCGCCCGGCCACCTGGCGAGTGTACGGGTTGACGACCGTTTTCCCCCGATGCTCAGGTCCAGGCCTGGCCGACCAGCCGGGAGTGCATGGCCAGCGCCGAGGCGTCGGTCAGGGTGGCGATCTGGTCGATCACCGCGCGCAGCGCCGCCCCGTCGTCCTCGGCCTCCTCGTACAGCGCGTGGAAGACCGGGTCCAGGCCGACCGGTGCCTCCCGGCTCAGTACGTAGGCCAGCTCGGCGATCACGATCCGCTGACTGGCCCGCAGCTTGGCCTGCTCGTCGCGCTGCATCACGTAACGCACCGCGACCGCCTTGAGCACCGCGCACTCCAGTCGGACCGAGCGCGGGACCACCAGCTCGGCCATGTACCGGGTGAGCCGGCCCGGACCGTACCTGGCCCGGGTGGCCTGCTCGGCGGCCTGGCAGAACCGGCCGATCAGCTGGCTGGTGAGGTCCTTCAGGCCGGCCCTGGCGCGGGCCGTCCCGTCGTAGGCCCGCGGCCACCACTCCTCGGCCTGCAAGCGGTCCAGCGCCTCGCCGAACTCCTCCGGCTCGGCGCCGGGCGCGTACCGCTCGGCGACCTTGAAGAGCTCGACCCGCTCCTCGGGGCTGCGCAGCGCCGTCGGGTCGATGTGGCCGGCGTAGAGGCCGTCCTCCACGTCATGGGTCGAGTAGGCGACGTCGTCGGACCAGTCCATCACGGTGGCCTCGAAGCACTTGCCGCCGGGCGGCGCACCGGACCGCAGCCAGCGGAAGACCGGCAGGTCGTCGCCGTAGACGCCGAACTTGGCGGAGTCCGGGTCGGTGGGGTGGCCGCCGCGCGGCCAGGGGTACTTGGTGGCGGCGTCCAGTGCGGCGCGGGTCAGGTTGAGGCCGACGCTGCGGCCCGGCCAGGGGGCCAGCCGGGCCGGCTGCTCGTCCTGCGGGGCGAAGCGCTTGGGCTCCAGTCGGGTCAGGATGCGCAGCGACTGGGCGTTCCCCTCGAATCCGCCGCAGGCCTCGGCGGCCTGGTCCAGAGCCTCCTCGCCGGTGTGGCCGAAGGGCGGGTGGCCGATGTCATGGGCCAGGCAGGCGGTCTCCACCAAGTCCGGGTCGCAGCCCAGGGCGGCCCCCAACTCCCGCCCCACCTGGGCGCATTCGAGCGAGTGGGTGAGCCGGGTGCGGGGGAAGTCGCTGCGCATCGGGGCGACCACCTGGGTGGTGCCGGCCAGTCGGCGCAGCGCGGCGGAGTGCAGCACCCGGGCGCGGTCGCGCTGGTAGGCGGTGCGGCCGGGGCGCTTGTCCGGCTCGGGCACCCAGCGGGCTTCGGCGTGCTCGTCTTTCGTGACGTTGTCCATTGGGTCACACGGTACGCCGCGGCAGTGACGGATCGGCGGCAGCGCGCAGGCCTCAAAGATGCAGAGAGTTCTCTGCAGATATCGCTATGCAGAGAACTCTCTGCAAGCTAGAGTTCCTGCCATGAGCGAGAGCACGCCACCCGAGAACGCAGCACAAGCGAACGCGGCACCCTCGAACGCAGCACCCGAGCACACACCCCGCGAAGCCCGCACCGTCGACCCGCGCAGCCTGCGGGCCCTGGCCCATCCGCTCCGGATGCGGATCCTGGACCAGCTCACCGACCAGGGCCCGAGCACCTCCGCCCGACTGGCCGAGCAACTCGGCGAGAACACCGGCACGGTCAGCTGGCACCTGCGCCACCTCGCCGAGCACGGCTTCATCGAGGAGGAGGAGGGCCGCGGCACCAAGCGCGAGCGCTGGTGGCGGCGGATCAGCCCGAAGTTGGTCTTCAACACCAGCGAGCTGACCCTCGACCCGGAGACCAGCCAGGCGATGTCCGAGTACAAGCGGCACTACCTGGAGCGCAGCTTCCAGCGGGCCGCGCAGGCGCTCGCCCAACCGCTCACCGGGGGCTGGATCGGCTCCGGAAACATGTCCGACTGGGGCGACGTCCGGATGACCCCGGCCCAGCTCAGCGCACTCGGCGCCGAGCTGATGGAGGTGATCGGCCGTCACGTTCCGGACCCCGAGGCGCCGGTGCCGGCCGAGGCGCGGCCCGTGCTGATCCAGTTCCAGACCCTGCTGATGAACGCCGAGGAGTCCTGATGAAGACCACCGCCACCGCTGCTGCCACCGCCACCACTGCCGCCACCACCGCAGGCACCACCACCCCGCACGCCCCGGCCGCCGACCGCCGCCGGAGCCTGCTGCGCCGCCACCGCGACTTCCGACTGCTCTTCACCGGCGAGGTGGCCGGCAAGTACGGTTCCTCGGTCACCGGCCTGGCCTTACCCCTGATCGCGGTCGGCACCCTGCACGCCGGCGCCTTCGAGGTCAGCGCGCTGCCCGCCGCCACCTGGCTGCCCTGGCTGCTGATCGGCCTGCCGGTCGGCGCCTGGGTGGACCGGATGCGCAGACGGACCGTCATGCTGGTCTCCGCCGCCGTCCAGCTGCTCTGCTACCTGAGCATCCCGGTGGCCGCCGCCATGGGCCTGCTGAGCTACCCCCAGCTGCTGCTGGTGGCGCTCTGCGCCGGGGCCGGCGCGGTCTTCTTCCAGACCGCCTACACCGCCTACCTGCCCACCCTGGTCGACGAGACGGACCGCGCGGAGGGCAACGCCAAGCTGCACGGCAGCGCCTCGGCCGCGCAGATCGTCGGCCTCGGCTCCGGCGGCGCCCTGGCCCAGCTCTTCGGACCGGTGAACAGCCTGCTCGCCAACACCGTGACCTTCCTGATCTCGCTCGGCTCCACCGCCGCGATCAAGCAGCGCGAACCGGTCAAGGAGCCCACCGAGCGGCCGAAGCGGGCCCTGCTCGGCGAGGTGCGCCAGGGCCTGCGGCTGGTCACCCGGGACCCGTGGCTGCGGCCGTTCATGATGCACGGCGCGCTGGCCAACCTCTTCCTGACGGCCTACCA
The DNA here is from genome assembly GCF_000744785.1 of Kitasatospora azatica KCTC 9699. Taxonomy (NCBI): domain Bacteria; kingdom Bacillati; phylum Actinomycetota; class Actinomycetes; order Kitasatosporales; family Streptomycetaceae; genus Kitasatospora; species Kitasatospora azatica. Next base: position 4,215,314 of record NZ_JQMO01000003.1, on the reverse strand, counting down.
GTCGATCCTGGTGGTCTTCCTGATCAAGCAGGCCGGCCTGCCGGAGAGCGCGCTCGGCACCCTGATCGGTGCCGCCAGCATCGGCGGCGTGCTCGGCGCCACCCTGGCCCGCCGGGTCGGCACCGCGATCGGCACGGCTCGGGCGATGCTCTTCTTCCTGCTCGGCCTGCCCTCACTGGTCCTGCTGATCCCGCTCACCACCGACGGCGCCGGCGTGCTCTGCTTCCTGGTCGGCGGCCTCGCGGTCTCCGGCGGTGTGGTGGCCGGCAACGTGCTGCGCGCCACCTTCACCCAGCGCTACACCCCCGCCGAGTTGCTCGGCCGGATCTCCGCCAGCGGCGCCTTCCTCAACTACGGCACCATCCCGCTCGGCGCCCTCCTCGGCGGCGGCCTGGCCGACGTCCTCGGTCTGGTCCCGGCCATGTGGCTGACCTGCGCCGGCGTCCCGCTGGCCGCCCTGGCCCTCTGGTTCTCCCCGCTGCGCCGCTACCGCGACCTGCCGACCGACCTGACCATGCCGACGGCGGCCTGACCGCCACTCACCTCCCGCACTCACCTCCCAGCCCCGGAGCGCCCGCCGCTCCGGGGCTGGGACGCGCCCGCCGACCCATCGCGTTAGACAGGTATGAAGCGTTCAACGCCCAGTCCCGCGCCGCCGGGCCCGCTGGACTTCCGGGAGTTCGCCGCCGCGAGGGGCCGCCACCTGATCCGGACGGCCTACCTGCTGACGGGCGGCGACGCGCACCTGGCCGAGGACCTCGCCCAGGAGGCGCTGGGCCGGGTCTTCGGGAAGTGGCGCCGGATATCCCGGCTCGACAACCCGGCCGGCTACGCACAGACCGTCCTGGTCAACACCTTCCTCTCCCACCGCCGCCGGCGCAGCAGCGCCGAGCAGGTGACCGACACCTTCGCCGAGGTGGCGGTCAGCGACGCCGACCCCTCGCTGCGGGTCACCCTGCTGCGGGCCCTCGGTGAACTGTCCGCGCAGGACCGCGCCGTCCTGGTGCTGCGCTTCTGGGAGGACCAGAGCGTGGAGGAGACCGCCGAGACACTGCGGCTGAGCCCGAGCGGTGTCCGCTCACGCAGCAGCCGGGCCCTCGAGCGCCTGCGTGGCGTCCTCGGCGAGGAACTGGACGACCTCGCGCGCACCTGATGCGCCTCCCACTCAGCCAGCCATCCGACAGGAGGGGCCCGCGGCCATGCCTTTTGACGACAAGTTCACCCGACTGCTCCAGGAAGCCGCCGAGTTGGCACCCGACCCGCCCGGCAGCGCGCTGGCCGACGCCGCCGAGCGGCGGAGCCGCCGGCACACCGCGCGCAGGCGCGCGGCGGTGGCCGGGGGTGCGGCCGCGCTGCTGGTGGTCGGCCTGGGTGCCGCCGAACTGCGGCCGGGGGGCCTCTCCGTGGCAGCGAGCCATGACCGCTCCGGCGGGGTCTCGGCGCAGTTCATGATCGACACGCTGACCTCGCTACTGCCGCCCGGCCGGATCAGCGAGGCGCACGGCAGCGGTATCGGCGACGGCTCGACGCCCGGCGGGGGACCGCAGGCCTCGCTGCTGTACGACGACGGGCACGGTGCCGCACTGGTCCAGCTCACCACTGACCGGCTGAGCCTCCCGGTCACCAGGTGGACCGGCGGAACCCAGTGCCCCGACCCGTTCAACGCGCCCGTCGAAGGCTGCACCCGCACGGTGCGGCCGGACGGCTCAGTGGTGGTGTTCCAGCGGGAAGCTCCCCGCACGGCCGGCGCACCGGCGACCTGGACCGTCTTGTACACCGGCACCGACGGGCGGCGGGTGCGGATCGACGAGCGCAACTCACGCACCACCGGAGCCCCGACCACCCGGCCTCAACCTCCGCTGGGCGGCGACCAGTTGACCGCCGTCGCGGTAAGCGCCGAGTGGGACCTGCTGTTCGCCGAGTTCACCGTCTCGGCCAGCGCCCCGCCCGCCGCCACGGCCGAACGGACGCCGTCGGAGATCATCGCGGCGGTCGAGAAGCTACTGCCGGCGGGCGCCCGGTGCGAGGCGGACCCCAGCAAGCAGGTCACCCTCGGCACCGCTCATCTGACAGTCACTCTGGAAGGACGGACCAGCATGCTCACCATTACGGCCCTGCGGGACTGGAACCTGGGCCTGCCCAGGTCGCCGCGGGAGACCTTCGACGCGGCTCCGCAGAGCAACACCGTGACCCACACCGCCGACGGGACCAGCGTGGTCAGCTGGTCCGCCGAGCCCGGCACCGACGGCGGGACAGTGCGCGGCCGAGTGGTCCACACCCAGCACCCCGACGGGACCCGGGTGGAGGTCGTGGAGTGGAGCGGGACCAACGGCTACCAGTTCACCGACACAGCGCTGGCCCTGAGCTCTGACCAGTTGGCGGCGATCGCCGCGGACACCAGCTGGATCTGAGCGCGGCCCGGCGGCGGCCGTTCAACACCCGCCGCCGGGAGCCGACTCGGCCGCACCGGGCTGAGCTTCCAGCAGTGGCGCGCCCAGTTCCGGCTGCAGCACGCGCTGACCCTGCTCGCCGAGGGCCGCTCGGTCACCTCGGTGGCCGCCGCCTCCGGCTACCACTCCCCCAGCGCCTTCATCGAGGCCTTCCGGCACGCCTTCGGCACCACCCCGGGCCGCCACCAGCGCGGCGGCTGAGACCATCCTTCAGCCGGCGTGCCCCAGCAGCCGTCGCCAGCGCGGCTGTTCGGTGACCACGCAGGCCAGTGCCAGCAGCGTGACGGGCACCGACGCCCAGGCCGGCCAGAGCAGCCAGGCTCCCGCCACGGCCGCGCTCAGCTCCATCAGCACCAGGCCGATGGTCCCCCACCCCGGGATGGGGACCAGCACCTTGGTCTTTCCGTTGTCACCGGGGGTGGCCAGCACGGCGGGCAGCCCGATCAGCAGGAGCACGGCGAGGATCGCCAACAGGATCGAGATCCGGCCCAGGGCCCAGGGCAGGGCCACCCAGGCGATCAGTTCGGCGACGACGCGCAGCACGTCGGGCAGCGGGTAGGAAGGTCTGCTCATGCGCGGAACTGTCCCACGAGCCGAGGGCCCGTGGGACAGCGCGTCCATGGCTGACGCTGCGTCAGATCACCGGCCGGCCGCTCGCCGTCGCCTCCGGCACCTGCTCGCTCACGTCCCAGTGCTCGACGATCAGGCCGTTCTCGATCCGGAAGACGTCCACCACGGCGATGCCGGGCTCACCGGGGGTGAGGGTGGCCAGCGAGTGGGCGAAGACCAGCTCGCCCTCGGCGGCGATCCGCCGCAGCTCGAAGTGCAGTTGCGGGAACTGGCCGCGCAGCGTGTCCACCAGGCCCGCGACCGCCGCCCGGCCGTCGGGCAGTTTGGCGTTGTGCTGGGCCAGGTCGGCGGCGAGGTAGCGGTCGGCCTGCTCGGTGCGGCCCTGGTTCCAGACCGTCTCCAGGTAGTCGCGGATCAGCTGACCGTTCGTCATATCAAGGCTCTTTCAAGGGAGTTTGCGAAACGGTGGGTCGAGACCAGGTGGGCCACGGCGCCCAGGGCCAGCGGCAGCAGTCCGACGGCGGCCAGTGTGTCGGCGCCGAGCCGGGGCAGCAGGGCCGAGGCCAGCAGGCTGCCGAGGCTGATCCCGACGTAGAGCATCGAGGCGTTGAGGGCCAGCAGCAGTCCGCGCTGCTCGGGTGCGAGCGCGATCAACCTGGCCTGCTGCGGTGCCTGGTAGAGCTGACTGAAGAAGGCCCAGAGCGCCAGCAGGGCAACGGCGGGCAGCAGCCCGGACGGTGCCACCAGCAGCCCCAGGAAGGCGGCGGCCAGGCCGAGTTGGGTCAGCGCGATGGTCCGTCCGCCGCCGAGTCGGCCGAACACCCGGGCGCCGCAGGCGTTTCCGAGCACACCGACCAGCCCGAAGGCGAAGAGCACCAGGGTCACCTCCTCGGGCGCCAGCCCGAACCGCTCGGCCAGGTAGGCGCCGGCCACCCCGTAGACGGTGAACTGCGCGGCCATCGTGCAGAGCGTGGTGAGCACCACCGCCAGCACGCCCGGGGTGCGCAGCGCAGCCCGGTACCCGGCGGCTGTCGGCGGCGGTCCGGCCGGCAGCGGCGGCACCGACGCGGCCACCAGCACCAGGGCCAGGGCGGTGACGGCGGCCAGTCCGGCCAGTGTCCAGCGCCAGCCGATCGCGCCGCCCAGGTAGGAGGAGAGCGGTACGCCGAGCACGGCCGCGACCGTCATCCCGGCGAAGACGGTGGCCAGCGCGCGGGGGCGGCGCTCCTCGGGGACCAGCAGCGAGCCCGCCGCCGAGGAGGCGGGGCCGAAGACCGCGCCGCCGAGGCCGCCGACCACCCGGGCGGCGATCAGCGCGGCGGAGTTCGGGGCCAGCGCGCCGGCCAGTCCGCCGAGGGCGAGCAGCCCGAGGCCGAGCAGCAGCACCCGGCGCCGATCCAGCCGGCGCAGTACGGCCGGTGCGAGCGGCGCGGCCACCGCGAAGGTCAGCGCGAAGACGCTGACCAGCACCCCGACCTGGGCCGGTCCGGTGTGCAGGGCCCGGCCGATCGGCCCGCCGAGGCCGACCACGGCGAGCGAGGCGGTGCCCAGGGTGAAGTACCCCAGGGAGAGCGAGAGCAGCGCGGGTAACGCGCCGCGGGGAGAGCGCATCGGAGACCCCCATTCACATACGGTCCGTTGCGTATCTCTATTTCAATACGAGACGCACCGTATGTCAACGGGTATCCTGGGCCCATGACCGGACGCCCCCGCGACCCTGCCGTCGACGAAGCCATCCGCCACGCGGCGCTGCAGCTCACCAAGGAGCACGGCTACCGCGGCCTGAGCATGGAGGGGATCGCGGCCCGCAGCGGGGTCTCCAAGCAGACCGTCTACCGCCGCTACCGCAGCAAGGGCGAGGTGGTGCTCGACGCACTGGCCGGCTTCGCGGTCGCCAAGCTGCCCACCCCCGACACCGGGAGCCTGCGCGGCGACCTGGCCGAGCTGCTCACCCTGACCTTCCGCACCGCCCAGGGCGTGGCCGGCGACCTCAACCGGGCACTGGCCGCCGAGGCGCTGCAGGACCCGGAGTTCGCCCGCCGGATGTGGCAGGAGCTGATCGCCGCCCGCCGGGAGGCGGTGCGCGAGCTGCTGGTCCGCGGCCGGGAGCGCGGCGAGGTGGGCCACCAGGACGAGGAGTTCCTGCTCGACCTGGTCTACGCGCCGCTCTGGTACCGCCTGCTGTTCGGCGTCGAGGCCCTCACCGACGAGTACGCGCTCGCCCTCACCGACGCGGTCTGCAAGGCCGCCGCCCGGTGACCTGAGTCGGACCGGCCTGGCTACTGGCCGGCGTGGACGGCCCGTAGGACCGCCTGGGCCATGCCCTGCTGGCCCGCCGCGTTCGGGTGCAGCGGGGCGCGGCCGGGGGCCGGGAAGGGCGGTTCGATCCAGCGGGTGGTCCGGTCGGCGCACATGTCGTGGCCGGCGGAGGGGGTGTAGGTGTCCACGAAACCGGCCTTGGCCTCACGGGCGCGCGAACTCAGCACGGCGTTCAGGCGCTGCTCCTGCTCGGCGAGGAAGACCAGGTCGGCGGCGGCCACCGTGCGACCGAGGACCGGCAGGCAGCCGGCCGGGTCGGTCGGCAGCAGCGCCGGGTACCCCACCACGTACACCCTGGCCTGCGGCGCCCGCCGGGCCACCTCCTGCAGCACCCCGGCCAGCCGCACGCCGACGGTGTCGAGCACCCCGCTCAGCGTGGAGCTCCCGTCCGGCGCGGTGTACGAGTCCTTGCACGGCGCCTCGCCCTTGGCCAGCGCGACGGCCTTCAGCACGCCCTGCTCGGCGCACCGCTCGACCACCTTCATGAACTCCGCGTCGTTGCCGCCGATACCGACCGTCACCAGCCGGGTCTGCCCGTTGAGCGCGTCCAGTTGCGGCGGGTTGGCGCCGCCGTCCACCCGCTGAGCGGCCGTCAGGTCGGCGGTGGTGGCGCTGGAGCAGCTGACGTCGGTGAACTCCCCCTGGGTCAGCCGCAGGTCCTGCGCGACCAGCGAGGGGTAGTTGACCGTCGACCGGCCGCACCCCTTGGGCCCGGTCCCGGCCGGCTCCAGCTGCAGGCCGGAGGTGTACGAGTCGCCGAGCGCGACGTACGGCCCCGTGGGTGCGGGCGGGCTGGGTGCAGGGGTGCTGGGTGCGGGCGTGCTGGGCGCGCCCTTACCGGGCACGGCGCTCGCGGCCGCCGGCCGCCCACCACCCGAGGCCGAGCCCGAGCAGCCGGCGAGCAGCAGCAGCACCGCCAGCAGCCCGAGGATCTTCATGCCGGACCCAACGAACGACACCCGCGAAACTACTCCCCGCCCCGCTCGTGGTCGGCGAGGAACTGCTCGAACTGGCGGCCCAGCTCGTCCGCCGAGGGCAGCTCCGCCGCCTCCGCGAGCAGGCTCTCCCGGCTCTCCGCGCCCGCGACCGCGTCGTACTGGCCCTCCATGCCGCGGATCGCCGAGCTCAGCTCGTCGTCTCCCTGGGCCAGCTGCTCCTCGATGTCGGCGTACACCTCGCCCACCCGCTCGCGCAGCTCCTGGCCGGGCAGCACCAGGCCGCTGGCGGACTGCACCGCCTCCAGGATCAGCACCGCGGCCGCCGGGTAGGGCGAACGGGCCACGTAGTGCGGCACGTGCACGGCGAAGCCGAGCACGTCGTGCCCCGCCTCGGCCAGCCGGTACTCGACCAGCGCCTGGGCGCTGCCCGGCACCTGGGCGCGCTCGAACCAGACGGGGTAGCCGGTGGCCAGGTCGAGCCGGTTGCCGTGCGGGGTCAGGCCGACCGGGCGGGTGTGCGGCACGCCCATCGGGATGCCGTGGAAGTCCACCGTGAGGCGGACGCCGAGCTCGGTGACCAACTGGCCGACGGCGGCCGCGAAGGCCTCCCACTCGACGTCCGGCTCCGGGCCGGTGAGCACCAGGAACGGGGTGCCGGTGGCGTCCTGGACCAGCTGGAGCAGGATCTCCGGCGGCTCGTAGGAGGTCCAGCTCTCCCGGTCGAAGGTCATCGCGGGACGACGGGCCCGGTAGTCCACCAGGCGGTCGTGGTCGAACCGCGCCACCAGCTGTGGCTTGCCCTGCTCCAGCAGATGGGCCATCACCTGGCCGCCCGCCTCACCGGCGTCCATGAAGCCCTCGAAGTGGTAGAGCAGGATCAGGCCGTCGTCGGCGGTCGCGGCCGCCACCGCCGCCACGCCCTGCGGCTCAAGCTCGTACAGCGCCTCGGGATCACGCACCGCGCACCCAACCCGTTTCTACTCGTCGGTCCTACCTGTCGGTCATCAGCACCAGCGTGCCGCGCGGCACCGACATTCCCGCCGATCGCCCCACGCCGGAATCTTCTCACTTCCGAGCTGCCACCAAACCGCCACCCACTGGACATCCTCGCAGGTCAGCGCAGCAGAGTGGGGCGTGGGACTGGCCAAGACAGGGCCGTGCGGCGTAGCATCGAGGCCTTCGCTCCTCTTCTTGGCGCGCCGCGAAGTGACGCGGGGGGCCAAGGCAGGTATCGTCCTCTCGCTGCCTCGCATCGTCGCGTCGTCGCCACGTCGTCTGTCACGCCGTGGGCCACGATCCCGAACATGTTCGGTCTGCCACCGCCTCGCACCTTGCCTTCACTTGGCCGCCTGCTTCCCTTCGCGCTCTGATTCCCTCTTCGGCCATCTCGCGGACGCACACTGTCCCCCCGCACATCCCCGCCGGACCGGTCCATGCGAACCGTGCCCGCTCCGGCACCGCGCTGCCCGCCCAAGGGCCGCTTCCTCCCGTCGTACGGCCGATGCTCCGGCGTACCCAGGAGGCGCGGACCCGCTCTGGGCGGGGCGACCTGTCCACCGTCCCGGACGCCCGCAACCTGGGCGCGAGGGCATCCTCCGACCGCCGAAGGATCGAAGGTTCCGTGCCAGCACCTGTCACCCTCACCGGCCGCACCGTTCGGCTGGAGCCCCTCACCGAGCGGCACGCCGAGGCCCTGGCCGCGGCCGCCGCCGAGGACCGCACGACGTACGCCTTCACCGCCGTCCCCCAGGGCGTGGCGGCCGCGCGGGAGTTCATCGCGATCGCGCAGGCCGACATGGCGGCCGGCCGTTCGCTGGCCTTCGCCACCGTCCGGGCCTCCGACGGCCTGGTGGTCGGGTCCACCCGGTTCCTGGAACTGGACTACTGGCAGGGTCCGGTGGTCTGGCCGCCGCTGCCGGCCGGTCCGGTCGGCGACCCGCTGACCGCCACCCCCGACGCCGCCGAGATCGGCCGCACCTGGCTCTCCCGGCACGCCCAGGGCACCGGCATCAACACCGAGGCCAAGCTGCTGATGCTGCGGCACGCCTTCGAGACCTGGGGCGTGCAGCGGATCTCGCTGCGCGCGGACGCCCGCAACCTGCGCTCGCGCGCGGCGATCGAGCGACTCGGCGCCACCTCGGAGGGGGTCCGCCGGGCCCACAGCCGGGGTCTGGACGGCGTGGTGCGCAGCACCGCGTTCTACTCGATCCTGGCCGAGGAGTGGCCGGCGGTGCGCGACATCATCGAGCTGCGGATCGCGGCCGCGATCGCGCCGAGCGCCCCGGACCGGCGGATCGGCCACCTCGGGCAGATCGGGCACGGCCTCGGCCGCGAACGCGACCAGGAGTGCGTCAGACACACCGGCCCCCTGATCACGGTCTGAGCACGCCGGGCGCGAAAGTCAACATGGGCGGGGAGTGACCACCTCCGGGGGATATTTCGCATACCCACGGTCCGGCTGGGCACCACCCCGCACATGACTGCCCTTGAAACCGTCCGGCTGCTCGGCGCCGACCAGCAGCACATCGTCACCCGTGCGCAGCTGATCGAGCACGGTGTCCCGTCCGGGACCATCGCCCACCGCCTGCGTCCGGGCGGCCCGTGGCAGCGGGTGCTGCCACGGGTGATCTGCCTGCAGAGCGGCCGGCTGACACCACATCAGCGGCTGCGCGCGGCGCTCAGCTACGCGGCGCCCAAGGGCGAGCGGCCCAGGCCGGGAGCGGTGCTGCTGACCGGGCTCGCGGTGCTGGCCGACGCCGGTCTGGCCAGCGCCGGCCATCCCTCGGAAGTCGACGTGATCGACGTCCTGATCCCGAACGGGCGGCGGGTGGCCAGCCGGGACTTCGTCCGGGTGCACCGGGCGCCGACCCGGCCCAGCGGGATGCCGGCCGGCTTCGAGCGGGACGACGGATTGTGGAGCGTCGGCGTCGGCCG